>JAUPTV010000149.1 GCA_030917925.1 Pseudomonadota bacterium
CCCGGCTTTCCACATCCGCCACGCCCCTCGGTACGACAAGCCTTGTGATTTTGCCCATACGCTGAGTTTCATGCCGTATATATTATGCTTTTATACCATGTTATACAATAAAAATTTCAATAGTTGAAACCCCTCCTTGACCAAGGAGGGGGATCGCTGCGAGTGAAACTACAGGCTGCGCTTACCGAACTGACGCTTCGTCGTTGAGAGCGAAGACGGTTACCGCGCGTGGTTCCATCTGAAAATCATCGCCATTGCGCAGCAGAAATTCGCCCGGCGCCAACTGCGGACGCGCCGTGTCAAGCAGACAGCGCCACTGATTGGCACCGCGCACGGTCGGCATTTGCACCGGGATCGACGTGTGACCGGCATTGAAAAAGATGAGCAGCGTATCGTCCGTCTCCGGATAGCCGTCGGGAGTGAAATACTCCCCCGCATCGCCGGCCAGCAACATGCCAATGCACCGCGCCTTGGGTTCCTGCCAGTGGTAATCCGCCATGGCGCTGCCGCCGGGGCTGATCCATTCCACATCACGCAGCCCGTTGATTTTGGAAATCTGCAAGCCGTGGAGAAAACGGGTGCGGCGCAATACCGGATGTTCCCGGCGCAGACTGATCAGTCGGCGGGTGAAATCCAGAAACTCCTGTTCCTCCGGGGGCAAGTCCTTCCAGTTCAGCCAGTTGATTTCATTATCCTGGCAATAGGCATTGTTATTGCCGCCCTGGCTACGGCCAAACTCATCACCGGCCAGCAACATCGGTGCGCCCTGAGCCAACAGCAGTGTCGCCAGCATATTGCGCCGCTGTCGCAAACGGAGTTGCTGAATAGCCGGATCAGTGGTCGGTCCTTCAACGCCGTAGTTATTACTGAAATTGGAAGGATGACCGTCGCGATTGTTTTCGCCATTGGCTTCATTATGGCGGTCGTTATAGCTGACCAGATCAGCCAGGGTGAAACCGTCGTGGCTGGCGACATAGTTCACGGAGGCCCAGGGCCGCCGACAATCGTGTTCAAACAGATCGCTGGAAGCCAACAGATTCGGGGCCAACCGCGATAACATCCCGTCATGCCCACACCAGAAGCCGCGCACCGTGTCACGGAACCGGTCATTCCATTCGGCAGTCCCGGCAGGGAAACTACCGAGTTGATAGCCACCTGGTCCGATATCCCACGGTTCCGCAATGATTTTGACCCGCGACATAGCCGGGTCTTGGCGGATCGCATCGAAAAAGCCGCCGCCCCGGTCATAACCATAATCTTCCCGGCCCAAGGTGACCGCCAGATCAAAGCGGAAGCCGTCAACATGCATCTCGTTGACCCAGTAGCGCAGGCTGTCCATGACCATCTGCAGAACGCGGGGGTGGATCAGATTCAGCGTATTACCGCAGCCAGTGTCATTGATGTAATAGCGGCGGTCATCCGGTCGCAGTCGGTAATACGAAGCGTTATCGATGCCCTTGAAACTAAGCGTTGGCCCCATCTGATCGCCCTCAGCGGTGTGGTTATAGACCACATCCAGCAGCACCTCGATGCCGGCGTCATGCAGACGTTTGACCATGGTTTTGAATTCCGCCAGATCGCCGCCGCTCAGATAGCGCGTTTCCGGAGCGAAGAAGCACAGCGTGTTGTAGCCCCAGTAGTTGCGCAAACCCCGGTCGGTGAGAAACCGGTCATCGACAAAAGCGTGAACCGGCATCAGCTCCACAGCGGTAATGCCCAGCGATTGGAGATGTTTAATAATTTCTGGATGGGCCATCCCGGCGAAGGTGCCGCGCAGGTGGTGGGGGATGCCCTCATGCCGGATCGTAAAGCCGCGCACATGGTTTTCATAAATGAGAGTTTGCGTCCAGGGGATTTCCGGTTGCCGGTCGCCTTCCCAGTTAAAAGTGGTGTCCACTACCGCGCACTTGAGCATATCCCGGGCGTTATCACGGGTATCGAACGACAAATCGGCGTTGCCATGACCGACCTGATAGCCGCAATGTTCATCGCGCAGATGCAGCGAACCATAGAATTGCTTGGCGTAAGGATCAAGCAACAACTTGTGGTGATTGAAGCGGTGGCCAATCTGGGGTTCGTAGGGACCGGAGACCCGGTAGCCATACAGTGCGCCTGGCCATAAACCGGGGACATAGCCATGCCAGATCTGATCGGTATGTTCGGGCAGCACCAGTCGCTCGATCTCACGCTGGCCCGAGGAATCAAACAGGCATAATTCAACTTTTTCGGCATGAGCGGAGAACAGCGCAAAATTGACGCCTTTCCCATCCCAGGTAGCGCCGAGCGGATAGGATTTGCCTGGCCAGACGCGAGCGCGCAACGACATAATGAAGCCTCCGGAGGTTCGAATAAAGGGTGATTATCGCCGGTCCGGCATCGCAGGATGCCCGTCCCGACGGTTCAGGATCAGTTCAATGATTTCAGGATAGCTGAAGGCGGGACAATATGGGGAACGCCCGTTGATTTTTGCTGTTTTTATACCATCATCTTCTGCGAAAAGGCATTCGATAGCGATGAATACGCATCGCCGGAAGAAACGGCTCATCCTCAATCCGCACATCAGCGCGGCGCAGACGTGGATTCATCAGCAAGTCAGGCGCGGTCGGCACGAAATCCGGCAACGACTCGCCCGGTTGCAAAGGGATTAAAATCGGCAGCGGTGTTTGCATCAACCGACGCTCTACGCCAGAACCCTCGGGGACGGCAAAGACAACATTCGCCCGCAGATGAGGGCAAACGCTACGCACCCGGGCCAGCATCTCATCCTCCGGAATCCCGGCCAGTCGCTGCAATTCCTGATCAATCTCCGGGGTCTCGATCCGCTGTTCCAGCAAGCGCCGGGCATCGGCAACGCTCGTCCGCTGAATCACTCGGCCCTGTTTGGACCAGGTAAAGCCGACTTTCAACGGACGCCGGTCGAGAAGGGGAATATGCCGATAGGCTTGCTTGAGATTCAGACGAGCAGCGCCCATTCGACGCATAGCGGCAGCAACAACTTCCTGACGGCGATGCAAGTCAGCCATCGCCGCCGTCGCCTCAGCGCGAGCCAGGGACTTTAAAGCCAATACCGCCGCCTTAAAGTCATCTTTAACCACATTACACGTCTGCGCCGCCGCCATCGTTTCAGGACTGGCACCGACCAGACCAGGGCAAGTCAGCGTTTCCCGACCATCCTGACCATCCTCATACCACAGCGCCCGATAGAGTTGAATGGCCTTAAAACGCATATCCAACTGATCCAGAACTTCCGCATCGGTGCGTGAGACCCAGACCGGCAAAGCGGCGTCATGACGAACCGCCGTACAAAAATTATCGAGATGCGTTAAAAAAGCCTCGAAACTTTCCAGAAGCGCTACACGCAATGTCACTGATGAACAAGCCGTCAGCGGAACAGACATCATAATTTCCTTTTTATATCATCATCTATATAATTACTTAAACCCACAGAATCTTCAACCTTTACTTCAAAACGAAAAAGATATCAAAAAACCGGCAATTCCAATCCTGCAAACAACAATTCCACCTCCTCAAACGATCTCGCCTGTTCCACCTGCCGAACACGCTCACGAGTCAAATGTGGTGCAAAAAGCTGCATAAAGTCGTACATATAACAACGCAAAAAAGTACCATGCCGAAAACCAATCCGGGTCATATTAGCAGCAAACAGATGCCCAGCATCTATCCGCACTAAATCCTGATCATAGTGAGCGTCATACGCCATCCGCGCCACAATACCCACCCCCACTCCCAGTCGAACATAAGTCTTAATAATATCAGCATCTGTCGCAGTAAAAACCACATCAGGTTTTAATTGCGCATCACGAAAAGCTGCGTCCAATTGCGAACGACCCGTAAAGCCAAATACATAAGTCACCAACGGATATTGAGCAACATCCTGCAAAGTCACAAAATCCAGCGCTGCCAACGGATGATCCAGCGGTACCAAAACACAACGTTCCCAAAGATAACAAGGCAACATAACCAGATCCGTAAACAACTCCATAGCCTCAGTGGCAATCGCAAAATCAACCTCGCCCGACTGAACCAACTCCGCAATCTGCGCCGGCGAACCTTGATGAACTTGCAAAGTCACTGCGGGATAACGTTCACGAAATTCCTTAATTACCGATGGCAATGCATAACGAGCTTGAGTGTGCGTCGTTGCTATTGACAAACTACCCCGACGATCATCACGATACTCTTCCGCCAAAATTTGAATATTATTCACTTCCCGCAGAATATTCTCCGCCTTAACAATAATTTGACGACCCACCGGTGTAACCTCAGTTAAATGCTTGCCATTACGACTAAACAACTCTACTCCCAATTCCTCTTCCAATAGACGTAACTGCTTACTAATACCTGGCTGAGAAGTATAAAGCGCTTCAGCGGCAGCAGAAATATTCAGATGATTGCGAACAATCGCGATCAAATAGCGTAATTGCTGTAGCTTCACCTCAATAAGACTCCACTTCAGTCGCCTCCCCCTGGACATGAAAAGGCGTGAGCACCAAACCTGTCAGTGGCGGCAGATCTACCAGCAACGAATAAGGCTGCCCCATGTGTGGAACAGAAAACGCCCGCAGATCCTGATTAATCACCCCACCACCGGCATAACATCGCGCATCCGAATTCAGTATTTCACGATAAATACCGGAGGATGGCGCACCAACTCGATAACCCAAACGCGCCACCGCCGCAAAATTAAGAATCACCACTGCAGCATCACCCGTTTCCACAAGCCGCCGCAAATAAACCACCACCGAATGCGCCGCATCATGGCAGTCCAGCCACTCAAAACCTTCCTGCGCAAATTCACAACCATGCAAGTACGACAATTCGCGGTAAAGACGATTCAAATCGCATACTAATCGCTGCAATCCGCTATGCTCCACCTTCGCCAACAAATCCCAATCCAGCACACCGGCATGATTCCATTCCCGTTCCTGACAAAATTCATTGCCCATGAACAAAAATTTCTTGCCCGGATAAGTCCACATATAAACGTAAAGCAATCGCAGATTCGCAAAGCGCTGAATACGATCTCCGGCCATCCGAGTCATCAACGAACCCTTACCATGCACTACCTCATCATGAGAGAGCGGCAGCATAAAGTTTTCGGTAAAAGCATACAGTAATCCAAAAGTCAGCAACTCATGATGATGGCGACGCAAACCCGGATCGAGCATAAGATACTCCAAAGTGTCATGCATCCAGCCCATATTCCACTTCATACCAAACCCCAGCCCTCCCATCCAGGCCGGACGAGTCACCAACGGCCAAGCCGTCGATTCCTCAGCAATCATTAATACCCCCGGATAACGCCGATGAATCACATCATTCATCTCACGCAGAAAAGCAATAGCCTCCAGATTCTCATTACCTCCAAAAGGATTGGGTATCCATTCACCGGATTCCCGTGCGTAATCCAAGTAAAGCATTGAGGTCACAGCATCCACCCGCAAGCCATCCAGGTGACACTCTTCCAACCAGAAGCAAGCACTGGCCAGCAGAAAATTCTTCACCTGATTACAGCCATAATTAAAGACCAGCGTTCCCCAACTGCGATGCTCACGGCGGGCCGGATCGGCATATTCATACAAATAGGAACCATCAAAACAGGCCAAACCGTGTGCATCCTTGGGAAAATGGCCAGGAACCCAATCCAGAATGACGCCAATACCAGCCTGATGACAATAATCTACAAAACCGCAAAAATCCTTCAACGTCCCATGACGACTGGTGGGAGCAAAATAACCGGTTGGCTGATAACCCCAGGAAGCATCCAGAGGATGCTCAGTAATCGGCATCAACTCAATATGGGTAAAGCCCAGAGAACCAACATACGCGACCAACCGCCGCGCCAACTCCCCATAACTCAAGTAACCCCCATCAGCATTCTTCTGCCAGGAACCCAGATGGACCTCATAGACAGATAGCGGCGACTGTTCTGGACGCAAGCGCCGCCGCCGGGCCATCCAAACCTCATCGCGCCACGGATAGGCGGCATGATCAACGACCAGCGAAGCCACATCCGGGCGGCGCTCAAAACCCCGACCATAAGGATCGCTTTTACGCAACAGCTCGCCAGTTTCCCGGGTACGAATTTCAAACTGATAACGCATCCCTGCGCCCACCTCCGGCATGAACAACTCCCAAACCGACCCTCGCCGCCGCAGCGGATGAGATCGGCCATCCCAACCATTGAAGTCGCCGACCACACTGACGCGTTCAGCACTCGGTGCCCAAACCGAAAACAGCGTTCCCTCAATACCATCAATCTGACGCGAGTGTGCGCCCAGCACTCGATAGGCATGCAGATGTCGACCTTCATTAAACAAATGCAGATCGTACAAACTCAGTTGCGGAGCAAAACTGTAAGGATCATAACCAGCATATTCATCACCCTTAGCGTCAACCCATGCCAACCGATAATGCAACGGCAAAGCGTCCGTCACGCCGTTCCATTCAAACAAGTCCGTTTGAGCCAATCGCTGCAGGGGTTGGCCCAACTCGACAAGTTGGATCTGTTGAGCCCCCGGTATAAACACCCGAACAATGACGCGATCACCGTGACCATGGTGACCCAGCACTGCAAACGGGTCAGAATGTCGTCCCTGCCACAGCAGAAGAGCGTCATGAATCAAACGATGATCCTCAGGCTGGGTCAAGTGATTATTATCAGAATTATCAAAGTAGGTCATCGGCGCATTCAATCATCCTGCCCTCCTACCCAGCGCTGGATCAGGCAAGATATTTCAAGTGACAGGAAACTACGTTCAGAAACGTCTATATTTAGAGGGTTCAGCAGTACACGGCTGCCCACACATTCGCCAATGGACGGCCTATCGCTACCGCATCAAACCCATTTATCCGAAAAGCATACCAAAGAGGGGAATAAAACGCATGAGCGCCGCCATCACCTCACGCTTCGTCAGCCGCCTGACCCGGGAAACGCTGGCGCTGATTCTAGCCGGCGGCCGCGGCAGCCGGCTTAAACAACTCACGCTGTGGCGAGCCAAACCGGCAACGCCCTTCGGCGGCAAGTATCGAATCATCGATTTTCCTCTATCCAACTGCCTGAACTCGGGCATTCGACGAGTTTGCGTACTGACCCAGTATAAAGCACATTCCCTCATTCAGCACATCCAGCGGGGATGGGGATTTTTACGCGGTGAATTTGGGGAATTTGTAGAATTGCTACCGGCTCAGCAGCGCCTCGACGAGGCTTCATGGTACAAAGGAACCGCCGATGCTGTATATCAAAATCTGGACATAATTCGCAATCATGCGCCGGAATTTGTCCTCATCCTGGCGGGCGACCACATTTACAAAATGGACTACGGGCCGATGCTGGCGCACCATGTCGAAAGCAAGGCTGACGTGACCCTGGGCTGCATTGAGGCTCCGCGTGAGCGGGCGCATGAATTCGGGGTCGTGACCGTCAATGAACGTGGCGAAATTACTCAATTTATCGAAAAACCGGAACACCCAGAGGGACTACCCGGACGCAGCGACACCACGTTGGTCTCCATGGGTATCTATGTGTTTAATACGGCCTTCCTCTATCAACAACTGCTCGACGATGCCGCCCGCACCCACTCTGACCATGACTTTAGCCGGGACATTTTGCCCATACTACTCGAACACTATCGCGTAGTCGCCTATCCTTTCCAGGATGTGCAGACCAAAACACAGAGCTATTGGCGGGATGTCGGCACGGTTGATGCCTTCTGGTCGGCCAACATGGAAATTGTCGGCATTGACCCGGAGTTGAATTTATACGACAGGAACTGGCCGATCTGGACTTACCAGGATCAAGCGCCGCCCGCCAAATTCGTCTTCGATGATGATGGCCGACGCGGAATGGCGGTCGATTCCATGGTCGCGGATGGCTGCATTGTGTCCGGCGGCTACGTCAATCATTCTTTACTGTTTCCCCAGGTGCAGGTTCATTCCTACGTCCACTTACGCGATGCCGTCGTGCTTCCAGAAGTCGATGTTGGCCGTTACTGTCGGCTGCGCAAGGTCATCATTGACCGGGGTTGCGTCATTCCCCCCGGTACGGTGATTGGCGAGGATACCGAAGAAGATGCCCGACGATTTTATCGGACCGAGCAAGGGGTGGTGCTGGTCACCCGCGAGATGCTCGGCCAAGAAGCGCACCACATTCGCTGATGTACCTTTCAAAAAACCACCCAACGAGGTTAATTCTTCATGAGCATGGCTTCGCCACTTGAACGGCGCCGCGCAGGACTGCTATTACACCCAACTTCACTCCCCGGTCAGTACGACAATGGCGATCTGGGACCGAATGCCTATCGATTCATCGAATGGCTGGCGGCCTGTGGATTCACCGTCTGGCAAACCTTGCCGCTGGGGCCGCCCCATGACGACTTATCCCCATACTCCGCACAATCCGCCCATGCCGGCAATCCGCGCCTGATTGCGCTGGAACCGCTCATCGAGGCGGGCTGGTTAGCGCCAGATGCGGGACCCCGTGCAGGGGAAGACGGCTGGGCTTACCGTCAGCGGCGCTTGTTGGAGGCGCACCAGGGTTTCCAGGAACGCGGTGGCGCTGAACGAGAGACTTATTCCGTATTCCAGCGTCATCACGCACACTGGCTAGACGACTATGCGCTCTATCAAGCGATTCGAGCAACCCACCGGCAAAAAGCCTGGTTTGACTGGCCCCGCGACCTTCGCGACCGGCGTCCGGAGGCACTGGCTAATGTACGCATCGATGCCGCTCCGGTCATCGATCAACGTAAATTTGAACAGTTTCTGTTTTTCCAGCAATGGACGGCGCTCAAGCAGCATGCCAATGAGCACGGCATCCTGATCTTTGGCGATATTCCGTTATTCGTCGGTTATGACAGTGCTGATGTGTGGGCGGAGCGTGAAGCCTTTTTGCTGGACGCCGAAGGACGGCGCAAAGTGGTCGCTGGAGTGCCGCCGGATTACTTCTCAGCCACCGGCCAATTGTGGGGAAATCCGCATTACGATTGGGTCGCCATGCAGGCTAATGATTTCCAGTGGTGGAAGGCGCGCATTCGCACCCAGTTTACGCAATTCGACCTGCTGCGCATTGACCATTTCCGAGGGCTGGAAGCGTACTGGGAAATTCCTGCCGAAGCGGAGACGGCGATTCATGGCCGCTGGCAGACGGCACCAGGTCAAGCGCTGCTCAGTGCGTTGCGGGAGGAATTCGGCAATCTGCCCCTGGTTGCCGAAGATTTGGGGATTATTACCCCCGAGGTCGAAGCGTTGCGCGATGAGAATGAGCTGCCGGGCATGAAGGTGCTGCATTTCGCGTTTGGCGGCGGGGCAGATAATCCCTATTTGCCGCATCATCATGTTCCCAATGCGGTCGCCTACACGGGTACGCATGATAACAACACCACGATGGGTTGGTTCGATGAGCTGGATGCCGGAACCCGTCACCATTTGTTTGATTATCTGGGCGGAACAGCGGAAGGGATGCCGGAAGGACTGGTGAGAGCAGCCTTCGCCTCGGTCGCGCGACTGGCGATAGTGCCCATGCAGGATGTACTGGCGCTGGATGGCGAGCACCGGATGAATCTACCCGGCATTGCCAACGGCAACTGGCGTTGGCGATTTGATTGGGAGCAGGTGAAACCGCACATCGCCGGGCATTACCGGCATTTGCTGGAATTGTATGGGCGAATTTAAGGAGGGAGCAGACCGGACGTTATGCGCATCGAAGCTGATTTAAAACTGGGCTTTAAGGATGTGCTGATCCGCCCGAAACGCTCCACGTTGCACAGTCGGGCGCAGGTGAGTCTGGAGCGAACATTCCGCCTGCGCCATACCGGACAAACCTGGACCGGCATTCCCCTGATGGCGGCGAATATGGACACGGTGGGCACCTTCGCGATGGCCACCGAATTGGCGCGTCATCAGTTAGTCACCGCCGTGCATAAACACTATGCGCTGGAGGAGTGGACTGCGTTCGTAGCGGCAGCGCGCGACGCTGGCGTTGAAAGCTTGCCACAGGTAGCAATCAGCACCGGCATCCTGGATAACGATCTCGATAAGCTGGATCAGATTCTGGAGCGCTGTCCTGAACTGTTGTTGATTTGCCTGGATGTCGCTAACGGTTATTCAGAACAGTTCGTGGCCTGCGTGAGTCGGGTGCGAGCACGGCATCCCGATAAAATCATTATCGCCGGTAATGTGGTCACCGGCGAAATGGTTGAGGAGTTGTTGCTGGCGGGCGCGGATATTATCAAAGTCGGGATTGGCCCTGGATCGGTTTGTACGACGCGGGTGAAGACCGGCGTGGGTTATCCCCAGTTGTCGGCCATCATCGAATGCGCCGACGCCGCCCATGGTTTATCCGGGCAGATTATCTCCGACGGGGGTTGCACCTGCGCCGGTGATGTCGCCAAGGCGTTTGGGGCGGGCGCGGATTTCGTCATGCTCGGTGGAATGCTGGCCGGGCATGATGAAGGCGGGGGCACGGTCATCGAACGGGAAGGGCGCTACTTCTGTGAGTTTTATGGCATGAGTTCGCAGACGGCGATGCAGAAGTACAGCGGTGGGGTCGCTGACTACCGGGCTTCGGAGGGCAAGACCGTCGTGGTGCCCTATCGGGGACCAGTGGCCGAAACGGTCCGGGATATTCTGGGTGGTCTGCGCTCTGCATGTACCTATGTCGGAGCCGCGTGTTTAAAGGAACTGACCAAACGCACGACCTTTGTGCGCGTGACTGAACAGGAGAATCCGGTGTTTACCGAGCGAGATCGCCATGCAAGCCCATGAAGTCTGGAGCCGATTGATTGCCGTGCGTGAACAAGCGCCGCTGATCCACAACATCACCAATTTTGTAGTAATGAACAATACCGCCAATGCGTTGCTGGCCATTGGCGCATCGCCGGCCATGATTCATTCCACGGACGAAGTGGAGGATTTCGTTGCGGTCAGCAAGGCGTTGGTGGTGAATATCGGGACGCTGTATTCCGACCAGGTGGCGGCGTACAAGTTGGCGGCGGCACAGGCGAAGCGTCTGGGCGTTCCCTGGGTTTTCGATCCAGTTGGCGCGGGCGCGACCCCCTATCGGCGGGTGGTAGCTGCATCCCTCCTGCGGTTGCAACCCAGCGTGATTCGTGGCAATGGTTCGGAAATTCTCACGCTGGCGCAACAATCCGGGGCGGGGCGGGGCGTGGATAGTCTGCATGGTTCGGAAGCGGCGCTGGAGGGCGCGCACCGACTGGCCCGAGAGGGTAGTGCGGTTGTTGCCATTACCGGCGCGGTGGATTATGTGACCGATGGGGAGCGTGTCACCGAACTTCACAACGGTCATCCACTGATGGCGCGGGTGACCGGCCTGGGTTGTTCGGCAACAGCAGTGATTGGGGCGTTTCTGGCAGTCGAGCCGGATGCCTTTGCGGCAACCGTTGCTGCTCTGGCGGTCTTTAGCGTGGCCGGGGAAGTTGCCGCGGGTTGGGCAGCGGGACCGGGCAGTTTGCAAGTGGCCCTGCTGGATGCGCTGTATACGCTGGATGAGGCGACCTTGGCGGACAGGTTGAAGGTTAAAGCGCGGTCTGAGCCATTGCTGAAATGTTAGACCCTTTGATTGATTATCAAAGGGAAAGCGCTATCGACAGGCGCAAAACCACTCCGCTAGAGGACACTACACGATGACCGCACTCCTGCAACTCACTGACCAAATCGAGGCCAGGATCAACGAACTTTACGATCAGGAAGAAGATTTTGAGAATCTGGTTCAAAACGGCTCGCGTGAGGAGGCGCTGAAAGCCGGGATCGACTTGGCGGTGGTGAAAGCCGGGCTACGGGAGCTAAATCGGGTGGCGGATTGGGTCTTCCGCCTCCAACATGGTCCGGAAACGGCGCTTTGACCATCCCTGCCGTCATTCACTTCAGATCAGTTTCAACAAAATCACCCGCGAAATAGTTGCTTGATCACGCCCGGAACCGGTGAGGTAAGGTACGCAATCAGCGGGTTCAGTAAATGAATCAGTGATTTGGAACCATCCTTGGTAAATCCAACGATTTGCGGCTTGCTTGATGAATATCGGAATCGGTGCGGTCTGCCGAGCGAGTAAATCCCCAGCCTGGCGGACACCAGGGCCGCTGCCGCATAGAATCTCAGTGGGCGCACGAGGATTGAGTTGTGCATCAAGGCAGGCGGCTACAACAATGCCGTCTTTGCGGGGCAGATAGCTTTGCAGGCTACCGCCGCATTCGGCGTGGATTACTTGGCGTGTGTAGGCAAATCCGAGGATAAAAGTCATTGCGCAGTCTGCCATTGCTTAACCAAAGCCAGCACATACGAGGCATTAAAGGATAGATCGGCGTAGTCGCTCTTACGAAATGAACCCGTTTCCGTCAATTCATCTAACAAAGCTTTTATTTGATCGTATCGTTCGCGGCGAGGTGCACGCGATGAAACTGGGATAAATTCCAGATCATCGCCGATGAGGTTGATATAAAAGGTTTTTTTTCGCCAGATCGTTTGCAAAGGTTCGCCTTTTAGCGCTCTGGCAAAAACCATAAGGGTTTCGATGTCAGGAATCATACAGCACCAACCATCTGATTAATCAGGTAATGTAGTCTCTTTTAGTGACCATCATAGTGGTCTGGTATTCGATGACCCGTTGATTCCGCTGGTTGTAGGCTTTGTTCTTGTAGATGAACAAGAACTTCTCCGGGTGTTTCGTTGGGCGCAGCTCAACGACTTCCGCATCCGCCTTGAGGGTATCCCCAAAGAGCACGGGAGAGGTGATCTTCATCTGGTCCACGCCGAGGTAAGCGTAGATTTCATAGCCGTCCTGGGCCAGCAGTTCAGCGATAGTGTCCGCATGATGGACCAGACCGTCCGCGACGGCAAAAATGATGGGACCGGCTAATGAGCGTTCCTTGAACCAAGTGCCTTTAGCGTACTCAGCGTTGCTATGCACCGCCATATTGAACCAGGTGAGTTGATGCAGGATGGAGAAATCGCCCACATCCAGTGTGCGGCATACCCGACAAGGAATTTTGGTGCCTGGAGTGACTTTATTCATATATCCCTCTTTCAGTACCTATTCATCGTGATTTAAAAACGCCCATTGCCAAACACCACCAACCCGCCAGTAATAGCGCCCCGCCGATAGGGGTGATCGCACCCAGCCATTTCACGCTGGTCATACTCAACATATACAGGCTACCCGAGAACAACAGGGTTCCCACGACTAATAACCCGCCACCGACATTGATCAACTTGCTTTGCCACTGGGTACTCGCCCAACTAACACCCAGCAGCGCTAGTGCATGGTACATCTGGTAGCGCACACCAATTTCAAAGACGGCCAGCATTTCGGCATTGAGGTGATTTTTGAGGCCATGCGCACCAAAAGCGCCCGCCGCCACGGCAATAAAAGCTGAACAGGCCGCTAGAATAAAAAATACTCGGGACATCGAGTTTTGCACCGCGAATTCTCACCGATTTTTCAGCGTGGCCGTCTTAAAGAGATCAGTCATCAGCACTTGGCGTAAACCCGGTTTCAATTCAAAGGTTTGACCCGCAGCAAGACTACCGACCACATCAACCGCTAAATAAAACCCGCAACGGCCGGTTTGAACCATGGTCTTCGCAGCATAGCGATCACCCATGATGGAATTCAATTTGTAGCAGGGTTCACGCGGCTGCGTAACGCGCAAAACGCAATTTGGAAAGTGTAGTTCATCGCCTACAAATAAGGCTTCTTCGAGCAAACCCGACAAGGTTAGATTTTCACCGAAGCTTCCATAGGGTAAATTGGGCGATAATCCCCGTGATCTTCTTTGTTCCTGCCAGAATGCATAGTGTTCAGAGGGATAGGCATACACGGCTTTTGCAAGACCACCGTGTACGGTTAAATCCGCTTGCTCATCACCGTCAATGCCCATTTTATGGACACTAACTACGCCTTCGACGGCCTGTTTTTTAATACCGCTCATAACACGCTTATTGTTAATTTGCAGCGGCTGAACAGTACCGGTTTGTATACTTAAAATTTTGTAATTTTGGCTCATAAAAATAATATAGACTACTAATGTTAGCAAGAATAATATGCGGATAATGAGTATTAAAAATATCTATGCCATTAGAAAATATCGAGAAGCTCCCATTTGTTTAGCCATTGTTCTAATCGGCTTTCTTCGATGGCGTGGTGGCTAGAATTATCATTTTCTGCACGGTGTCCGTCGTGCTTTTGTAGGTATTTTTTGTGTGCTTCATGAATATCGTTACGAATCCATCTATCAGGCACAATCCAGTATTTAGGCGGTCCGCTAAAATCTACGAACACCCAATAACTGTTTATGTTAGTTAAATTTGATGGCACATTGGCGGGTTGGGCTTCATCGGTGGTTGTGTGCCAACGCCCCTTTTGTTTGGTCTTAATTCGGAGTTCAACTGTACGGTCGTTGCTCGAATTGGTCACGAGTAAATAAGTTTTTCGTGTTCCATATGAACTAGAAGTAACAGAGACTGCGCCTCGTCTCAGCAATTCTGCTTCAACATGCTGTCGGCCTTGGCGATTAAGTTCGTGGCTGTTCATAGAAGCAAACTAACCTGTTTTTCTAACAAGGTACAAGCCTCGTTTAATTTTTTCAAAAATCGGTTCACCTTCACCGTGCAGCACACAAAAACATGAACCTTTATTTGTATGGTTAATACAATGATCTGATGGATAAATAAACTGGGAATCATGCGTTAAATTTGGAGTATTAAAGGTAATTTTAGCGATTTCATGCGTTCTTAATTGCCTACCTTGATAAGGCTCCATTGCCACCTTTAGATCGTTATGAAATCTGCTTACGGTTTTTGTCCATCCGTTCATTTAGTAATCTCCAAAGGAAAATCGGGGAACAGAGTTGAATGTTCCTTTTGACTATCGCGACTAAAAAATGTGATCCGTCCTTCAGGATCGCAAAGCCAGACTTCCAGTGCGCCTTGCTCAAAATAAAGTTGCCGCTTGGTCCGCATTTCCCGTCCGATGTTGGCGGAGGACAGCACTTCAACACACACTTCCGGCGCGATGGAACATTCAGTTTCTGACCAAATCGTCGCTACCCGTTCCGGCGATGCCCATGCGACATCAGCGACTTTAGTGCCTTTACGGGTCGCAATAGCGCATTCCACTATCGCTTTCCCGGTTGGAGCGAGCGTCTGCAACCGATAAGCCATGTCACCTTGATAAATTGAATGGTAGACCTTGGTGGGTGCCATAATAATTTTCCCGGTTTCATCCAGTTCAATCTTGAAGGGCAGATTCTGCAACGCCGGGTGTTCACACACTTCTAGCCAGTTCATAACGTTGCCTTTATTCATAATGTTAGCGCAAAACCTCCCATCTTTAAAAAAGAGGGGAGGGGTGATTAGGTATTACACCGGTAATTCCGAATGGCCCATCAGGAACTCATCGACCGCATGGGCGCATTGCCGACCCTCGCGAATGGCCCAGACGATCAGTGATTGGCCCCGACGCATGTCGCCCGCCGTGAAAACCTTGTTGAGAGAAGTCTGGTAATCCTGGGTATCGGCGCGAATGTTGCCGCGTTCGTCCAGAGCGACGCCCAGTTCCTGCAACAGACCTTCGTGAATCGGGTGGACAAAGCCCATCGCCAGCAGGACCAGTTCGGCGGGAAGTTCCCACTCACTGTCGGGGACCTCAACCATAGTCTGTCGGCCATTGACTGCACGCCATTCCAGTCGGGCAATCCGAAGGGCGGTTAATCGGCCCTCAGTGCCCACAAACGCCTTGGTCGTCACCGACCAGTCACGCTCACAGCCTTCTTCATGCGACGTTGAAGTGCGCAGTTTCAGCGGCCAGTTGGGCCAGGTCAGCAACTTGTTTTCATCGGCGGGTGGCTTGGGCATGATTTCCAGTTGCGTGACCGAACGTGCCCCTTGCCGAACCGAGGTGCCTACACAGTCGGAACCGGTATCGCCGCCGCCGATGACCACGACGTGCTTGTCGGTGGCGAGAATGTCCTGTTCAGCCGGAATTTTCTGGCCCGCGATGCGCCGGTTTTGCTGCGTCAAAAACTCCATCGCGTAATGGACGCCCTGGAGTTCCCGTCCCGGCGCGGGCAAATCGCGGGGCTGTTCGGAACCGCCCGCCAGCACCACAGCATCGAATTCCGCCAGCAATCGCCGCGCCGGAATATCCGTGCCGACATGGCTGTTGGGACGGAATTCCACGCCTTCCGCCTGCATCTGCGCCAGTCGCCGGTCAATCAGCGAAGTCTCCAACTTGAAGTCGGGAATGCCGTAGCGCAACAGGCCGCCAATCCGGTCATTCTTCTCGAAGACCACAACCCAGTGACCCGCCCGCGCCAATTGTTGCGCACAGGCCAGCCCGGCCGGACCCGAACCGACGATGGCGACCCGTTTACCGGTGCGGCGGGCCGCGATCTGCGGCATGACCCAGCCTTCCGCCCAGCCCTTGTCAATAATGGCGCACTCAATGTCCTTGATCGTCACCGATTCGTCATTGAAATTGAGTGTGCAGGCGGCTTCGCACGGTGCGGGACAAATCCGCCCGGTGAATTCCGGGAAGTTGTTAGTGGAATGCAATACTTCCAGCGCCTCTCGCCAGTTGCCCCGATACACCAGATCATTCCAGTCGGGAATGATGTTATGCACCGGACAGCCGCGATGGCAGTAGGGGATGCCGCAATCCATGCAGCGGGCGGCCTGTTCACGAACGCCCGGTTCCGGTAGGGGAACCACGAAATCGCGAAAGTGCTTAACCCGCTCTTCAATCGGCGCGTAGCCGTGATCATGGCGGGTGATTTCCAGAAAACCAGTGGGCTTACCCATAACTCTTTAACCTTTAACCTTAATTACGCCGCAACACTGGCTTGTTCAGCCGGAATGATGCACGCCTTGGCCTGTTGTTGCCGCAGATCCTGAAGGGCGCGTCGGTAATCAAGCGGCATGACTTTGACAAATTTTGGCAGCAGTTCGCGCCAGTGCTCCAGCACCCGTTTGGCGAGTTCGCTACCCGTGTAGACCGCATGGCGGGCGACCAGTATCTGGAGCCGTTGGGCGTCGTACCTTAAGCCGGCTTCAGGCAGTTCGGCGTTCGCCAGACCGCTCCAGTCATCGTGCAGGACGTGGACCTTCAGGGTGTCTTCCTGATCGCTCAACGCTTCCAGAGCGACCATCGCCTTATTCGCACGGAGGGCGAAATGGCCATCTTCATCCAATACATAGGCCACACCGCCGCTCATCCCCGCCGCGAAGTTGCGGCCCGTTGCGCCCAGTACGACCACCACGCCACCGGTCATGTATTCGCAGCCGTGATCGCCAGTGCCTTCGACGACTGCCAAGGCTCCGGAGTTGCGAACGCCAAAGCGTTCTCCGGCGACGCCACGGAAGTAGCATTCGCCGGCAATGGCACCATACAGCACGGTGTTGCCGACAATGATATTCTCTTCGGCGCACAGGCGACTGACCGGGGAAGGGGTAATAATGATGCGACCGCCGGAAAGACCTTTGCCAACATAGTCATTGGCCTGGCCAGTCAAATCGAGCGTCACGCCCCGGGCCAGGAACGCGCCGAAGCTTTGCCCAGCGGTCCCGGTCAGATGGATATGAATCGTGTCGTCGGGTAACCCGGCATGGCCGTAACGCCGGGCTACCTGGCCGGATAGCATCGCGCCGGTGGTACGGTCGGTGTTGCAAATGGGCGTCTCGATCCGCACCGCCTGACCGGCATCCAGCGCGGGCCGGGCCTGGTCAATGAGTTGGTGATCCAGCGCACCGTCCAAACCGTGGTTCTGCTCTTCGCAGTGGTAGACCGCAACGCCGGGATCAGCCGGTGGGGTGGCCAACAGGCGACTGAAGTCGAGTCCACGGGCTTTCCAGTGGTGAATGGCGCGGCGCATATCCAGCTTGTCAGTACGGCCAATCATTTCATCAAAGGTGCGGAAGCCGAGTTGCGCCATCAGTTCCCGGACTTCCTCAATCAGGAAAGTGAAGAAGTTGATGACGTGGGCCGGTTGGCCGGGAAACCGCTTGCGCAGTTCCTCATCCTGGGTGGCGACGCCGACCGGGCAGGTGTTGAGGTGGCATTTGCGCATCATGATGCAACCAGCGGCGATCAACGCCCCGGTGCCGAAGCCGAACTCGTCGGCCCCCAGCAACGCGCCAATGATGATGTCGCGGCCGGTCCGTAACCCACCGTCCACCTGAACCGCAATGCGGCCCCGCAATAAATTACGCACCAGCGTCTGATGCGTTTCCGCCAGACCAATTTCCCAGGGCGAACCGGCGTTCTGGATCGAAGTGATCGGGCTGGCACCGGTGCCGCCATCTTCGCCGGAAATGGTGACGTGATCGGCATGTGCTTTGGCGACGCCAGCGGCGACCGTGCCCACCCCGATTTCCGAAACCAGTTTGACGCTGATCAGGGCTTTGGGATTGACGTTCTTCAGGTCGAAAATCAGTTGCGCCAGGTCTTCAATGGAGTAAATGTCATGATGTGGTGGTGGGGAAATCAGGCCAACACCCGGAGTGGAATGGCGGACCTTGGCGATCCAGTCGTTGACCTTGTGACCGGGCAACTGGCCACCTTCGCCGGGCTTGGCACCCTGAGCCATCTTGATTTGCAGGATATCGGCGTTCACCAGATATTCCGCGGTCACGCCGAACCGGCCCGATGCGACCTGCTTGATCGCGGAACGGGTGGAGTCGCCATTGTCCAGTGGCGTATAACGCACCGGGTCTTCGCCGCCTTCGCCGGTGTTGGATTTGGCACCCATCCGGTTCATGGCGATGGCCAGCGTGGTGTGCGCTTCCCAGGAGATCGAGCCAAAGGACATCGCGCCGGTGGCCAGGCGCCGCACGATGTCGCTGGCGGGTTCCACTTCATCGAGCGACAACGGGTCATTCGCGAAGCGGAACTCAAACAGGCCGCGCAGATTGCGCAGATGATCGCGCTGGTCGTTCATGGTCCGGCTGTAGACCTTGAACTGTTCGTAGTCGCCGGAACGGACCGCGTGTTGCAGCAGGGCAATGGTTTCCGGGGTCCAGGCGTGTTCTTCGCCGCGCAGCCGGTAAGCCAGTTCGCCGCCGACATCCAGGTGATGGCGATAGATGGGCGCATCGCCGAACGCCTGCCGGTGGCGGCGCACCGTTTCCTGGGCGACTTCACCCAGACCGATGCCTTCGATGACGCCTTGCGTCCCGGTGAAATAGTGGTCGATAAACTCACTGGCCAAGCCAACTGCTTCAAAAATCTGGGCGCCACAGTAGGACTGATAGGTGGAGATGCCCATCTTGGACATCACTTTCAAAATGCCCTTGGAAATCGCCTTGGTGTAGTGTTCGTGAGCCTCGACCTCGGTCATCCGGGGCGTCAGGTGCGGCAGACTGGATGAAATCGTGTCGAAGGCCAGCCATGGATTGATGGCTTCCGCGCCGTAACCGGCCAGCAGGCAGAAGTCGTGAACCCGCTTGGCTTCGCCGGTTTCCACGACCAGCCCGACTTCAGTGCGCAGACCGGTGCGGATGAGATGGTGGTGAACGGCAGCCGTGGCGAGCAGGGCGGGAATGGCGATATGGTCAGCGTCCATCGCCCGGTCGGAAAGAATCAGGATATTTTCGCCTTGCCGCACCACGTCGGCGGCTTCGCGGCATAAATCTTCCAGGGCGCGGGCCATACCTTCCGCGCCGCGTTCGACCGGGTAACAGATACTCAGCGTGGCGGTGCGGAAGGCGCGGTCGACGTGGTATTCAATCCGGCGGATGCGCTCCAGGTCGATATTGTCGAGAATGGGGCGCTTTACCTCCAGCCGTTTGTGAGTCCCGCCGCTTTTCAAATCCAGCAGGTTGGGACGCGGGCCGATGAACGAGACCAGCGACATCACCAGTTCTTCGCGGATCGGGTCAATCGGCGGGTTGGTGACCTGGGCGAATTTCTGCTTGAAATAGTCAGCCAGCAGTTTGGGGCGATTGGACAGCACCGCAGGCGGGGTGTCGCGGCCCATGGAACCAATCGGGTCTTCGCTGCTGATGGCCATGGGCGTCAGAAAGGCGCGCACGTCTTCCTGGGTATAGCCAAAGGCTTGCTGGCGATGCAACAGGGTCTGCGGGTCGGGAGCCATGGGGCCGACTTCCGACGGCAAATCTTTCAAATGAATCTGCGTGGCGTCCAGCCAGGTCTGGTAGGGATGGGCGGAAGCGAGTTGATCCTTGATCTCGCTGTCGTCGATGATTCGTCCCTGCTCCAGATCGATCAGCAACATCTTGCCGGGTTGCAGCCGCCATTTTTTGACAATCTTCTCTTCGGGGATTGACAGCACGCCGCTTTCTGAGGCGAGAATCACCTGGTCATCGTCGGTTACCAGATAGCGGGCCGGACGCAGGCCATTGCGGTCAAGAGTGGCACCAATATAGCGCCCGTCGGTGAAGGCGACAGCGGCGGGACCATCCCAGGGTTCCATCAAAGCCGCGTGATATTCGTAGAAGGCGCGCCGGTTGGCGTCCATCAACGGGTTGTCGGACCAGGCTTCCGGGATCAGCATCATCATGGCATGAGGCAGGGAGTAGCCGCCAGCCAGCAACAGTTCCAGCGCATTGTCGAGGGTGGCGGAATCGGACGCGCCATCGCCGATCAAGGGCCATAATTTTTCCAGATCTGCGCCGAGCAGTTTGGACGCCATGTTATGCCGGCGGGCCAGCATCCAGTTGATATTGCCGCGCAGCGTGTTGATTTCGCCGTTATGGCACAGGTAGCGGAACGGATGCGCCAGCGCCCAGGAAGGAAATGTGTTGGTGGAGAAGCGCTGATGCACCAAAGCCAGCGCCGATTCCATCCGGGGGTCGCGCAATTCCGGGTAGTAGACGCCGATATTCCGGGCCAGAATCATGCCCTTGTAGATGATCGTGCGGGCGGACAGGGAGGCCATGTAGAACTGTTCGCGACCGAGCAACTCGCGGTCCCAGATGGCGTGATGGGCTACTTTGCGGATGACGAACAGTTTACGCTCGAAGGCGTTGGTATCGGGGCAATTCGTACCGCGTTTGATGAAGGCCTGGCGAATAACCGGCTCGGAGGAGCGGACGCTGCGGCCCAGACAGGAGTTATCCGTGGCCACGTCGCGCCAGCCCAGCAGAATCTGTCCTTCGGCGGCGATGGCCTGCTCCAGGGCCGCCTCACTCTGGGCGCGGGCGTGTTGATCGCGGGGCAGGAAGACCATCCCGACCGCGTAATCGCCAGGCGGCGGCAGTTCGATGCCCAGTTCGGCACATTCGGCGCGCAGGAATCCGTCGGGAATCTGGATCAGGACGCCTGCGCCGTCGCCAGCCAGTGGGTCAGCGCCAACCGCGCCGCGATGACTCAGATTAGCGAGGATTTCCAGACCCTGGCGGATCGGCTGATGGCTTTTGCGGTTTTTGATATCAACGACGAAGCCGATGCCGCAGGCGTCATGTTCATTACGCGGGTCGTAGAGACCCTCGGCAGGGGGCAGGCAGGCAATGCTCATAAACGGCGTTCCTCAAAATTTAAGGCTAGATGCTAAAGATTAAAGGTTAAAAGCCGAAGGTTAAAGGCTTAAAGCGCAGGGCGAGCGGTTTTTTGGCGGTAAGCCTTGAATCTTGAGCCAGGTATAGCAGCGTCGCCGGCGTTGTCGAACCGACCGGCCAGCGACGAAAGGGGCAATCGAAGACCACACAACGCACATTCCACCGCGCCGCTGGCAGACGCCACATGCTGTCAGCCAAACACTGACAGTAAATTCAGACAACTTCCGATACACACTGCTTTTTCATTAAGGTAAGTTGTCGTTGCTGTTTTGTAGAGCTGCATTTGAATAACGCCCGTGCCGGCTTGCATCCTGACACCCCATCACTTTTTGCCGGAATCCCACACGGGCATTTTTTTGCTACCGTGGACTTTCACCAGCGAGAAATCCCATTTCATTCCTTAAGCCGATGACGCTCCATCGCCTCATGCCAATCCTTCTCTTCAGCGTGTAAATACAGGCCCGTCGTGTCAATCCGGGCATGGCGGGCGTTGCGCTGCAAGAATTGCAGGTCGATGCCCGCATCCGCTTGGTGAGTAATACTGGTATGGCGGAACCAGTGCGTTGATGCTTTCCGCAACTTGCCCGCCTGATACGGATCGGTCGGTTCCAACCGTGTCGCTGCCTTGGCCACCAAGTCCTTGATGATTCGGTAAATCATGTTGTCGCCAATCCCGCCGGTGCCTTTGAGGTTCATAATCAACGGGGTGGATTCTTCCGGAGCGGGCAGGGCGGGGAGACCGTAGAAGCGGCGATAATCGCTCAGGGCATCGAGCATGTCCTGATTGACCGGCACCCGGGCTTCCTTGCGGCCCTTGCCAATCACTTGCCACCACCAGCGCCCGCGCACCCGGACAAAACTGCCCATGGTGTGTTCAGCCACTTCGCTGACCCGGGGACCCATCAGATAAAGCAGGGCCACCAGATAGCGGGCGCGAGTGTAGTGCTGATGATCCCGTTCGGTGTCACGAGGCAGTGCTTCCACCGCATCCAGCAAGGCTTGCCATTGATCGTGTTCCAGAAACCGCTCGACTTGGCGCAAAGGTTGTGCGCTGTGGACGCGCCGCCGAGCCAGTGACAGGGGATTGCCCGCTAAATAACCGGCCTTGACCAGATAGCTGAACAGGGAATTGATAATCAACATCGCCTGTTTGCGGCTGGTAGGTTGCAGCGGACCTAGAAACGGCCGCCACCGACCATCAAGGCGGGGAACGCGGGGTCCGCACCAGCGATCATGCGGTTGGGGATTGGCCAGGAAGGTTTCGTAGAGGATGCAATCTTCGCGGGTCAGGCTGGATAGCGGCTTGTCACGCTCCAGCAAGGCCCATAACAACAGACGCTCAGCTTCCTTGCGATAATTGCGCAAGGTTTGCGGCGAATCATGGAACTCCGCCAGCCAGACGCGCACCGCGTCGAGGTCGTTATTGGCGGCGAGCTGACAAACCACCTCCGGGCCAGCGCGATTGCCACCAGTGCGACCGTCCAACACGTCCAGAGTCCGCAGGCGTTCCAGGGGAACAGGGTAGGGGAGGGAGATCGTCGGGGAGAGAGTGGTGCTGCTCATTGGGGAATCGGCATTCTCGCAGATGGGGGTTTAATCGCCTATGATTAGGCCAGTGCAGCCTGCCTTGGGTATGCTGTAGACAGTATAAATCAGGGGTGAGTAGCCAGTCGCTAACTCATCACGCACTACGAATCACTGGAGAATGTGATGGCGGCGATTGATGCACAGGTGAGTACGGGGCTGGTCGGTCTGGATCGGGTGTTCCGGGGCATCATGGCGGGCGATAATATCGTCTGGCAGGTCGATAGTATTGAGGATTATCGGCCCTTGGTCGAGCCATTTTGTCGATATGCCGTTGAGAAGGGCCGCAAACTGGTGTACTTCCATTTTGGTCGCCACGCGGCGCTGGTGTTGGAAGGACCGGGGGTCGAGGTGCGTGTGCTGGACCCTGGCGAAGGGTTCGAGCCGTTTCTGGCGGCGATTCACCAGACCATCGAACAGACCGGACGTGGCGCTTACTATGTGTTCGATGGCCTGTCCGATCTGGTGGCGGACTGGTATAGCGACGAAATGCTCGGCAATTTCTTCATGCTGACTTGCCCCTATCTGTATGACCTGGAAACAGTGGCGTATTTCGCGCTGCTGCGCGGCCAACATTCCTTCCATGCGACCGGGCCAATTCTCGACACGACCCAATTATTCAATGACGTCTATCGCCATCAGGGCGAATTGTATGTGCGGCCACTGAAGGTCCAGCAACGCTATTCACCGACCATGTATCAACTGCATGTGTGGCGCGGCGAGGAATTTACACCAGTTACGGACAGCATCACGATTTCCCAAATCCTGACCATATTTCCCTGGTCCGGATTGAAGGCCAACGATCCCCGGCTGGATATCTGGAATCGCACGTTCCTGGAAGCCGAGGAAGTCGTCGCGGCGGAACGCGACCATGCCCATGTGGCCGATCTGGCCCGCGATTTACTGCAACATACGCTGCGGATGACGGTGTCGCGGGATGAGCGGGTGATGCGACTGGCCGAACAGTATTTAACGTTGAGCGATGTGCTGGCGATTAAGCAGCGAATGATCGGCACCGGACTGATTGGCGGTAAAACGGTGGGCGTGCTGCTGGCGCGGGCGATTTTGAAGCGCACTCACTCGCGCTGGAACGAGTTGCTGGAAATCCATGATTCGTTCTTCATTGGTTCGGATGTGTTCTACAGCTATCTAGTGCGCAACGGCTGTTGGTGGGTGCGCGAGAAGCAGAAACATCCGGCGACCTTTCTGGATGGGGCAGAGACGGCGCGGCGGCGCATTCTGCGCGGTGATTTTCCCGACCATATCCTTAAGTCGTTCTCGGACATGCTGGATTACTTTGGCCAGTCGCCGATTATCGTGCGTTCCAGCAGCTTGCTGGAGGACAACTTCGGTAACGCCTTTGCCGGCAAATATGACAGCGTGTTCTGCGTCAATCAGGGGCCGCGCGAGAAGCGGCTGGAAGATTTATTGTCGGCGGTGCGCACCATCTACGCCAGCACGATGAGCGAGCGGGCGCTGATGTACCGGGCGCGGCGGGGAATTCTCGACCGGGATGAGCAGATGGGCTTGCTGGTGCAGCGGGTGTCCGGTTCGCAGCAGGGCCATTTGTTCTATCCGCATATTGCCGGGGTGGGGCTGTCGTTTAATCCGTATGTCTGGAGCGAACAGATTGATCCAGCAGCCGGGATGGTGCGGCTAGTGCTAGGTTTGGGGACGCGGGCGGTGGATCGGTCGGATGATGATTACACGCGGGTGGTGTCCTTGAGCGATCCGGAGCGGCGGCCGGAGAGCCACTTCGAGAGTGTGCGTCAGTATGCGCAGAAGCGTATCGACGTCCTGGATCTGGAGGATAACCAACTGACAACCAGGCAGTTCGCCGATATTGCCCAACTGAGCCAGAATCTGCCGCTGGCCATGGTGGCGTCGATGGATGACGAACTGGAGCAACGGGCGCGGGAACGCGGGACGAAAGATGTCTTCCCGTGGGTGCTGACCTTCGAATATCTGTTGCGGAATACGCCGTTCGTGGCCGACATGCGGGACATGTTGAAAACGCTGCAGCAAGCCTATGATTATCCGGTGGATGTCGAATTTACCGCCAATTTCATCGACGATCTGCATTACCGGATCGATCTGGTGCAATGTCGGCCCTTCCAGGTGCGCGAGGCCGGTACAATTCCCAATCCGCCAGCGCATATCCCGCCCGAGCGGCTGGTCATGGAGGCGCATGGTGCGGTGATCGGCCATAGCCGCATTGGCATTATCGACCGGCTGGTTTATGTCGTTCCTGATGTTTATAGCCAGTTGCCGCTGAACGACCGGCATAAAATCGCCCGACTGGTCGGACAGATTACGCGGTTGCGCGAGTCTGGATCGACGAAAACGATGCTGCTGATCGGGCCAGGGCGTTGGGGAACCACGTCGCCGGAACTGGGTGTCCCGGTGCAGTTCACGGAAATTAATAACGCGGCGGTGTTGTGTGAGATGGTGGCCATGCACGATGGACTGGTGCCGGATGTGTCGCTGGGAACGCACTTTTTTAGCGATCTGGTGGAAACCGATATTCTGTATCTGGCGATTTTCCCGCAGCGGCAGGATAACCAGTTGAATGAAGTGTTCTTCGATCAGCAACCCAACCGGTTAGCGGAATTGTTGCCGAATGCTGCCGAGTGGGCGGACTGTGTGCGGGTGATTGACCTGCCCAATGATCAGTGCCAGGCCGTGCTGCGATTGAACGCGAATACATTGAAGCAGAATGTGTTCTGCTATCTCGATGCCTTCAGCGGCATATCAGGGTCGTAACCCGCCATGAACCCCGCGCAGCGCCAAATCTCAGTGATCAGCGCTGGTTGACAGATCTGTTGGCACAGCAGGCGCGTTCGGTAATAATGCGAAGAATCGTTGCTCTATCTGGGCTACGAACTGGTCGAAGTCCGCGAAATCAGATAATGAAAGATCGGTATAAACGTAACCGCGCTCTCGATTTTTCTGGTGGGCGTCAAGTTCATCGAGACTGGCCAGGAAGTCAGGCGAGGGAGCCAATCCTAGCCTGGCGTAGATGACTTCTACCGTCTCCCGAATGTGTGTGAACAGGTATGCGTAAGAAACCGGAATTTGCTGTTCGCTGGGGATGATGTTTCGGCACAGATCGACGAGTCGCAAGCTATCGCATTGCATTCTTTCGATAAAAGCCTCGGTCCATCCGGGAATAGTGGTTGGGTCGATGCCGGTTTTGGAAGCTGTCGAGGCGCGCATCAACTCAAACAGCGAACCCATATAGTGGGCCGCGTTGCGTACCACCACGATAAACCTGGCATCAGGATACAGGGCCAGCAATTCCGGGAACTTCGAGTGGCTGGTCACCTCTTTAGATAGATAGAAGGCATGGGGGCGATTGCGCAAGTAGGCGATCTTGCGGATGACCTGAAGATGGGTGTGGAGCATACGCTGGCGAACCGGTGCCGGGAGTTCCCGAAATTTGTCGACCAGTGGCAGAATTTCCGGGTACGGGAACCGCAGGAAGAGGAAGAAATGATGAAGAAACCGTTCTTCGAAGAAGATCCCGTCCTCTTCCCAGTCTGCCATGGTGTTCGGGTGCATCCGCGCCGCCTGCCTTCCAATTTCGGTATCAGGCCAGTAATTGCGCTGCAGCAGATGCTGGGCGAACCGCGTAGCATTGAGGATTTTCTGCACGGTGAGGAAGGGATAGCGCCATTCGATATGGCGGATGGCGAAGAAAGTTCGGTCGTCGGCGGCAAGCGTCCGATGCAATAGCGTAGTACCGCTGCGTGGTTGGCCAATGATGAATATGGGATGTACTGGCGTCTGTCGATAGACTGGGAAAAAAAGCTCGTCGAGATACCAGAACAGCGTGTAAAATGGCGCAAATAGTGCATAACGAGTCAGAAATAGTGCTTGCTTGCGCCTGGTCCGCCAGGGAATGCCTTGATGAGTGGCGTGAAGAACGCTACGCCACAGGAGGCGGTAGGTGGGCCAGTAGGGGAAAGGGGCTAGGATAGCGGTGAGAAAACCGACAATGATGAAGGCGGCTAAAAGAAGCTTCATGGCATTTCTTCCGGTGAATCGCCAACACCCGGCGGGATGCGCCAGAGGTCCAGCGAGTGTTTGGCGCGACCTTGCCCCGCAAGTTCGGGGCAAAGGGGATACTGTATGGCAGTGGTTGAACTGGACTCGCAACCGCAATTAACGATATACTTTATAGCTTAATTATAAATTATGCCAAGTATATCCAAACTATTTAATCTTATCAGAGGAGTAAGCTATGTCGCGGTGGAATGCCAAGGTCAAAGGAGCAAGCCCGGAATCGAGTCCGGAACGCCGCCCTGGCTTGCAATCCGGGCAACGACCTGCGCCGGTTAGCGCCGGTTTGGCCAGGGATCTGAAGGCAGCAATGGAAGGCGCACAGGAACTGATGAAAGCCGAGCGTTTTGACGAAGCACTAAAGGCGTATGAGGCCATCCTGGAAAAACATCCAGAAGCAGTCCCTGCTTATGTTGGTATAGGTAATATTCATGCCAGATCAGGTGATTATAACGGTGCTCTGGAGTATTACGCAGGAGCATTGCATATTCAGAAGGATTTTCCACCGGCACTCATTATGTCAGGCAATGTCTATGTCAAGCAGGGACTTCTTGATAAAGCGCTTGAAAAGTACAAGGAAGCCTTGGAAGTTAATCCGGGGCTGAATATTGCTCAATTGAGCGTAAGCCGCATCTACGCCAAGCTGGGCAAATTTAATGAAGCAATCGATGGCCTCAACCAGGCGTTGAAACATAATCCACAACTGGAAGAAGCTCGCTTGATACTGGCATCTATTTATCAGCGTATGGGTGATACTGATGCGGCTTTGAAAGAGTTGAGTGGGGTGGTAGCGCGTGCGCCCGATTTGCCACAAGCACAATTTCAGTATGCGCGGCTGCTGGTCGCATGCCGGGAGTTCAAACAGGCTATTGATGTATGCAAGAAAGCTATTGATGCCAAACCTGACAGCGCTTTTCTGCATCAGTTGCTTGGTCGCGCTTATCGAGGCGTCGGTGAGTATGAACTGGCCTTGCGTGAGCATGTAAAGGCGCTGGACATTAATCCAGACATGCAGATTGCAAAGGTCGGCATGGCCAGGGCTAATATAGAGCGCGGTAATTTTGTTGATGCCAAAAAATTATTGATTAGCATGACAAAGGGGATTAAGAACACGGGATTGGCACATCGATTGCTGGGCGATATTTTAATCCAGGAAGGCGCTTACCCAGAAGCTGTTGCAGAATTTCAAGCGGCGGTCCTCCATAGCAAGCAGTTGGTTGAAGCTCATCCGCATCTTCTGACTGTTCAAGCGGTTGACGGAGATGATCGGAAAACCGCTGAGGCTTACCAACGAGCTTTCGCGAAGATTGACATCGACAGTACGTCTGACTTCGAAAATAGCAATGCAGATTCCGGTAATAATGGAGATTATCCAGTGTAAAACCTTGGTTATTGTCTGTATTCTATCTCCCTTTCACCCAGATCATTTTATTGCTCAGTCTGAAATCCATATTGAGCTTGTTTTACTTTGAAATCTTTGAATTTTTTTTGGAGTCTGCCATGAAGCGTATTTTTCTCAATTCCAAGATCCACAGAGCTGTCGTAACAGGGGCAAATCTTAACTATGTTGGTTCCATATCTATTGATGGGCAGTTGTTGAAAGAATCGAATATTCTACCCTTCGAAAAAGTGTCGGTTGTTAATCTTAACAATGGACAACGATGGGAAACTTATGCTATTGCAGGCAAGCCTGGCAGTGGCGCTATTGAACTCAATGGCGGCGGTGCGCGACTGGTTAGTGTGGGTGATATAATTATTATTATGACTTATATTGAAATTGATGAACCGATCCCGGAATCCTGGAGACCCCGTTTGGTTATGCTGAATGAGGAAAATAAGATTTCCGAAATTTTAGAAATGGATATTCATGGTTATTCTTTTCCACGTTCCTAGTTCCTGAAAGTCTCTAGCTGAAAACCCCATTGTATAATGGGTTTTTCCCGCCGCTCAAATGCCGACTTTGTGTTGCAAGTCGGCTTTTTTGGCGTAAGCATTCGCCTTTGCGCAGCTGCTTGTGCGATCCTCAATTTGTTCAAAAGATTTTATAGCAGGTTAATTTGTCGTGCATAAAAAAAATAAATCGTCTTTTTTATTCAAAAATGACGATATTGAAGACAGTTACGAGCTTTCCCCAACTCAGGAAGGTATGTTATTGCATACTCTTCGTGAACCCAAAGCGGCCCTGTTTTTTCAGCAAATAGTGATTCCTTTAAATAATCTTGATGTTTTATCGTTTCTGGAAGCATGGCAATCGGTTGTTGATCGTCACCCTGTTTTGAGAACATCTTTTCACTGGGAGCAACTTGATCAGCCCATTCAGGTCGTTCATCGCCAAGTCCAATTGCCGGTTATACAACTGGATTGGCGTGGTCTAAGTAAAAATGAACAGCAGAAGAAAATGAAAATTTTCTTGCATGAAGACCGGCAACGTGGATGGATATTGAGCCAGGCTCCTTTGTTGCGCTTAGCTTTAATTCAACTGGATGAGACTCACTATGCATGTGTTAAAAGCCATCACCATCTTCTTTTGGATGCCTGGTCTGGCGCAATAGTATTAGAAGAGGTGAAGGAATCTTACCGAACACTGCGGCGTGGAAAGCATTTAACTTTTTTGGAACCAAAGCCCTATCGTAATTATATTGCCTGGTTAAAAAGCCAGGATTTAGCTTTGGCAGAAGCTTTCTGGAAGAAACAACTGGCCGGTTTCATGATTCCAACGCCGCCACCTGGTGAAGAAAAGTCTAGTGTTCATGCGCAGTCGGGCGCACGATTTATCAAGCATCAGATAGCGTTATCCGCAGATGCGACGGTTGCTTTGCATTCCATTACGCAGCGTTGGCGGATAACGCCCAGTACAGTCATCCAGGGTATTTGGGCATTGTTGCTGTATTTTTGGAGTGGTGAGGATGATGTCATTTTTGGCATGACTGTTTCCGGACGTCCCGCCAATTTGGTTGGCGTTGAAGGTATGGTTGGGTTATTTATCAATGCACTGCCTGTTCGGGTAAAATTGAAACCGGATTTATCTTTGGAAAAATGGCTAAATCATTTGCATAATCAGGCCAATCAGATGCGGGACTATGAGTATAGTCCTCCTGCCCAGATACAGGAATGGAGCGAAATCCCGCGAGGAACGCCACTCTTCGAAACGTTAATAACTTTTAATAACCAAACGGTGTTAGGGAAATTGCATGATAATAAATCAATTACACCTTTTTATAGGAGTAAAATATCTATAGATGCACAAAAAAGTTATGTACGCGATCTCCCCCTTAATCCGACTAATTATCCACTTTCGCTTGTGATTACTGCTGATGAGGGGAAGCAATTTTTGATGGATTTAACGGCGGATGCGCGTCGATTTGATACAGGAATGCTGATTCGATTATTAGAGCAATTACGGATATTGCTTGAGGGATTTATAGAAAATCCACAAGGGAATGTTGGCGAATTGTCAATAATGAGTTCATCAGAATGGCAACAATTAGTACATACCTGGAATCAGACCGATGTCGACTACCCACGGGCCAGTTGTCTGCATCAATTATTTGAAATTACAGCTAACCGTACTCCTGATGCAGTAGCATTGATTATTGAAGATCAGTGTATTACATATGCTGATCTAAACCAGCGCGCCAACCGGTTAGCACACTATCTGCGCGGTCAAGGTATTGGTCCCGAGGCCCTGGTGGGTTTGGCTGTCGAGCGTTCCCTGGAAATGGCGGTAGGGGTATTGGCGATTCTTAAAGCAGGGGGTGGTTATGTACCCTTGGATCCGGATTATCCGCCAGCACGATTGGCGTTTATGATTCGGGATTCCAAAGTCGCCTTATTGCTTACTCAAGAGCGCTTTGTCGCCAGATGGTCAGATTGTGAAGCACCGTTGATCTGTGCGGATCGCGACCAGAGATTTTGGCTTGATTGTAGTACTGAAAATCCTGACTTGAACAGCTATCCGGAAAATCCGGCTTTTGTGATTTATACATCCGGGTCATCCGGAACGCCTAAAGGCGTCGTTGTACCGCATCGGGTTTGCGTGAATCGAATGCATGTAGAATCTGAACCCTTTCAGAAGGATGAGATTCTCTGCGTAAAAACTTCTCTGAACTTTATCGATTCGGTCTGGGAAATGTTTTCTGCCTGGGCCAACGGTTTACCGACTCGACTCATTTCCAGTAAGCAGATGAAGGATGCTACTTTATTGATTGAGGCACTGGCCGAATCGCACGTTACGCGGCTGGTTTTGGTCCCTTCTTTGCTCCGTGCTATTCTTGAATCCGGGCAACCCTTGTTACAAAAGCTACCGTATTTAAATCATTGGATCAGTAGTGGTGAGCCATTGTCCCGTGATTTATCCCAATCGTTTGCCCAACAACTGCCTGGACGTGTGCTGACTAATCTTTATGGGACCAGTGAAGTCTGGGATGCGACCCGTTGCGACTCGCGCCAACGTCACCCTGAAGAAGGATTACCGATGGGTCAGCCAATCGGGAATTGCCAGGTTTATGTGTTGAACCCGCAATTACGGCCGGTACCTATAGGTGTTCCAGGTGAATTGTATGTGGGCGGCGAAGGGTTGGCGCGAGGCTATCATCACCGGCCAGATTTGACGGCTGAGCGTTTTTTACCTAATCCGTTCAGCAGCAAGCCGGGGGCACGTTTATATCGAACCGGGGATCGGGTCCGCTGGTTGTCGGATGGCCAACTGGACTACCTTGGCCGATTCGATCATCAACTCAAGCTGCGCGGATTTCGTGTTGAACCCAGTGAAGTTGAGGCGGTACTGCGTCGCCATCCTGGAATACATCAGGCGGTCGTGGTTGCTACCGCCCAACAACAGTTAGCCGCTTATGTCGTATTTGCTGAGGGGTGCACGCCGACGAATGCGGAGTTGCGTGAGTTTTCTCGTCAGCATTTGCCGGAATATATGGTGCCAGCACTATTTTTACCCCTGGAAAAGTTGCCGATGACGCCTAGCGGCAAAGTCAATCGTCGGGCTTTACCTGCGCCGGTGGTGGACTCTCCGGATCAGTCCGGGCAATTGGCGCTGCCCCGTTCCGCAACGGAAATAACTATTGCAGCGGTATGGGCTGAAGTTTTGAAAATACCGCAGATTGGCGTACAGGATAATTTTTTCAGTGCAGGGGGACATTCACTATTGGCTATGCAGGTGGTTTCGCGACTCCGTTCGGCATTTGAAATCAATGTGCCAGTTCAGACGTTATTCGAAGCGCCTACTATTGCCGGGTTAGCCGCATGGATAGAAAAAGCCCGACTGCATCCAGTCGATAGCGCCGTACTGGATTTAGCGCCAGCGAATAAAGTTGCTCCATCTGATGTTACTACCGGCGAAGTGCGGCGGGTGCCGCAGTCGTTTGCGCAACAACGGCTCTGGTTCTTGGCCCAACTGGCACCGGGCAGTTCCCTGTACAATATGATAACGACGGTGCATCTTCAGGGAACGCTTGATCTTGAAGCACTAAAACGCGCTCTTAATGAGTTGGTGCGTCGCCATGAAACGTTGCGAACAACCTTTATCGCCTGGGATGGCGAACCGGTTCAAATTGTGGCTCCGCCAGCGCCTGTTTATTTGTCTGTCATTGATTTAAGCAACGTATTAGCGAGTCGTCGTCAAGCTGAATTGCAGCAGATTCGCCGACTGGAAATAGCCCAGCCTTTTGATCTGGCTCAAGGCCCTTTGATTCGTTTCAAGCTGGCGCAATTATCGGAGCAGCGGCATCTATTACTGTTGACAATGCATCATATTATCACCGATGGTTGGTCAACAATGATCTTGCGGCGTGAGTTGACCGCTCTTTACGACGCCTACCGGGCTGGCCAGGTTTCGCCACTTCAGGAATTGCCCATTCAGTATGCGGATTTCGCAATCTGGCAGCGGGCCTGGCTGAGTGGTGAGCGCTTGGCGCAGCAGATTGATTACTGGAAGGGAGCACTGGCAGGCGTTGAGCGTTTGCAGTTACCGACCGATCATCCACGTCCGGCCATGCCGCGTTACGCGAGCGCGTCCTGTTCGCTGACGCTCAATCCGGTGTTGACCTACCAGTTGCGCGAGTTGTGCCGGGTGGAGGGGGCAACGCCGTTTATGGGCCTGTTGGCTGCATTCCAGTTTATCCTTGGCGGCTATGCCGGCCAGGACGATGTGACGGCAGGCACGGTGGTCGCCAACCGGCAGCAACCAGAGCTGGAAGGTCTGATCGGCTTTTTCGCGAACACCCTGGTCCTGCGCACGGACCTGTCGGGGCATCCCACATTCCGTATTCTAATGCAGCGGGTCAAAAAAACCTGCCTGGCCGCTTTCGATCATCAGGATTTGCCCTTTGAGCGACTGATCGAGGAGATTGCACCACAGCGGAGTATCGGTGTACAGCCGCTGTTCCAGGTTTTGTTTGTGCTGCAGAACCTGTCGGCTAATGCGGTGGAGTCGGCGCATCGTTCTGCAGCCCCCCAGGCGGACGTGGACATGGCGGCATCCATCTTCTATGACCTAACCTTGTCGTTAATGGAATCGACGGATACCTTTTCAGGGACGCTGCATTACAACACTGATCTGTTCGATGCGGCTACCGCCGAGGGCATTGCCGGGCATTTTGTCCTTTTGTTAACACGGGCGCTGGAACAGCCTGACCGTGTGTTGATGGGCGTTGATCTGCTGACGGCAAACGAGCGCCATTGGCTCTTTGCCGATGGGCGTCGAGAGGTGCCGCTGCCACTATGTGGCCTTCATGAATTATTCGAGGCGCGAGCTGTTAATCAACCCGATCATGTTGCGCTCGAGTGTACGGATGTCGTATTGACTTACCGTGAACTGGATCATTGCGCCAACCGCCTGGCGCATCGTTTGCGCCGCTTGGGCATTCGTCCTGAAACCAGCGTAGCCATGTATCTGGAGCGCAGCCCGGAGGCCATTATCGCCCTGCTGGGCATCCTGAAAGCGGGAGGAGTCTATACGCCGCTGGATACGGCGCTGCCGCCCGACCGTATCGCCCTGATTCTTGCGGACGCCCGGCCCGGAGTGGTACTCACACAGCAGGCGCTGCGGTCCAGTTTACCGGCTATTACAGGACAGATTTTGTGTCTGGATGAGGCAATGCCGAATCTGGCGCAGCAGGATATGGGGCCGTTTGAGACCGCGATCAATCCTGGCCATTTGGCCTATATTCTCTTTACCTCGGGTTCGACTGGCCGACCGAAAGGGGTGATGGTCGAGCATCGAAATATTGTGCAAACCATTCTCAATCAGATCCCCGTATTTGGCTTGACGCCGGATTGCCGGGTGCTGATGACCCATGCCCTGACTTTTGACGCCTCGCTTGGCGAGATTTTCCGCACACTGGTCTCGGGGGCAACTCTGTGCCTGGCACGTCGCGAAGAGTTATTGCCGGGTCCGGATCTGCTGACCTTATTGCGCGAGCGCCACATCAGCACCGTCACCTTGTCCGCGGTGCTGCTGGCGGCGCTGCCCTATGCTGATTTGCCGGAACTCAAGACGCTGACGGTTGGAGGCAGCGCGCTGGCATCCGAGGTAGCGGAGCGTTGGGCGAAGGGCCGCCGCTTGCTGAATGGTTATGGACCGACCGAAGCCGCGATTGGCGTGACCCTGGCCGATGGGTGGGTGTACGGGCGCAAGCCGCCACTGGGTCGAACCTTGCCCAATGTCCGGGCTTACGTCGTCAATGCCGCGATGCAGTTATTGCCTCCAGGTATGCCCGGCGAACTGTATCTGGGGGGACCTGGCCTGGCGCGGGGTTATCTCGACCGACCTGATTTGACCGCTGAGCGATTTGTGCCGGATCCATTCAGCGCCATTCCCGGAGCGCGACTGTATCGGACCGGAGATCGGGTGCGCTGGTTGGCGGATGGACAACTGGATTTTCTCGGACGCGTCGATGAGCAGGTAAAAATTCGCGGCTATCGCATCGAACCTGGCGAAATTGCCGCCGCACTGCGCAGGCATTCTGCGATACATGATGTGGCGGTGCTGGCGCAACCGGATCGCGCCGGGGAGTTGCGGCTGATTGCCTATATTGTTCCAGCCGCGATGGATGGTACACAGGACCACTCAATGAATCCGCTGATGGGCAAAGAGGCCGCCGATACAGCGATTGATCCGAGGCTGAATTTCGAGGGCTGGACCTGCAGTTTCACCGGCAAGCCCATGCCAGTTGATGAAATGTGCGACTGGGCCGACGCGACACGAGCGCGCATCGCCAGTTATCGCCCGCAAGAAGTACTTGAGATGGTTGGACGCGGTGCGGGTTTGATGCTGTTTCGCCTGGCACCCCTGTGTCGCCGATATGTTGGCGTCGATTTTGCTGAGGGGGTGCTCGAATGGACGCGCCGCCATCTGCCGTTGCTTGATGATAGCGGGTGCAAAGTTGAGCTACAGCACCGTCGTGCTGATGAACTTGATGATTGGCCGGCAGCGTCGTTTGATTGCGTCGTGTTGAATTCGGTCGTGCAGCATTTCTCGGATGTCGATGATCTATTGAAGATACTGCATTCGGTGGTCAGGCTGGTGCGGCCAGGCGGTCATGTCTTTGTCGGCGATGTGAGGAACTTCAAGTTACTGGAAGCGTTTCATGCATCCGTACAGTTGGCGCGCGCGGCGGCGACCACGACGGGAACGGCCTTGGCGCAGCGCGTGCGCCGTCACGTCGCTGCGGAGCGCGAGTTGACCATTGACCCGGCTTTGTTTGTCCGTCTGGCCCGGGAATGGCCATCGATTAGTCATGTGCAGGCGCTGCCCAAGTCCGGGCGGATTCACAACGAATTGAGTTCTTATCGCTACGACGTTGTCCTGGATATTGCCGGAACGCCGCCAACCATACCAAGCGTGGATTGGGTGACGTGGAGTTGGCCAGCGCCCATCGCCGGGTTGACAGCGCTTCGTCATATTTTAATGGGTAGCCCGATGCAATATGGTATACGGGGCATCCCTAATGCGCGTACATTGGACGACGCTCAGTTACTGGTCTGGTTAAATGAGCAGCCTGAGTTATTGACGGCGGCGCAGTTGCGCGAGAATTTGGTGCACGTCAACTCAGGAGTAGAGCCTGATGATTTGGTAGACCTTGGGCGGGAACTGGGCTACAAGGTCGAGTTAAGCTGGCTGTGTAGCGATGTAGAAGGTCGGTTTGACGCTTTGTTTGTACGTGATGGTTTGGCCGTTGAATTTGTGTTTCCGGTTGAGGCCGATCCGGTTCGGGCCTGGGATACTCTGGCGAACAGTCCTGCATGGGAATCGGATAGTCGGAATTTGACGGTCGAACTTCGAGATTATCTGGCGCGGCAATTACCGGAATACATGATTCCGACCTCGTTCGTACTCATGGATCGATTACCGTTGACTGTGAATAACAAGCTGGATCGTCAAGCGTTACCCATACCTACGGAAGAGGAAACATCCGCTAACTTGTCCGGCCGGTATGTAGCCCCACGGACGGTTACTGAGAAAGCCCTGGCCTCGATTTGGGCCGATCTGTTGCGATTAGAGCGTGTGGGCATTCATGACAATTTCTTCGAATTAGGCGGTGACTCGATTCTGAGTATTCGGGTCATTGCCAGGGCAGGCGAGGCTGGACTTAAATTAACAGCCCAGGATATGTATCGTTATCAAACGGTGGCCGAATTGGCGCTAATTAATGACCCTGAATAGGAGATACAAAAATGAACGCAGATTTATCTATTTACCGTAGCTTTTTTAGACATTCCAATAAATTTTGGCTAATACTGAAAGCTTTTTTGTTGGGATTTACCAGCCTATGGATAGCGAGTTTTCCACAACTGGTGGTTGCTTTTGATAGAATTGATATATCAGAGCCAGCAAGCCAGTGGGTTACCCAAGCGGTCAATATAGAACGCTTGGAACAAGGTTTTTTCTTCAGTAAGCTAGCCAAAAGCCGGGTTAGCTACCATATATACAAGCCAGAATCTTACGAAACTGAAACCAAGCGCCGTTTTCCAGTTATTTATTGGTTGCATGGGGTAGGGGGTGGATTGAAGGGGCTTTCCAAAGTCGCTAAATATTTCGACCTTGCGATTCAACAAAATAAGATACCCCCGGTGCTGATTGTCTTTCCTTATGGTATGAATGTCAGTTTGTGGTCAGATTCCAAAGATGGAAGCATACCCATGGAGAGTGTGATTTTACGGGAATTGTTACCCCATATTGATGCGACTTTTCGTACAGTTCCAGAACGAAAATCGCGGATGGTAGAAGGCTATAGTATGGGTGGCTATGGCGCTGCTCGCTTTGGCTTCAAATATCCTGAAATATTTGGGGCTATTTCGATGATTGCTGCCGGTCCGTTGCAACAGGAGTTGGTCGCTGCGGATGGACCCGCTCAAAATGCTCAACTTCGCATGAACGTGTTGCGGACGGTATTTGGAAACGATCAAGGATATTTTAAATCAACAAGCCCATGGAAGTTAGTGGAGAGGAATGCCCATTTGCTGCGCAATAAAACTATACTTCGTATATTGGTAGGAGAACGCGATCAATTATTGCAAGCTAATATACGATTTTCTGAATATATTGATCACTTGGGGATTTCCCATGAATTTCGTATTGTACCAGGCGTTGATCATAATGCGTTGGCAGTTTATCAGGGCATAGGGGAAGCAAACTGGGCATTTTATAGGAGTTTTTTTAAGGACAAGCTTTAAGCTTATTCATCCGGTTAATTGCACATTACCCAGGAACGCTTTTCAATTAATGTTTCCAGCATAGGTTGAAAGACTTCTTGAAAGACTTCCTAACCTATGCTCCAACTACGCAATGACCTCATTTTGTCGCCAGCCAGGGAAGGCGAATGTCTTTTGGTGCGCGAGCCTGAATCCGGGGCGGTGTTCGAGTTTGGCGAGCAGGAAGCTTTTCTCATTGCTGCCCTGCGCAAACCTTATGATCCTGTCAAGCTGATGTCGGTGTTCAACGCCCGATTTGGCGTTAACGATGGCGTCCATGAGCTTCAGGAGTTTCTGGGCATTCTCGCAGATTGGGGGCTTTTGGAAGATCGACCCGGCAAGTCGGCATCCATGGACGGGAAGGACCAGCATCCGGATGCTTCGACTGATCATGCGTATGCCCGCGTGAAGCACGATGATCAGGACGACGATGACGCCGGGATTCAGCGCAACAATCGTTGGCATCTATTCCGGCCCGAGGGGCTGTTTGATGCACTCGATCAGGCTTTTTCCCCGCTGCGAAAACTGGTTTGGCTAATACCGGTTCTGGTTGTCTACAGTGTGATCGCAATATGGTTTAATCGCCATTTTATCGTCGATTCGATGGCCACTGCCAATTTGCATTTTGGTTTAATCGGGCGATTTGTTTTTGTTGCCATTACGGTGAACCTTGTCGTTCAGTTATTTCGTGGAGTTGTCGCTCGACATTATGGAATGCGCGTTCCCAGTTTTGGCATGGTGCTGGCGTTTGGTCTGATTCCGCGTTTTAATACTCAAATACTTCCTCATTCAGAATGGGCGAAATCCGAGAGACTTTGGTTCGCTTCTACGTCGCTATGGGTGCAGTTAGCCCTTTTCACGACGGGGGTCACGCTATGGCTTACCACAAGGCCATCAGGTAGTTTACTATCAACAGTCGGTGCTGAATTAGCCCTGGTTTCTGCAATAAGCTTTCTCCTCGTAGCGAATCCTCTTTGGGGAGGGGATGGCTACAACCTGCTGGCTGTCCAAATAGAATCGCCGAACCTCCGCCAACGAGCAAAAAACTCGTTAAAGGCCTTGTTTACTGGGCGTCCAAAAGTTATTGCTAAATATTCCAAGGATTCGTGGACACTTGCTATTTTTGCTGTCGCATCGATTGCATTCCCTGTGGCATTATTTACCTTCATTGCCATCAGTGCTGCGCAACGGCTGGAATCAAACTTTCAGGGTGCTGGAGTAGCCCTGTTTCTGGTTCTCCTGATTTATATGACGCGGCACACTTTGCGCAGCGTCAGATCCCGTAAGGAAGAAGCAACGCAATGGGTGAGCAGGGGAGTTTTCACTCAAGGGCAAATTGCAACGCCGGCACCGGTCACGCTTGCTCAGAGAGCATCGGCCAAAACAGCAGAGCCAGTGACAACAGACTTGGCCAGGAAAAGCCAGCGATTACGTTATCTGGTTGCGGTCTTGCTGATCGTTATTCTACTTCTGCCATATCCCTATGAAACGGGTGGCATAGCTCATATTTTTCCGGTGGCCCAGCATGAAGTTTATGCGGAAACCAATGGCATCATCGAGCAGGTTCATTATTCTGGCGGCGAATGGGTGACGCAAGGAACCGTCATCGCTGAAATGGCCAGTCACCGCCAAAGAAAAGACGTTATGATGACTCAAGCTACGATCCAGGCTAAACAGCGAGACATTGATCGTCTGCGCAGCACGCCTTCTGCCGAATCAATTCGGCTTGTAGAAGAGCAACTGACGACAGCACGTCTGGATTTGCGTTACAGCCTCGAGGAAGCCAATCGATTTGAAAAACTGTTTACCAAGGGAATGGTGTCCGTGCAGTCCTATAATGACGTCAAGAAACAGCGCGATCTCCATCGTCAAATTGTCCAGGAAAAGCGCGCCAGTCTGGACGCCCTGAAAGTGCAGATTAACCCCAATGAGATTGCCTCTGCCGAAGCTGAATTGCAGAAACTGCGGGAGGATCTGATCTTTTATAACGAACAATTGCGCCGCACTCGGCTACAGATGCCGATTTTCGGGCGTATTGCGACTACCAAGCTACAAGATCTCCGCAATAAATACCTTGAAGAAGGGCAGCTTTTTTGCACGGTGGAGGATGCCCGTCAAGTCAGAGTGGAAATCGCTGTTCCAGAAGCGGAGATCTACGAAGTCACTATTGGTGATCGGGTGCGGCTTAAAACCTGGGCGGAACCCACACGAATCTTTAGTGGTACGGTCGCTGAAATTGCCCCTCAAGCAACCCAGGAAACCTATGGGAATATCATCATGGTCATGGCCATACTCCCTAACGCTGATCTGACCCTGAGGACGGGAATGACGGGATATGCCAAGATTCAAGGTGAGAAAACCCTGATGGGCGCGGCTTTTACCAGAGCGCTGGTCAGATTTTTCCTCATTGAGGTCTGGTCGTGGCTGCCATAGGCAATTGACTGATTTACAACCGAGTGAGAACTACGCTATGGGATGGGATGAGGAAGAAGACCAGACGATCTATAAAGTCGTTATCAATCATGAGGAGCAATATTCGATTTGGCCGATTGAGCGAGAGAATCCTCTGGGCTGGACGGATGAGGGTAAAATCGGGTCCAGGCAGGATTGTCTGGAATATATTGCTCAGGTCTGGACTGATATGCGTCCGTTGAGTCTGCGTCAGCAAATGGATACGGCAACACCAAAGTCTGAATGACAGAATGGTATTCAAGCCGCGTTTAGCGGCTTTTTTGATGGAAGCAGAAATTCAAGATAATCAGCATAATCTTGAATTATTCATAAAAATAATCATAAAAACACATGTTATGTAATCATTTATTAAGATATAATCCGTATCCAATCTCGATAATCACTCTCAGGAGTCCTGCCATGGCCCGTTCTGGAATCCGTTATGAAGATGTCAAGGATGCTGCCGAAACCCTGCTCAGTCGCGGCCTCTCCCCCACCATCCAGCGCGTGCGCGAAGTGCTCGGCACCGGCAGCAACACCACGATCAGCGAACATCTCAAGCATTGGCAGCAACGCCTGGCGGAAACGCCATTAGCCATCCTCCCGCCTGCAGTTCCCGAAGTCGTGATGGCCGCGCTCGATGCCTTCTGGAAGACTGCCGTGCAACAGGCAGAAACTGCCTTTGATGAACAGCGTGCAATAGCCCGGCAAACCGTTACGGCGGCTGAAGCGATTCGCGACCAGGCCATCGCCGAAGCCCGGCAGGCCCATGCCGAGGCCGCTGAAGTACGTCATGAGTGTGAAATGATGCAAACCACCACCCGTGAACTCGCTGACCGCCTGCTCGTGGAACAGGAACGCCGCACACTTGCGGAGGCCGCGATTACGGCAGCAGAACAACGGGTCCAGGCGGCGCTGGCGACGGTCATCCAGATTCGCGCCGAGACGGAGGCCCGGGTCATGCAACTGGATACCGCCCTGCAACAACTGCGCATGGATATGGAGCAGCAACGACAGGAGGCGCAAGCGCGATTTACTGCGGAACGCCAGCGTGGCGAGGCCAATGAAGCCCGGTTAATGCAACAAATGGATCGGACTCGCCAGGAACAGCTTGCTGAACGGCAAACCTTCGCGGCTGAACGGCAGGACTGGAAAAATCGGGAAAATGTGGCACAGGAGCAGCGGGAGGCTCTGCGCCAGGAGAACGTCAAATTACAGACCACTTTGGCGGCAGTGGAGGGACACCGGAATGCTTTAATCAGTGAAATCGAACAGTTACGGACCACAATTCAGCAGGTGGAAATCCGTCATCTGGACGCGGTGCGCGATGCCGAAGTCCTGCGTGGTGAACTGAAAGCGGCGCTCGTAGAGCGGGAGCGATTGCAGCGTGAGCAGGTGCTTCACGAAACGGCCCTGCCCGCTCAGACGCCAACAACAAAATCGGATGACCAGTAAACCGGTCATCTTGCAGATTCAATCAACTCAGAGCAGATCAAAATCCTGCTCATCCTCAGCAAGGCCCACCTGCTCGAAGGTATCCGGACCTAATTCCGACACCACCTCGTCGGTGCAGGCGTGATCGTCTCAGTCTAGTTTGTTTCAAATTGAAACGTGTGAAATATTTTATGTTTCAATTTGAAACATTAATCCCAGAAACTATTGTAAGGTATTGATTTAATAATCGTCATTTTTCGGCATAAAATTCGCTTTATCTGAAAGCTATGCTCCACAGCCGCGCTGGCGGAACGTTTCACCATGCCGGCATCGCAAACTTTGCCCACACCGATGCACTGGATTTCATGATCGATACCTTGGATGAAAACGACTGGCACACCGCTGAAGATATTCGCCTCCTGACCCGCCTCGCGGCCTTATTCCATGGCTTTGGTAAGGCTAATGACGCTTTTCAAAAGAAATTGGCCAGCAAAAAACCGGTAGCCGATGCCTACCGGCATGAATGGGTCTCCCTACGGTTGTTTGAAGCCTTTGTCGGACAAAGTACCGATCAAGAATGGCTGACTCGGCTGACGGGCTTACCCGATGACGTCAGCGCGGCTTGTCTCGACCAACTCCAGCGGATCTGCGATGGAGTGGGAAATCGGCGTATTGATAGCCCCTTCAAAAAATTGCCGCCTCTAGCGCAAGTCGTGGGTTGGCTGATGGTCAGTCATCATCGCCTGCCCACGCCGACGCAGGATATCGTCCTGAACAAGCGGCTCTTAGAGAAACTGCTGGAACAGATCGACCATCGCTGGTGTGGTAGTCGACCCGAAGAAGCCAGTGCTCCCGCGTGTTGGCAATTCAAGAATGGTCTACCCCTGGACAGCCAACACTGGCGTCAGCACACGGCCAAGGTGGCAAAGGCAATCTTGCAACGCTCGCGTCTGGTCGGCGAGGGAGAAGCGGTCAAGCTGCTGGAGAGTCCATTTATCCTGCATCTTTCGCGCATGGCCTTGATGCTGGCCGATCATTACTACTCGGCGCAAGACAGTCATGCGCGATATGGCGACAAACCGGGCAAAAAAGGCACGGTACTCTACGCCAATACCGGAATTCAGAACGGCAAGCGTGAACTCAAACAGCGTCTGGACGAGCATTTAATCGGCGTGGAAGCCAGCGCTAGCCGGATCGTCAGGACCTTGCCACGTTTGGCCACTGCACTACCGCGTATCGCCCGACATAAGGGATTTCGTGAGCGTAGCAAAGGGTTGTTTCGCTGGCAGAATCAGGCCTTCGATCTCGCCGAAAGCCTACGAGAGCGAGCGCTCCACCAAGGCTTCTTCGGCGTTAACCTGGCGTCTACCGGTTGTGGCAAGACGTTAGCCAATGGGCGCATTCTCTATGCCCTGGCGAATCCACAATTAGGGGCACGATTCACAGTGGCGCTGGGCTTGCGGACCCTCACGCTGCAAACCGGCGACGCCTATCGCCAGCGTTTGCATCTCGGCCCGGAAGATTTGGCGGTACTGGTCGGCGGCGTCGCCACACGCGCCCTGCATGACTACGCGCTCAGCCAACAGGAACAGGCGCAGGTGGATAACGGGTCCGAGTCCAGCGCGGCGCTATTGCCTGATCACAATCATGTGCATTACGAGGGTAGCCTGGAAAGCGGGCCGTTGAAGGAATGGTTGGGTCAGAGTGATGCCTTGCGCCTGCTCGATGCGCCGGTACTGGTCTGCACCATTGACCATCTGATGCCGGCGACCGAGGGCGTCCGGGGCGGACACCAGATTGCGCCCATGCTGCGGTTGATGACCGCCGATTTGGTTCTGGATGAGCCGGATGACTTTGGCATTGAAGACTTGCCCGCGCTGACCCGATTGGTGCATTGGGCCGGTTTGCTCGGTAGTCGCGTTTTGCTGTCATCGGCTACCTTGCCGCCCGCGCTGGTGCAAGGCTTGTTTTTGGCGTATCGAGCCGGGCGGGTGGAATATCAACGCAACCGGGGCCGTCCAGACGCCCGTTCAGCGGTGTGCTGCGCCTGGTTCGATGAATTTGCCGTACAGGCTGACGATTACGATGAGGGGGTGCCCTACTTGGCCGCCCACCGCCAGTTTGTTGAGCAGCGCCTGACGCGACTGGCCAAAGCGGAAGTCCGCCGCCGGGCGCTGATCGTTGAGGTGCCCGTCACCGCTCAACAGTCGCGGGAAGTCATTTGTACCGAGTTGGCCGGGCCGTTGCGCCAACACCTGCATACCTTGCATCGCCAGCACCACAGCACCGATCCCCAAACGAGCCAACGGGTCAGCTTCGGCCTGATTCGTATGGCGAACATCGATCCATTGTTCGATGTGGCGCGGGAACTCTTTCGACAGGGCGCGGAAGTGGGCGGCCACATCCATCTGTGCGTCTACCACTCGCGTCATCCGCTGCTGGTGCGGGCGGCGATTGAACGCACCCTGGATGCCGCCCTTCAGCGCAGCAAGCCCGATGATGTGTTCAAGCTCGAAGGTGTGCGCCAAGCGATCCATACCTCACCGGAGCAAGACCACATCTTTGTCGTGCTGGCCACCGCCGTCGCCGAAGTGGGGCGCGATCACGACTATGACTGGGCGATGGTTGAACCGTCATCCATGCGCTCAATCATTCAACTGGCCGGTCGCGTTCGCCGGCATCGGGCCGGAATGTGCGCAGTCGATCAACCGAATCTGTACCTGCTGGATACCAACGTGGTTCATCTCGTTCAAGGAGGCAGCAAGCCGGCCTTTTTGCGTCCCGGTTTCGAGAGCAATAGCTTTCCACTCGCCAGCCACCGTTTGACGGAAATTCTCACCCCTGAACAGTGGCAAGTGATCAACGCGGCGGCTCGAATCAAGGAACGCGATCCATTGATGCCGCAAAGCAATCTAGTTGATTTGGAACACGCCCGCCTGAAAGACCTGATGCTCGGTGCTAATGCCGGTGAAGTGCAAGTAGACGACCCGGTTCATCGGTGGTGGACCACCGGCGCTCACCTGAGCGGCCACCTTCAGCGGCGTAAACCCTTTCGGGATGATCCCCTGGGACGGTCGCAGTACGCTCTGCTGCCGAATGACGATGAAGCCATCAATTTCTATCACCTGCCAGACGGTGATGAACCGCGACTCATGGGTCATCTTTGGCGGGAAATGCAGGACAGCGATGTACCGAACGGGCCACGCATCAGTGCATGGGCGGTACCTTGCTATCTGGAGGCGTTGCAAGCGTTGGCCGAGAACCAACAGATGGAATTGCGGGATTGCGCGTTGAAGTATGGAACGCTGGATTTGCCCGGCAAGAAGCCTGAACAGAGGTGGCGCTATCACTATGCGCTGGGGTTTAGCCGATATTGACTGCCGCATAGGCAGCTTAGAAATTGAGTTTATCCAGCTTCGGTTGGAGACGTTCGATTACTGCCGAATAGGCAGCTCAGAAAAACTTCAAGGAGTTCTATTGTGGTCTCATCAGAAATTTCCATACAGGATGTTGCTGCCCACATCCGAAGTGCTATCGCCGCATTTCTGCAAGACCGCCTCAAACCGAAGCTGGACAAAATCAAAGAGGACGATCACGCCACACGGCAAAAGCTGCTGGACGCGCATGAGCCGCAGACCTGGATTGCCAATGCGGCGCACCGGGTTAGTCACATTCAGCAAGTGACTCACGCACTAAAATTCAGCCATCCCGACGCCAAAGGTTCCAATCTAACCAGTTTAGGTAATCCACACGCGGGTGAACTCACCGTGGGTTCCCATGCTTTGGCGAATACGTTGCCACCCGACATAGTGGGCAATGCGGCGGACCTCGATGTGTACAAGTTTTTGCGCCTTGAAGTGAATGGTCAATCCCTGCTGGATCGGGCCATCGCCCAAGACCCTGCACTGGTTGCGGCTCTTTCTGATAATGCTGACTTGGCTCGCCAGTGGATGGCGGCTTTTGCGACGCTGCCCGAACCCAACGGCAAGCTGTCTACCCACAAATTAGCCAAACAGGTTTATTGGCCGCTGGGTGACGGGCGCTATCACCTGTTGGCTCCGCTGTTTCCGACCGCTTTGACGCATAGAGTTTGGGAGCGCATCCGCGAGGATCGTTTTTCCGATGAAGCCAAAGCGGCACGGGAAGCCAAACGGGAGCATCGCGCTCACCCCCACGGCTATCGCGAATATCCGAATCTGGCAATCCAGAAGTTTGGGGGCACCAACCGGCAAAATATTAGCCAGCTTAATGTCGAACGTTATGGCGAAAACTGGCTGTTGCCCTCGCTCCCGCCGACTTGGCAGTCCGATTCGATACGTCCGCCATTTTTCACCGATAGCGTATTGAGTCGCCGTTTCGGCAGCCGTCCTGAAGTCAGACGCCTCACGCAAACCTTGCGCGAGTTTCTGAAAAAAGTGGCGAAGATTGATAGCAATATCCGGATTCGCGACAAACGGGCGGAACGGGTGGGTGATCTTCGCGATGAGTTACTCCAGTTTGCCGCTGAACTGCATGAACTCGATGCCGGTTGGACGCAGAGCGAAAAATGCCGTCTCAACGCGGCGGAACAATGCTGGCTGGATCCCAAACGCGCTGAGATTGACGAGGAGTTTGCCACGCGCTGGCAACGTGGCGACTGGCAAGATGAGGTCTGTTTGCGTTTTGGCAACTGGCTCAATGCGGCGATCAGCAGTGAACAAACGCCGATGGGGCAAGTGGAGTCCGAAGCGTGGCAAACCGTATTGGACGACGAGTTGCGGATGATTCGCCTGGAGCTGGCTCCATGACGCACCGATTGATCGACGCCGGGGGTCTGCTGATCCTGCCACGCTTGCAGGTGCAAAATGCTAACGCCATTTCTGGCCCGCTGACCTGGGGGTTTCCATCGCCGACCGCCTTTACCGGCTTTGCCCATGCCCTGGAGCGCCGCTTGCGTGACGCGGCAGGCGACTTGAAACAAGGGTTTGGCGGAGTCGGTATCATCTGCCACCGCTTTGAACCCCAGGTTTCCCAGCCTGCCGGGCGGCGCACTCAGGTTTTCTGCCTGACGCGCAATCCGGTCGGCAAGGATGGGGGTTCAACGGCTCTGGTAGAAGAAGGCCGCGCTCATCTGGAAATCAGCTTAGTTATCGCTGTGCAGGATGGATTTAGTGAAGCTGACGGCAACGACTGGGCAAAGATCGCTCACCATACGGCCCAAGGAATGCGTTTGGCGGGCGGCAGCCTCCTGCCCGCTCGGAACGGTGAACGCTATGAGGCCCGGTGGCAAGTCTTGCCTGATTCCCTTAATTTGCAACAGGAATTATTCAAAAAGATGCGCCGGCGCTGGTTGCCGGGTTTTGCCCTGGTGCAACGGGAAGACCTGCTGGCGGAACGCTTGGCCGAACTCCGTGTTGCTCAACCTGATGCGACCGCTCTCGATGCCTTGCTCGACCTGTCCCGGCTCAATATCGAACCCACAGTCCTTAATCCAGACCCGCCGGAAGCGGTGACTTGGCAAGTGCGTAAGCGTCCGGGCTGGATCGTGCCGTTGCCGGTCGGTTATGCCGGAATCTCGCCTCTCTATGAGGCCCGCGACGTTGAAAACACGCGTGATGGCCTCACGCCCTTCCGTTTTGTGGAATGCCTGTATTCCGTGGGCCAATGGATCAGTCCCCATCGGTTGGACGATCTCCACGCACTGTTCTGGCATACCGAAGCGGACCTTGAAAAGGGCATTTACCGTTGTATCAACCTCTATTCCGAAACCCTCCCCTCTATCGCCCCTGGTAATATCGCATAAGGAAGTAATGACGTGGCTAAAACTGACCTGAAAACGGCCTCTGTATTGGCCTTTGAACGCAAACTGGACCCCTCAGATGCGCTGTTTAGCGCCGGGCGTTGGAACGAACGAGGGAATGGCGACCGCTGGCCGACTTTGGGGGTGCGGGAAAAATCGGTGCGGGGCACCATCTCCAACCGACTGGCTGATAAAGATCAGAACAACGCTGCCAAACTGGATGCTTCGATTCAGTCGCCCAACCTGCAAACGGTGGATGTGGCCACGCTGCCCAATGATGCGGATACCTTGCGTGTCCGTTTCACGCTGCGCGTCCTGGGTGGGGCCGGTACCCCGTCGGCCTGCAATAATGCCGACTATCAGCAAAAATTACAGAGTACCGTCAAGCAGTATGTGGACCAGACAGGCTTTGCCGAACCGGCCCGCCGTTACGCCTTCAACTTGGCCAATGGCCGATCACTGTGGCGCAATCGCATCGGTGCAGAACAAATTGAAGTACAGGTCCGCTATTTGAAGCAGGGCGAAACCGCTCAGGTCTGGACCTTCAACGCGCATGACTTTTCCCTGCGGGATTTTGTAGAAAAACCGGCTCACGCCCAAGCCCATCTACCCGCGCTGGCGGCGGTGATTGAACAAGGTTTGGCGGGTAAGGACTATGTGCTGCTGGAAGTGGTAGCTTATGCGCGGGTCGGTGATGGGCAGGGAGTCTATCCCTCACAAGAGCTGATTCTCGATAAGGGCGACAAGAAGGGCCAGAAGAGCAAGACCCTTTACACGGTGGGCGACATCGCAGCGATTCACAGCCAGAAGATTGGCAATGCCTTGCGAACGATTGATACTTGGTACCCTCACGAGGAAGGCACGGACATCGGCCCGATTGCCGTGGAGCCTTATGGATCGGTCACTTCGCAAGGCAAGGCGTATCGCCAACCCAAAGACAAAGTGGATTTCTATAGCCTGCTCGACAATTGGGTGCTGAAAGACAAAGCGCCGGATATCGGCGGTCAGCATTATGTAATGGCTACGTTGATCCGGGGTGGCGTCTTTGGTGAGAAGGATTGATGAATGGATGCTTACCTTGAAATCAGGCTGCGATCTGATCCCGAGTTCATGTCCACCACATTGATGAATGCTCTGTTTAGCAAGCTGCACCGTGGACTCGTCGCGCATGGCGGGCAAAATATTGGCGTGAGCTTTCCCGATGTGGGGAAAAATAGCCGGTCTCTGGGTGAGCGCCTGCGTCTCCACGGCAGCAAAGCGGACTTGGAACAGTTGATGGCTTTGAACTGGATGGTGGGGATGCAAGATCACGCAATGGTGAGTGCGATTATGGAGATTCCCGCCCACACCAAATCAAGGGTGGTTCGGCGCGTTCAGGCTAAAAGCAACCCCGAACGACAACGGCGTCGGTTGATCAGCCGTAAGGGCATCAGCCCGGAGCAGGCGATACAGGCGATCCCGGACGATGCAGCGGAAATGTTGAAGCTACCTTACTTGGTTTTGGCCAGCCAAAGTACCGGCCAGCAATTTCGCCTGTTCGTCGAGCATTTGGTCGTTCAGGAACGAGCTGTCATTGGACGGTTTAGCACATACGGTCTGAGTCCAACGGCGACGGTTCCCTGGTTCTAAAACCCTTTTTTTCGGCCTTCAAAGCGGGTTAAATAAATCAAGCACTTGGAAAGGTTGCTCTGATTTGGGTTTTCGGGCGCAGTTGCGCCCTTTTTCTTTAACAACCAAGATATTATTTGGGTTAAACTCTACTTCACTGCCGGATAGGCAGCTTAGAAAAAGTCGATTGCCTGGGACTACCTCAAGCATTTCTTTACTGCCGGATAGGCAGCTTAGAAAACGCGATGAATGAGCGGACAGCCGTCACTCATCTTTACTGCCGGATAGGCAGCTTAGAAAAACAGGGCGAAACGTGGTGGGATATTCCCGACCTTTACTGCCGGATAGGCAGCTTAGAAAGCAATCGCGGCGTTCAATGGACTATTGCCATGCTTCACTGCCGGACAGGCAGCTTAGAAATCCATCAGGCGCAGGGCGCTTAGGATGTACCACTTCACTGCCGGACAGGCAGCTTATAAAGTAGTGATTGCCACTATTTGATACTCCGTTTTCTTCACTGCCGGACAGGCAGCTTAGAAAGCCCTGGTTGCAGAGATTCAGCGGCAGGAACACTTCACTGCCGGACAGGCAGCTTAGAAATCTATGCCAACCTGGTGGCCGGAACCCGTAACGCCGTCGCCAACGCGTTGACGCTCAACCCCAGTGGCTTCAAAAAATCCTCGCGCAGAGTGGGTTTGCCCAAGTGCCACCACCAGTGGGTGAAAGGGTGCAGATCATCCAGCGCCTTGCGGAGTTCCCGATGAATGGATTTCCCCGCCCTCTCCCTGTTTATCAGCGATAAGAGTCGCTACACTTCATCAACTTGCTAACGACAATTGGAAAATGAGGTTCAAATTAGCTATGAATGCCGTGGTTTACGCCAAGGCGGCCAGCCGTCATTTACTATCGGGTAACGAAGCGGTCGCCCGCGCCGCCTGGGAAGCTGGCGCTCGGGTCGCCGCCGCCTATCCAGGTACCCCCGCCACCGAAATTCTCGAATATATCGCCACTTACCCCGACATCTATTCCGAATGGTCGGTCAACGAGAAAGTTGCCGTTGAAGTCGCTATCGGCGCTTCACTGGCCGGTTCGCGGGCGCTGGCGGCGATGAAACACGTCGGCATGAACGTCGCCTCGGACGCCTTCATGACCCAATCGCTGGCGGGCGTGGTCGGCGGTCTGGTCATCGTCGTCGCCGATGATGTGGGTCTGTCGTCCTCCCAGAATGAACAGGATTCCCGCTACTGGGGCCGGTTTGGCCACATGCCGATTCTGGAGCCGGCGGACTCGCAGGAAGCCTACATGATGGTCAAACAAGCCTTTGACCTGTCGGAAGAATATGAAGTCCCGGTCATCGTGCGCATGACCACCCGCGTCTGCCACGTCAAAGCCATGGTCGAATTCACTGGCGAACGCATTGAACGCCGCGCCCCCGGCTTCCAGAAAAATCCCCAGCGCTGGGTGATGACTCCCGCCAACGCCAAACCGCGCCTGCCGCTGATGCACGAGCGCGATCAAACCTTGCGCCAAGTCGCCGAAGCCAGTGACCTCAACGAAACTTTCAAAGGCAGTGATCGGCGCATCGGCTTTGTCACCTCCGGCCCGGCCTTCATGCACGTCCGCGAGACCTTCCCCAACGCGCCCGTCCTCAAACTTGGCTTCACCTGCCCTGCCCCCATCGACCAAATCCGCACGTTCGCAGGGACGGTGGATACGCTAGTCGTCGTTGAAGAAACCGAACCGCTGCTGGAAACCGAAATTCGCGCTGCCGGTATCGCGGTCCGGGGCAAGGATGTCTTACCGCGCTTTGGCGAACTGGCCCCCAGCGTCCTCCGCCCGGCGATCAAACCGCTGCTCAATGAACCTTATGCCGTCCCGAACCGCGCCCAGACCGACGTGTTCCCGCGCCCACCGACCATGTGCGCCTCCTGCCCACATCTTGGCCCCTACTTCGCCCTCTCCCACATCCGCAACCTCAACATCATTGGCGACATTGGTTGCTATACGCTCGGCGCGGGCCATCCGTGGAATGCGCTGGATACCTGCACCTGCATGGGCGCATCGTTGAGCATGGCGCACGGCATGGACAAGGGACGTGGCGAATCCGACGAGAAAAAGCACATGGTCGCGGTCATCGGCGATTCCACCTTCCTGCACATGGGTATGCAGGGTCTCTTGAACATGGTCTACAACCGGGGCAACGTGACCGTGCTGCTGCTGGATAACCGCTCAGTCGGCATGACCGGCGGTCAGGAAAATCCCGGCACCGGCGAAGATTTGCACGGTCTGGCCGCCCCCCGCGTCGATTTCGCCAAACTGGTCGAGGCTTTGGGTGTGCGTCCCGAACGCATCCGTATGGTCGATCCCTACGAACTGCCCACCATGGTCAAACTGGTGCGGGAAGAAACCAAAATGGAGGAGCCGTCGGTCATCATCACCAACCGCCCCTGCTCCCTGACCGACCGTTTCGAGAAGTTCCGCGCCTACTCGGTCATTGATGAAAAATGCACCGGCTGCGGTAACTGCATTGATCTCGGCTGCCCGGCCATTTTCGTTGATCGCCGGGAGACCGTGACGGCCAAGAACGGCAAAAACAAGGAACTGGTATTCGCCCGCATCGACGCCAATGCCTGCACCGGCTGCCACATGTGCGTCGAAACCTGCGCCCCGGAAGCCATTGTGCAACCGCCGCTTTCCAACCGCGTGATTCGGATTCAACCCCATGCTTGATCGCATTACCAACATCCTGGTCGTCGGCATTGGCGGTCAGGGCGTGATGACCGCCGCCGAAATGCTGGCTCGCACTGCCATGAGTCAGGGCTACGATGTCAAAAAAACCGAAGTCGCCGGCATGGCCCAGCGTGGCGGCGTGGTGTCCTCACACGTCCGTTTCGGACCCAAAGTTTACTCCCCGCAGATCGACGCTGGCGAAGCGGATCTGCTGATTGGCTTTGAAGCCGCTGAAGCGTTGCGCTGGCTGCCCTGGCTGCGCCCGATCGGCGTTGCCATGGTCAACACCCTGCGTATTGCCCCGCCCATCGTGTCCGCCGGTTTGTATGATTACCCCGCCGACCCGATTGGCGCACTGGCCACGTTCGGGATCGAAGCCCATGCGTTCGACGCGGGTGCCATCGCGGATGAACTGGGCAATGCCAAGTTGGTGAACACCATCATGCTGGGCGCTATCAGCGACTGCCTGCCCTTCCCCGCCGACGCACTGAAAGCGTGCATTGTCGAAGGCTTTCGCGCCTACAAGCCGAAACTGGCCGAAATCAACGCCCAGGCGTTCGATGCGGGACGACAAGCGGGACACGCCTGATCAGGCATTTCGAACAACAATAATAATCATTCCCAACCCCAAAAAGGAGAGAAAACCTGATGAAAAACCGACTGATGAAAAACCTGCTGGCGGCAACCCTGCTGCTGACCGGCAGTCATCTGGTCAACGCCGCTGATGATCCCATCAAAATCGGCTCCTTCCTGACCGTGACGGGTCCCGCTTCCTTTCTCGGCGATCCCGAACTGAAAACCCTGCAAATGGTGATTGAAGACCTCAACGCCAAGGGCGGTCTGCTGGGCCGGAAAGTGGAACTGGTTCACTACGACACCGGCGGCAACGCCAAGGAAGCGGTCAACTTCGTTAAGCGCCTCATCAAAAGCGATAACGTCGATATCATCGTCGGTGGGACGACCACCGGCGACACCATGGCCGTGATTCCCGATGTGGAAAAGGAAGGCATTACCCTGATTTCGCTGGCGGGCGCGGTGGACATCGTGGAACCCGTGAAAAAGTGGGTCTTCAAGGTCGCGCACACCGACCGTATGGCCGCCGCCAAGATTTACCAGGATCTGCGCAAGCAGAATTTGACCAAAGTGGCGCTGATCACCGGCGATGGCGGTTTCGACAAATCCGGACGTGAACAACTGCGCACGCTGGCCCCGGAATACGGTATGACTATCGTTGTGGACGAGTCCTATGGCAACAAGGACACGGACATGACTACCCAGTTAACCAAAATCCGGGCGACCGACGCGCAGGCCATCATCAACTTCGGCTTCGGCCAGGCTCCGGCGATTGTCACCAAGAACATCAAACAACTGGGCATCCAGTTGCCGGTCTACCAGTCCCACGGCGTCGCCTCCAAGACCTTCATCGATTTGGCTGGCGAAGCGGGGGAAGGGGTGCGTTTACCGGCGGCAGCGCTGGTCGTAGCCGAACAATTGCCGGACACCGATCCCCAAAAGCCGGTGTTATTGGCATATAAGAAAGACTACGAAGCCAAACACGGCCCGGTATCGACCTTCGGCGGTCATGGTTATGACGGCGTTATGATCGCCATCGAAGCCATCAAGCGAGCGGGCAGCGTGGACAAAGCCAAGGTTCGTGACGAAGTGGAGAACACCAAGGGCTTCATCGGCACCGCCGGCATCTTCAACATGACGCCCCAGGATCACATGGGCCTGACACTGGACGCCTTCAAGATGGTGGAAATCCGCAACGGCGGATGGAAGATTGTTGATTAAATGCCTGAACAAATCTTCCAGTTCCTGGTAACAGGCATTACCGTTGGTGCCCTTTACGCCCTGGTCGGACTCGGCTTCGCGCTGATCTACAACGCCTCCGACGTCGTAAACTTCGCCCAGGGTGAATTTGTGATGTTGGGCGCGATGACCGCTATCGCCCTGGTGGCTGCGGGTTGGCCGTTGGCGCTGGCGGCTATCGTGGCGACGGCCCTGACCGTGGTGGTCGGCTTGCTGTTGGAACGATTCGCTATTGAACCGGCCTGGGGTGCCTCGGTCGTCGCCACCATCATCATTACCATCGGCGCGGCCATCTTCCTGCGCGGCGTTGCACTCCTGCTCTGGGGCAAGGACTTCCACGCCCTCCCCCCTTTTTCCGGCGATACGCCCCTTCACCTGGGCAGCGCAACGTTGTTGCCCCAAAGCCTGTGGGTACTCGGCGGCGCGGCGGCGCTGGTGACGCTGGTTCATCTCTTTCTCAACCGCACGCTGATCGGCAAGGCGCTACTGGCCTGTTCCTTCAACCGCGCCGCTGCGCAGTTGGTTGGAATTAACGTGAACGTCATGTTGCGGTTGGCCTACGGACTGTCAGCGGGCCTGGGCGCCATTGCCGGAATCCTCATCGCCCCGATTACCTTCAGTTCCTACGAAGCCGGGATCATGCTGGGCCTCAAAGGCTTCTCCGCCGCGATTGTCGGCGGCATCGGCAATCCCATGGGCGCGGTGGCGGGCGGTCTGCTGTTGGGGGTATTGGAAGCGCTCGGCGCAGGGCTGATTTCCTCCGGGTACAAAGACGCCATTGCTTTTATGTTTGTGCTCATGGTGCTGTTTTTTGAACCGACCGGCTTGTTCGGCCATAAAGTCGCGGAGCGGGTTTAACATGTCCATGACCCTCGCCCCCGGCCCCTCTCCCACCTGTGGGCGAGGGGAGGATTAAATCATGCGCCTCGCTGGCTTCTACCTCTTTGCCGTTTTCGCCGCGTTACTGCCGATACTGTTCCCGGATAACTACTTCGTCATCGTCATTGGCGCTTCGGCGGGCCTGAACGTCATGCTGGCAGTCGGCCTCAATCTGCTGATCGGTTACGCGGGCCAGATTTCCCTGGGTCATGCCGCCTTTTTTGGCATGGGTGCCTACGCCTCAGCGATTTTGACCACCCGCTTTGCCTGGCCGGGATTGTTGGCCATGGCGGCAGGCTTACTGGTTGCCGGCAGCATCGCCTGGCTGTTCGCCCGCCCGATTCTGCGCCTGCGTGGTCACTATTTAGCCATGGCTACGCTCGGCTTCGGGATCATCATTCACGTCATCATGGTTCAGGCCAACCATTGGACGGGTGGTCCGGATGGACTGTCCGGCATTCCGCCGCTGAATCTGCTGGGTTGGACAGTCGATGGCGACCGGCAATGGTACGGCGTGATTGCCGCTGCTGCGCTGCTCACCATCTGGCTGTCCCTGAACATCGTGGATTCGCGGATCGGTCGCGCCCTGCGGGCGGTCCGGGGTTCGGAATTCGCCGCGCAAATGATGGGCGTTGACACGGCCAGCGCCAAAACGCAGATCTTTGTGGTCTCCGCCCTGTTTGCTGCTTTCGCCGGTAGCCTGTTTGCTCATCAACAGGCTTTTGTCAGTCCGGACTCATTTAACCTGCTGATCTCCGTAGAACTGGTGACCATGGTCGTGCTGGGCGGCATGGCGTCAACCTTTGGCGCGGCCTGCGGAGCGATTGCCCTTACGTTACTGCATCAGGGGCTGGTGGTGTTCGAAGATTACGAAATGCTGATCCACGGTGGGCTGTTGATGGCCGTTATGATTTTCATGCCACAGGGGCTGTTTGTGGGATTAAGTCAGGCCGTGCGTCGGTTGAAAAATGAAATTTGAATGGGACGAGCGCAAACGGCAAATCAACCTGCGTCGTCATCATATCGAACTGGCTGATGCTGTAGCGGTTTTTTCCGACCCTTACGCCTTAACTCGGGAAGACTTCGATCATGATGAACAGCGGTTTGTGACCTTGGGACGAGATGCACTGGGCCGGTTGCTGGTTGCGGCTTACACTTACCGGGAACCTCAAACGATCCGCCTGATTTCGGCCCGCAAGGCTGAACCGCATGAACGCAAACAGTACGAGGGTTAAGTTATGAAAAAACCGTATGATTTCAGTAGCGCCCACCGAGGTCCGGTTGTTCCCCCGGAATCTGGCACTACCGCCATCACACTCCGTATTGATGACGAAGTCCTAATGTGGTTTCGTGAGCAAGTTAACCGCTCTGGGGGGGGCGATTATCTGAAACTCATTAACAACGCCCTGCGTGAACATGTCCGCCAGCAATCCGAACCCATCGAAGAGGTCTTGCGCCGGGTAGTCCGGGAAGAAATGCGCCGTGCGGCCTGATAGCAACCCAACAAGACGGTATTCGCACGCCCGTGCAAGACACTAATCTACTCACTGTCGAAGGTCTGGAACAAAGTTTCGGCGGCGTCATGGCCTTGGCCGGCGTCAGTTTCCACACCCCGGAAAACCTGATCTACGCCATTATCGGCCCCAATGGTGCCGGTAAAACGACGCTGTTCAACGTTTTGTGCGGCTTCTACCAACCCGCGTCCGGTTCCCTGCGCTTCAACGGTCAGGAATTACGTGGACGACCACCGCATCGCATCGCCGCTCTGGGCATCGCCCGCACTTTTCAGAACCTGCAACTGTTCTTCAACATGACCGTGCTGGAAAACGTCATGGTGGGCGGTCACTTGCGCGCTAAAACCGGACTTCTGGCCGCAGCCCTGCGTTTGCCCCAGGTGCGGCATGAAGAACAGCAATTACGCGAATGGGCCAGAGAAGCGCTGGAACTGTGCGAACTGACCGACCATGCCGAACATCCGGCAGGTGCCCTCCCCTACGGCCTGATGAAGCGCGTGGAAATGGCCCGCGCCCTGGCGGCCAAACCCCGCTTGCTCCTGCTCGATGAACCCGCCGCCGGTCTGAACGATACCGAAACCATGGCCTTACGCGATTTAATTCAACGCATCCGCGCATCCGGCGTCACCGTACTCCTGGTGGAACACCACATGCCACTGGTGATGAGCGTCTCGGATCGACTGTTGGTGCTCGATTATGGCAGTGTACTGGCGGAGGGCACGCCAGCGGAGATTCAAGCCAATCCCCGCGTGATTGCCGCTTACCTTGGGGGAGCCGTGCAATATGCCATCTAATGCCCCCCACTCTTCCAACCCTCTGCTGGAAATCGCCGGTCTGAACAGCCACTATGGCCCGGTGCAAGTAGTTCACAACGCCAGCCTGAGCGTTCACGCCGGCGAACTGGTCGCCCTGGTCGGCGGCAACGGTGCCGGTAAAACCACCCTGCTCCATACCCTGTCCGGCCTGCATCGGCCCAGCGCCGGCTCCATCCATTTCGATGGCCAGGACATCACCCACTGGCCAACGCACCGCATCGTCGCCGCCGGTGTCTGCCAGGTGCCGGAAGGGCGGCAGGTCTTCGCCCCGCTGAGCGTCGAGGACAATCTGAAACTGGGCGCTTACCGCCAGTATCGGAATCACGGTTGGGTCAGCCAGGAAATGGAGCGTGTTTACACCCTGTTCCCCATCCTTCAGGAACGTCGTCAGCAACTGGCCGGCACACTGTCCGGCGGGCAGCAACAAATGCTGGCGATTGGCCGTGCCCTCCTGGGTCATCCACGTTTGCTGCTACTGGACGAACCTTCCATGGGGCTGGCACCACTCCTGGTCGAAGAAATCTTCCGGGTGATCGTCGAACTCAATAGCCAGGGCGTGACCATTTTGCTGGTGGAACAAAACGCTCGCGCCGCGCTCGCCATTGCCGGACGCGGCTATATTCTGGAAACCGGGCGGATTACCAAAACCGCTCCAGCCGCTGATTTACTCGCCGACGACGATGTGCGCCGGGCTTATTTGGGATACTGAACGGGAGATCACCATGTATGTAGACCGAATCATGACCCGCGAGGTGTTGCAGGTCGCTGAAGAAACCCGCCTGCCACAACTGGCCGCTTTAATGCGCGACCACCATATCCACCATCTGCCGGTCGTGCGCGACGGGCGACTGGTGGGGCTGATTACCTCCCACGATCTGGAGCGGGTCGCGCCCTCCTCCATCACGACCCTCTCGGTCGGCGAAGCTAACTATCTGCTGGGCAAGCTCACTGCGGCCAAAATCATGAGCGCCAAGGTCATGACCTGCACTCCTGACACATTAGTTGAGGAAGCCGCTCGCCTGTTGCGTCAGGAAAACATCGGCTGTCTGCCCGTGGTGGATAGTGGCGGTCATCTGGTGGGGATGCTGACGCATGAGGATTTACTCGATTTCTTCCTCGACATCACCGGCTGTCTGATGGAAGACACCACGCGCATTGCCGTGCATTTACCCGACACCATCGGCCAACTGGGCCGACTGTTGGAGGTGATCAATGAAGCAGGCGGCTATATCGCCACCGTCGTCTCCCCGCTGCACCCCGATCAGACCGGCCTGCGCATCGCCGTGGTTCGCTACCGTGCGGCTGAACCCCATGCCTTGAATCACCACCTGCGTGATCTAGGCTATGAACTGTTGACCGAAACCTTTCCCGATCAGGCTGAGCATCCCTGACGCCTGACGCCTCTGAACCTGACAGGAACTCTCTCGATGATTCTGGATATTGAACAGGAAACCCTGCCCCGCGAAGAACTCCAGGCACTGCAAGTCCGCCGGTTGCGCTCGACGGTGGAACGCTGCTACCAGACCGTCAAATATTACCGCGAGGCGATGGATGAACTCGGCGTCAAGCCGCAGCACATCAAGTCGGTCGCCGATGTGCGCTTGCTACCCTTCACCAAAAAAGAAAACCTGCGCCAAAATTATCCTTTCGGCATGTTCGCCGTGCCGACTGACCAAGTGGTGCGCATCCACGCTTCCAGCGGCACCACCGGCAAACCCACAGTGGTCGGCTACACCCGTCGCGATGTCCGCACCTGGGCGCGAGTCATGGCTCGCAGTCTGGCCGCTGCCGGTCTGCGTCCCGGCGACCGCTTGCATAACGCTTATGGCTACGGTCTGTTCACGGGCGGGCTGGGCCTACATTATGGCGCGGAAGAACTGGGCGTCATGGTCACGCCGATTTCCGGCGGCCAGACCCAGCGTCAAATCATGTTAATCCGCGATTTTGAACCTACCGGCCTGTCCTGCACGCCCTCCTACGCGCTCAACATCGCTGAAACCGCCGAGGACATGAATGTTGACCTGCGCAAGTTGTCCCTGAAAATCGGCATTTTCGGCGCGGAACCCTGGACCGAGGAAATGCGCTATGAACTGGAATCCCGACTAGGCATCGACGCTATCGACATTTATGGCCTGTCCGAAGTCATCGGACCCGGCGTCGGCATCGAATGCATCGAGGCGAAAAATGGCCTGCATGTTTTTGAAGACCACTTCCTGATTGAAACGGTGGATGTCGATACCGGCCTGCCGATTCCTTACGGCGAATCCGGGGAAATTGTCATCACCTCGCTGACCAAAGAAGCTTTCCCGGTCATCCGCTATCGCACCCGCGACATCTCCATTCTCGACCCATCACCCTGCCGTTGTGGCCGCACCCATGTCCGCATGAAGCGGATCACCGGCCGCACCGATGACATGCTGATTATTCGCGGTGTCAATGTCTTCCCCTCACAGGTCGAAGCGATCCTGATGCAGACCGAAACACTGTCGCCGTTTTACCAACTGGAAATTACCCGTGAGGGCAACCTCGATCTGCTGACAGTCAATGTCGAAGGCAGCCCGCCGCTGGTGGCTCAAGGCCAGGAAGCCATGAACCGGGTAGGTCATAAGGCGCAGAAGGATATTAAGGATTTTATCGGTGTCACGGCCAAGGTCATTGTCAGGAAAGTCGGCGATCTGCCGCGCTCCGAAGGGAAAGCCGTGCGCGTCATTGATCATCGTAAATCAGGGAAATAGCGAGTAGCGAGTAGCGATTCAATCCGGTTTCGCTACTCGCTAATTTTGTATTCCCGGCGCTGTCCAATTTTCCATACCGTTTGCCGGAGGCGCACAACCATGTCCAACCGTAAAGAATCCATCCCCACCCCGCAGCCACCGGTTGACTCGATACCGATAGAGCCGTTGTCTGCCGAAGCCGCCGCCCCTGCTCCAGCGCCTCCGCTCAAAGCATCAGTCCGGCTACAGCGAAGCCGGGCTGGCGATAAATCAGAGACTTATCGTCCCTATCACATTGAACGGTCGCTGCTCGGCTCCCACATTCCCGAAACCATTGACCGCATGGTGAACGCCAATCTGGCGCGTGGCACGGCCGGCATTTCGCCGATTGTGCTGTCCATGGCTTATCTTGACTGGTTGATGCATCTCGGTCTCGCGCCCGGCAAGCAGGCGCTGCTGAATGAAAAAGCGGTCCGTAAAATGGTGCGGATGACGCTGTATGCGATTAAATCCACGGCAAATCCCAATACGCCGCCCTGTATTGAACCGCTCCCGCAGGATCACCGTTTCGATGCCGAAGGCTGGCGGCAATGGCCTTATAACCTGATTTACCAGTCCTTTCTGCTTACCCAGCAATGGTGGTACAACGCCACCACCCGCACTCGGGGCGTGGATAAACGTAACGACGCCATCGTTTCTTTCGTCACCCGGCAAATTCTCGACATGTATTCCCCGTCGAATTCGCTGCTGACCAACCCGGAAATTCTCAAGGCTACCATGGATGAAGGCGGCCAGAATCTGGTGCGTGGCTGGGCCAACTTTATGGCGGATATGGAGAAACTCATCGCTGGAAAGCGGTTGACCGAGGATGAAGAGCATTTCGTCGTCGGTCGCGATGTAGCGGTCACTCCCGGCAAGGTCATCTTTCGCAACCACCTGATTGAACTGATCCAGTATCAGCCGACAACGCCGACGGTTTATGCTGAACCGATCCTGATCGTTCCTGCCTGGATCATGAAGTACTACATCCTCGACCTGTCGCCGCATAACTCCATGGTCCGCTATCTGGTGGAACAAGGGCATACGGTCTTCATGATTTCCTGGATCAACCCCATTGCTGCGGATCGCGACATTGGGATGGACGACTACCAGCAGGATGGGGTCATCGCGGCGCTGGACGCAGTGACCGCGATTTTGCCCGGACGCAAGGTGCATAGCGTGGGTTATTGCCTCGGCGGCACCCTGCTAACGATCACTGCCGCCGCTTTGGCGCGGGATGGCGATCATCGCCTGAAGACCGTCACCCTGTTCGCGGCGCAAACCGACTTCTCCGAAGCTGGGGAATTGCTGCTGTTTATCAACGAAAGTCAGGTCGCGTTCCTGGAAGATATGATGTGGGATCAGGGCTACCTGGATGCAGGTCAGATGGTCGGCGCTTTCCAGTTGCTGCGTTCCAATGACCTGATCTGGTCGCGCATGGTCCATGACTATCTACTAGGCCAACGTCAACCGCTCAACGACCTGATGGCCTGGAACGCCGATCAAACCCGGATGCCGTTCCGGATGCACTCCGAGTATCTGCGCCACATTTTCCTGGGCAACGAACTGGCGACCGGTCACTACAAGGTTCGCGGTCGTCCGATCGCGATGACGGACATTCGCTCCCCCATTTTTACCGTCGCCACCGAACAGGATCACGTTGCGCCCTGGCGGTCGGTTTACAAAATCAATCTATTGGCCGATGCGGATCAAGTGACCTTCCTGCTCACCAGTGGCGGCCACAATGCCGGGATTGTCAGCGAACCTGGCCACGGGCGGCGCAGCTATCAGATGGCCAGCCGCACCGATCAGGATCGCTACATCGACCCGGATACCTGGCAGGCCACGACGCCGAAACAGTCCGGTTCCTGGTGGCCCGCCTGGCAAGCCTGGCTGGTCAAACATTCCGCTGAGCGGCAAGTCGCGCCGCCACCGACCGGAGCGCCAGAGAAAGGCTTGTACCCGATTGAGGAAGCGCCGGGAACATATGTGTTGCAAAAATGAATAGAAATCTCCAGACGCCCGTCCCCTCCAGTGCGCAGGACGTCGCGGCATTTCTGCGGCAAGCTGCCCGTGTTCCCACGGTGGCGACTGCGCAAGGTCGGCTGATGTTCGCCATGGACGCTACCGCCAGTCGGCAACCCACCTGGGATCAAGCCTGCCAACTGCAAGGCGATATGTTCGCCGCCGTTGCGGAACGGGGCGGGCTGGCTCTGCAACTGGTCTGGTATCGGGGCTATGGCGAGTTTTATGTGGAACCGTGGTTGACCGCTGCGACTGAACTCCAGCGGCGCATGGCCTCGGTGCAATGCCGGGGCGGTTTGACCCAAATCCACCGGGTTCTGAAACACGCCATTGATGAAACGCAACGCCATCGCCTGAATGCTCTGGTGCTGGTCGGTGACTGTCTGGAGGAAGCGGTAGACCCACTGTGCCATCAGGCCGGCCAACTCGGGGTTCTGGGCGTCCCGGCCTTCGTCTTTCAGGAAGGTCAGGATGCGGATGCCGCCCAAGGTTTTCGAGAAATTGCCCGGCTGACCCGTGGCGCTTATTGCGCGTTTGATGCCCGTAGCGCCAGCCAGTTACGGGATTTGCTCAAAGCCGTCGCGATCTATGCGACCGGCGGCCGCCAGGCGCTTGAAGCCTTTGGTCGACGTCAGGGCGGTCTGATTCCACAACTCACCCGTCAGATTTGAAGGCCCATGCTGGCGCGCGCCCTGCTCATTGTTGCGGCCCTGATTGGGCTGTATTTACTCTTCCGCTGGCTGCGCCGCTCCCCGTGGCGTCTCTGGGCGGGACGGGCGGCCATCACGGTTGGAATCACTGGTTTTCTGCTATTGCTCACCGTGCGCGGTGGGGCTGAAGTCGCCCTGCCGATGCTGGTTGGACTGGCTCCATTACTGATCCGCTGGCTGAATGCCCGCCGTCCATCCTTCCCAAACGACACGGATGCGCCGAGCCAATCTACCGTGACGACCCGTTTCCTGAACATGACGCTGGATCATCGGACGGGCGCTATGCAGGGCCAAATTCTGGAAGGCCGTTTTGCCGGACGCTCGCTTGGAGAGTTGTCCCTTCAAGAACTATTAGCGCTCCGGCAGGAGTGTCTGGGGGACCCGCAATCGCAGGCGGTGCTGGAAACCTATCTGGATCGCCATGCCGAACCCGGTTGGCGTGATGAAGCGCAACACCACGACTCCCAAACCCGGTCTAATGCCGCTTCCGCCGCGATGAGCCACGCCGAGGCTTTGCAGGTTCTCGGCATCGCGCCTGACGCGACTCGCCAGGAGATTGAAGCGGCTTACCGGCGGCTGATTCAGAAATTGCACCCGGATCATGGTGGGTCAGCCTATCTGGCCACTCAGTTGAACCGGGCGCGGGATGTGCTGCTGCGTTCCTAAAGAGGGGACTCACGCAAACCCGCTTCCCGTTCTCCCATCATCAACGCGGTATCAATAAATTTAACACTCTTTCAATTTTTGACTGACTTTTCGGCATAAAGCCTTTCCAAAATTCCAAGTCTCTTCATTAGACTTTTCATCACTAAATTCCAAAAATTTAATGATCTTTCGTTTTTCTATTAAGCCTTCCTTGATAATATCCAAGAGTATATCACCCTTGACGTATCCAACGTGTTTATGGCGAGTGCTTGTATGGCGATTTTCAATAGATGAGCAAGGGTTCCGGCTAGAAAACGAAGTATTTTCTAAAAACGCTGTATTCTGCATGACCATCTCCACCGATTTTTGCAGCTCTCTTGAATCTGGGTAGCGGCAATATCGTTTCTATCAATCGCTTTACTCGTACTTGGCAAGTGCGTATCCAGGTAAAACCTTCGTAATACGACTTGATAATGGAAGGTTAACCAAAAAATAAATCGTAGTCTGTACGATTGCGTACATAAGATAAAAAGTGGTCATTATCTAACTAAAGGGGTAGCCTCAAAAAAGTCATATTGCTCGTCTTAACCGGGAAATCCCCGATTATTCCCCCAGCAATTCTGCAACCGGTTGCAACGGCTCAACATGCTCAGACACTACTTTGATAATGACCACAAGCGGAACGCTGAGCAACATCCCCCAAACGCCCCAGAGCCAACCCCAGAATAACAGCGAGATAAAAACGGCTGCTGAATTCATTTTAGCGATTCTCCCGGTCATCCAGGTTGTGACAAAAGTACCGACGAAGATAGCGATCATGAGCCATACTCCAGAGACTAATAGCGCCATTGGAAACGAGTCAAACTGCATAAAAGCCACCATCCCGGTAGTGATGGCTATGAGACCAGGACCCAGGTAAGGAATGACATGCAGCAGACCTGCCGCAACCGCCCATGCGCCCGCGTTGTCCAACCCGATCCAATAAAACGCTATCCAAGTCAGCAGCGCCACCAGTACATTAGTCATCAATAACATAAACATATAGCGCTGGATAGAGTGGTTAATATCGCTGAGGATTTGCACAGTAATCTTTTTACTCGATAGCGACGGCCCAGTGAGTCGCACCAACTTTCGTTTATAAGTGTCGCCGGATAATAAGAGAAAAAACACCAGAAAAATGACCATGGTGGCTTGAACAATATAGCCTACGGCCCCCATGGAACCCGCCCAGAGAAAGTTGCCGATTTTAAATGCGGATGGATCATCAATCACGACGCGTGTTGCGGGTTTTTTAGATGCAGCGGGAATACCGGTGGCCTGGCTGGCCGCCTGTTCGAGTTGGTTGGCGGCGGTTTGTACTTTTTGCATGGTACCGAGCTGGCCCTTCCCCAGTCTGGCGAGACTGGTGGACAACTGGTTCGCCGCTTCGGGCAACTGTTCGATAATAGTCAGCATCTGCCCGCGTAATGCGTAGGTGCCGAATACGAGCGCACACACAACCGCTACGATTACCCCGCTAGCGCCGATCACTCGATGAATCCTGATCTGCTCCAGCCACGCAACGAGGGGATTCAGGGTGTACGCGAGAAGAATTCCGAGCAACAGGGGAATGAAAAAGCTCTGCGCCCACTCCAACGCGAAGATCATTGCAATCGTCGCAATAATGACCAGTGGCCAGCCTTGCGCGTCGGCTGGCATCGAGACCGTTTGGAAAACCGGGTTCACCGTGTCTGGCGGCTCCACCCCGTGATCCAGTGGGGAGCGGGTAGCCACTCCACGAGAGAGTGGCTCACCCACAATATCAACCATGGCCACAAAATCCCCGCTATGGTCGCTTCTCGACTTTTTCATACATGACCATGATCAATGTCTACCTCTATGTCTATTTTGGTCATCATTGGTGTCAATTTGATTACCAATAATGCCACCCACCACGGCCCCACCGACCGCACCCACCGGACTACCATCCGTCAAGACAGCGCCCGCGACGCCACCAATGCCGGCTCCGACCACCGTGTTCTGGTCTTGTTGTGACATCCCGCTACAGCCGCCCAAGCCGATCAATACGGCCAAGGTTATTGAAACTCTTTGTATCGTTTTCACTGGAATACCTCTTGATCAAAAATCAGGATGGGCATGATTCACCCATCCACTCTACTCAACAGCTATGAATTACTTGTTGTATTTGATTTTGGCGTCATCTATACAACGGCTTTTGGCGTCACTTTCCAAGGCGTCACACTTTTCCTTGGCGACCGCATAATTCGCATCCCGCTTATCCGTCGCCGCTTCCTGACGTGCTTCGGTGCCGGTTACTTTCGCCTTCATCCCCGCTTCGGCAGATTTCTCGCTGGCTGCCTGATTCGCATCGGATGTCTTCATCTGCGCTTCAGCGTCGGCCTTAATGCGAGTCTCAACGGCTTTCGCTTCTTTCACGCAAACGTCTTTATCATTACCAACCTGGTTATCACACTTTTCATTGGCTACTGCATAATCAGCTTCGGCCTTGGCGACCTGCGCTTTGTAGTGATTCTTGGTGGTCGGTTCGTAACGGGCTTCGAGTTCGGCCTTGGCGACTTTTTCTTTACCCTTGGCTTCAGCGATGCAGATATCTTTCGTGTTATCAGACAGTGAGTCGCAGTGAGTCTTAGCGGTCGTGTACTCCACCGCAATACGGTCCTTGGTGGCTTGATAGGCGTCCTTTGACATACTCTGTGCCATTACGCTGGTGCTGAAAACGACGCCAACAGCGACGGCAATAGCGGTCATATTAAACTTATTCATGGGTTCTTCCTTTAGGTGATCGGGGAGTTATTGGAATGCCGTAGGGATTCCATGTGTTCATGGCTACGATGCTGAAACAGACCATATCGAAACCTGGATGCAGCTTATTGAACAAGTCCAGCGTGGTCTGTACGGTAGAACACATAAGATGGTGATCAATTATGATCATAATTCTTCAATAAATTATGTGTGCTAACGTACAGAACTTATCTATTTTTATGTTTATTCTTATTTGCAGTGAGCGTTCGATACCCGGTATGGCGCTCCAGGTTACTTCAACACCCATTTTCAGGAGAGCATCATGAACAAAGATCAAGTCAAGGGTAAAATTGAACAAGCGAAAGGTAAAGTGAAGGAAGTCGCTGGCAATATGGTGGGCAATAAGGAGTTGGAACAAAAAGGCAAGATTCAGCACGCCAAGGGTAAAGTCCAAGCAGAGTATGGCGATCTGAAAGAAGACATCAAGGATGCTGCCTAAAACCAGTCATATGATAATGAGCGGGCGGAATCGCTTATTATTTACCACAAGCATTCCTCGAATACTTTTTAACTGGAGCAAACAATGAGTAATGAAGATCGCAGTATTGACAATGCTGACAGCAGTTATCACAGCAAGGGTCCTGGCCCGGCATTAATGGGCGCTAACACGCTCATCGGTAATGATGTCTACAACGGGAAGGAAGAGGAACTGGGTAACATCAAGGAAATCATGCTGGATACGCTGAACGGTAACATCCGTTATGCGGTGTTATCTTCCGGAGGTTTCCTCGGTATAGGCGATAAGCTGTTTGCGGTGCCATGGAGTGCATTAACCCTCGATACGGAGAACAGACGCTTCACGCTCAATGTGGAGGCAGAGCATCTGAAAAATGCGCCAGGATTCGATAAGGATCAGTGGCCCAATATGGCGGATCCCTCTTGGGCGCAAACCATTAATTCTTATTATGGGATTTGATCAGATTCCATGACAAAACCGGATGTCCGGCATCGGTGATTAAGTAATGTCAATCTAGCTTTTTAAAGCTAACCAAGCTCTCACTTTAAGTGGGAGCTTTTATTTAAATTGAATAAATTAAAAAGCGGCATTCGATGAGATCGATAGCCGCTTTTTAGTGAAAATTTTTCAAAAATCAACCGCAATCAACGGTCGTAATAGTAGTAAGTGCTGTCCCAACGATCATTGATCCTCGAATCAACGGTCGGCACAATAACGGTGTCAGTGCGACTTTGACCCGTTTGCCCAGTTCTCCCTGTAGGACCTTGATAGCCTGTGGGTCCCATAACACCTGGAGGTCCGGTGGCGCCTGGAGGTCCGGCGCAGGCGCTCAATCCGATTGCTGCGATCAATCCTACGAATAGCGTTGAATATTTCATGAGAGTACCTTTTTAAAAAAATTCAGAAAATAATACTTGGGAAAAGTCGATCAGAAGCGGACGCTTCGCAGAACTTTTGACCGTATCCCGGATAACTTGGAGTGAGGTGACGGCCCGCTGTGATTTTGCCAACAGTAGGCTGAAAAACCTGGGCAGTCTGTGCGCTGGCAAACAGAGCGCCTAGTTTTTATCCGTTTTGCGCTGCTTCCATTCGTGGGATGCCTGGGAGCGGGGACTGACCGCAATCACATCGGGGAGCAAGCGGCTGAACTCTTTCCTCACCACCTCATAGCATTCACAAACCCGTGCTTCCAGGCCCGGTCGATCCAGCACGGTGATGTGGCCTCGATGGTAGTCAATCAGCCCGGACTTCTGCAATTTTCCAGCAGCTTCGGTCACGCCCTCGCGCCGGACCCCTAACATGTTGGCGATCAGTTCCTGGGTCATGTTCAACTTGTTCGAGGGCAACCGGTCGAGACTGAGCAGCAGCCAGCGACAGAGTTGCTGGTCCACCGAGTGATGCCGATTGCAAACAGCGGTCTGCGCCATCTGGCTCAACAGGGCCAGGGTGTAGCGCAGCAACAGATGCTGCAACGCGCCGGAGCGGTGGAATTCCTGGTTGAGTACCTGCCCCTTCAGTCGATAGCCATGGCCGGCACTCTGCACCACCGCCCGGTTCGGCATGGTTTCGCCGCCCATGAACAGGGCAATCCCGACCACGCCCTCGTTGCCGACGACGGCGATTTCCGCGGATGCGCCATTCTCCATGACATATAACAAGGACACGATGGCCGTGGTGGGGAAATAGACGTGACTTAACCGGTCCCCTGACTCATACAAAGCCTGCCCCAGTGGCAGCGGAACCGGTTCCAATTGGGGAAACAGGCGTTCGCTTTCGGACTCGGGCAGGACCGCCAGCAAATGGTTTTGCCGGGGATTTGAGACGTTCGGTGGGCTGGGCATGACCGCCATAGGCAACCTCCAAAATGATCTTGGGCATCGGATAGCCGATTTTTGAAATTTCGCAGCATAAATCATTAGAACGACCTTTGTATGTACGGTAGCGAACAAATAACGCACCGATAAAATCCGTAGCATGGGGTAGGAAAAAGGCTGACCTCCTATCCTTTTGATTAATCTGTGCGCTACCGCACAGACGCCCGCCGGGTCATTTCGTAAAATCTCTTCAGTGCTAATTTGGTACGAGAGGAGAAACACCATGCCTTTAATTCAATTAATCGTTGCTCTGGTGGTCGTTGGCGTCGCCCTGTGGCTGATCAACAACTTCATACCGATGGACGGCAACATCAAGAAAATCTTGAATGTGGTCGTGATCATTGTGGTCGTTCTTTGGTTGTTATCCGCCTTCGGCATTTTGGGTTCGATACAAGGGATGCGGGTTGGTTAAAGCGGATCAACCCGCCATTTTTATCAATGGGAGAAGACTCTATGAATACAGTTAAAATCATTGCCATCGTACTGATTATGGCCGGTGCCCTGGGTTTGGCGTATGGCAGTTTCAGTTATACCAGGGAGACTCAGCAAGCCCAGATCGGTCCGATTGAACTGACCGTTCAGGATCGACAGACGGTGAATATCCCGATTTGGGCTGGCGTAGCCGCCATTGTGGCGGGTGCGCTCCTGCTGCTCGTCCCAAAAAACAGTTAGCTTGCGCCTGGCACGGGATCATCACCCAATCTCTCCTCTTGAGGGAAAATAATCAAAGAGGTTTTTAAAATGACGAAAATACCCAAGCTCAGATGGATAGCAACCACTCTAATATTGAGTGGTGGTTTTTTATCAGCGGCCGGTGCGCAGCCCATGGAGGACGCTCCACCGATCCAGAAATCTGATTCGCCTCCTCGTTATCAGGAGCCGGTCTTATCGCCCCACCCGGATATCAATCCGGTGTCGGAATCTGCGACATCGCCATCTACCGATGCTGCCGAACCTGGCGGATTGCCACCGAGTACGTTGCAAGTCCATAACGATCAAGGCGTTCGCTATATATCGGGCGGCGTGGGCGAAAGCGAACGTGCCGAACTGAATACACAGTCCGAACAATTCAATCTGCGCTTACTGTTCGCGATAGAGGGCAGTGGCGAGTATCTATCAGCGGTCCGGGTCAAAATTCTGGATGCGAACGATGTAACGATCCTGACTGCCGATTCGAAAGGCCCTTTGTTTCTAGCCCAACTGGCACCGGGCAACTACGCTGTTGAAGTCACTTTACCCGATGGAACCGGGCAGCAGACCCAGCGACAAAACGCACATATCAACGACTCGAGCCAGTCCCAGTTGAATTTCTACTGGCGCTGAGTACAGCGACTCACTTCACTTCCGGTCAACAGGACCGATTCATCACAGGAGAAACCCCATGTTAACGAGAGACGAATACGTTGCAAAAATGAAGAAGCGCCTGGATAAATGGAGCGTGGAAATGGATGCCTTGGAGGCCAAGGCGCTGAAGACTCAGGAGGACGCCAAGGCGAAATATCAGGAGCAGCTTATCGCCCTGCGCGCTAAGCGCCAGGAAGGTGAGGAAAAGCTGAAGGCGATCCAGTCGGCTACTGAAGATTCGTGGGAGCAACTCAAGGCAGAAACCGAAAATGTCTGGGAAGCCTTTAAGGATTCCGCCGAGGCGTTCAAAAAGCATTTCAAATGATTTGTTCCACGCTCTTCAAAACGCTGACTCATCACCCATCTGGAGTATGACTATGAAATCAATTCATCGATTCGCTACTTTTTTCTTCGTCGTTTTATTCGCTTCTCTGTTGGGATGCGCCTCGACGTCAACCCAGGAAGGCACCGGCGAATATGTGGACGACACAGTGATTACCGCCAAGGTCAAGGCGGAAATCTTCAACGATGCTTCGCTGAAATCGGCGGAGATTAACGTCGAAACTTTCAAGGGCATTGTGCAATTGAGCGGTTTTGTCAACTCGCAGGAAGATATTAACAAGGCTGTCCGCGTCGCACGCAGTGTCAAGGGCGTGGTGTCCGTCAAGAATGCCATGCGGCTCAAGTGACGGGAGACCGTCGGTCATGAGCCGTGAAGAACTCTCCGGGCCTGCGGGTCCGGGGGACGGTTCGCTCCGAAGCCGGACCACCCGGCCGATCCGGTGAATGACCCAAGATGCAGGAACGCTATCTTCGCTAGCGCACAGACAATCCCTTCATCTGGTGTACGCTACACGACAGTGGTTTAGCAGCTTAAATGATGAAGGAGTCCTTAATGAAACGGGTAGATCCTCAACCTCTCTCCAAGATGGCCACCGGCATCGGGGGGTTTGATGAACTGAGCGGTGGCGGGTTACCACGGAATCGCACGACGCTGGTGATGGGCGGTCCGGGATCAGGCAAAACCGTTTTCTCGCTGCAAGTCCTGGCCAACGCCGCACGCCAGCGCGACGAATCCGGGATTTTCGTCGCCTTTGAGGAAAGAGGTCGTGAGGTCATCGCGAACGCCGCGACCTTCAATTGGGGTTTGCCCGCGCTGGCGGAACAACAAATTTACATTCTCGATGCTCATCTGTCGCCCACTGTCATCCAATCGGGCGATTTTGACTTGAGTGGCATCCTGGCCATCCTCAAGGCCAAGAAAGAACAAATGAACGCCCGTTGGATCGTGTTTGACGGCATCGATGTCTTGCTGACGCTGTTGCAGGATCCGATTTTGGAAATGCGGGAAATCTATCGGATTCGGGATTGGCTGGCGGACAATACGTTAACCGCCATCATCACCGCCAAGCTGGATAGCCAGACCGTGCAGGGAACGAATTACGGCTTCATGCAATTCATGGTCGATTGCGTCATCCGCTTCGACCGGCGCCTGGAGTATGGCGTTCCGGCACACCGACTCCAGGTCACTAAATATCGCGGATCAGATTTTGCTTCGGGTGAATTTCCCCTGAGCTTTGGTCCCTCCGGCATCGAAGTGGCTCCCCCCGAACCCCCGGAAATCATTCACGAGGCTTCGACCGAACGGGTGTCCGTCGGCTTTGAGCGTTTCGACGCCATGCTGGGGGGCGGCCTGTTTCGCGGCAGCAGTACGCTAATTACCGGAGCGCCCGGCACCTCCAAGACCACGTTAATCGGCAAGTTTGCCGAGGCGGCCTGCCAGCGCGGCGAGCGCACCCTGTTCGTGAGCTTCGATGAAGGTGCCGACCAAATTACCCGCAATCTATCTTCGGTGGGCATTGATCTCCATCCACACATCCAATCCGGCCTGCTATCGATGTATTCGGGCCGGACGGAAGCGCGCAGCGCCGAAGAGCATTTGATTAAACTGCGCGCCCTGATCCGCGACCATCAACCGCGTTGCATGGTGATTGATCCCCTGTCTGCCATGGCCAAGGCCGGGGGCATCGGCGCGGCGCGGGCGGTCGCCAACCGGCTGATCCATCTGATGAAAGACAGAAAAATCACCGTAGTGATCAGCGCCCTCATCGAGGGGAACGATCCTCAGGCGGAAGCGACCGATCTCCAGATTTCAACGATTGCCGATACCTGGATTCATCTCTCCTATGTCGTGCGCAGTGGTGAACGCAACCGGGCGCTGACCATCGTCAAGTCGCGGGGCACCTGGCACTCCAACCAGGTGCGGGAACTGGTGTTAAGCGAAGCCGGTCCGGTGCTCACCGATGTCTATTCCGCTGGCGGTGAGGTGTTAATGGGCACGCTGCGCTGGGAAAAAGAAGCGGAGGAGTTGGCCAAACAGACCCAGCGCCGGATTGAGTTCGAGCGCAAGCAACGCGATTTGGAATTTGCCGAAGCCGATACCCAGGCCCGGATTAAAGCCCTGGAATTGGATCTTCAGCGGCAGCAAGCCGAACTGGCGCTCTACACCCTGGACGGTGAAGCACGGGCGCTGTCCTCCAGCGAAAGAGAAGACAAGTTGCGCCGGATGCGGAGTGCGGACCGGATCATCGATACCGATGCGGTCATTCTCCCGCCCCCTGATCCGGTCACGCCTGGTGCGGTCTCCGGTTCTGGAACCTACAAGAACACCCGTGAGGAGGACTGAAATGCGCCGCCAGCAGATCGTCAAGCCATCCGATCCGACCGCAGTGACGGCGGTGATGGTGATGCGGCTTTACGTCGTGGGCAGCGCGCCGAATTCGGTTCAGGCGCTCGCCAATCTTGAGAGCATTTGTCAACAGCACTTGGAAGGACACTATCAGTTGGAAATTGTGGATGTCTTGGAGCAACCCCTCCGCGCCTTGGCCGATGGCGTGATCGTCACGCCCAGTCTCATCAAACTGTCTCCGCTGCCGGTGACGCAGGTTGTCGGCAACCTCAGTAATACCGGCAAAGTGCTGCTCGCGCTCGGGCGGCCCGGAAAATCGCCATGACCACGACGTATCCGAGTTCGCCAGCAGAGACTGATCGCCCGGAAACCGAGGCCCTGTTTGCGGCGTTCATTCGGCGCCTGGTCCAGGATGCTTCGATGCTACAGGCGATCGACTTGGGCGAGGTGGACGCCATTATTGATCCGGTGAGCGGCCATGCCATTCTGCTGCCAGCAACGCAGGAGGCGCTGCGTCAGGGCGCAGTACCGACCAACCAGATGCTGGCGACCCTGCCTCCCGAAGAATATCAACGCCTATTAGCGGCCGGTCTCGAACCAGTCACCCTCGCGTTTGGAGACCTCCTTCATGAACCGGGGGAGTTGATTCAGCACATTTACTTTCCCAGCGCGGGCTTGTTGGTGTCCTTGCTGACGACCCTCCAGGATCACATGGCTTTGGAGATCGGCCTGGTCGGCAGTGAAGGCATGGTCGGGCTTCCCGTGGCGCAAGGGATCGACACGTCATCGGTGCGCGCCGTGGTGCAGGGACCGGGAAAGGCTCTGCGGATGGAGTCCTCACGCTTTCGTGAGGCGCTTAAAATCAGCCCCGTCCTGCAACGCACATTCCATCGCTACACCTATGCCCTGATCGCGCAGATTACGCAAACCGCAGTGTGCAACCGTTTTCATCTAGTAGAGGCGCGTCTCGCTCGTTGGTTATTGATGGCGAGCGACCGACTCCACACTAACCCACTGCGTTTTACGCACGAAGCGCTGGCCGATTTGCTGGGGGTGCGCCGGGTGGGAATCACGGTAGCGGCCAGCGCCCTGCAGCAACAAAAGCTGATTCAATATAGCCGGGGAAACATTAAGATTCTGGATCGAGAAGGTCTCAAGGTCTCGGCTTGCGAGTGTTATCAGAAGATCAAGGATATTTTCGACCACGTTTAGTGTATTAGGCAAGACGCAATAAATACCCTCCCCTTCTCGTTCCCCCGCGCCAGCAGCGAGCGAAAGAAGGAATCAATTGGCAGGAGCTGACCGC
>JAUPTV010000150.1 GCA_030917925.1 Pseudomonadota bacterium
CCGAACTGGGCCGCCATGACTTTGGTGATCGCCGCCGTCAACGTGGTTTTACCATGGTCGACGTGGCCAATCGTGCCCACATTCACATGCGGTTTGCTGCGCTCAAATTTTTCTTTGGACACCGTATTACTCCATTCAAATCTTCAGCAAAGGCTTCAGGAAGCTTTCTTGATGATCGCCTCCGCGATAGTCGCGGGGGCTTCGTGATATTTGGCGAATTCCATGGAATAGGTCGCACGACCCTGCGTCGCTGAACGCAGGTCGGTGGCGTAGCCGAACATTTCGGCCAGCGGCACCTCAGCGCGAACCACTTTACCAGAGGGCGAATCGTCCATGCCTTGCAGGATGCCGCGACGGCGATTGAGATCACCCATGACGTCGCCCATGTAGTCCTCAGGCGTCACCACCTCGACTTTCATGATCGGCTCCAACAGGACCGCACCGGCTTTCAATGCGCCTTCCTTGAAGCCGATGGAACCGGCAATCTTGAAGGCCATTTCGCTGGAATCGACTTCGTGGTAGGAACCGTCGAAGATAGTCACCTTGACATCCACCACCGGATAGCCGGCGAGCACGCCCTTCTCCATCTGCTCCTGAACGCCCTTGTCCACCGCCGGCACATATTCTCTGGGAACCACGCCGCCAACGATGCCATTGACGAATTCGTAGCCAATCCCCGGTTCCTGCGGTTCGAGCCGCAGCCAGACATGGCCGTACTGACCGCGCCCGCCGGACTGGCGCACAAACTTGCCTTCCTGCTCCACCATCTTGCGGATGGTTTCGCGGTAAGCCACCCGAGGCTTGCCAATATTGGCTTCGACCTTGAATTCCCGCTTGAGGCGGTCGACGATGATTTCCAGATGCAACTCACCCATGCCGGAAATGATAGTCTGGCCGGATTCCTGATCGGTATGCACCCGGAACGAGGGATCTTCATGAGCCAGTTTACCCAGGGCAATGCCCATCCGCTCCTGATCCGCCTTGGTTTTCGGCTCGACCGCAATGGAAATGACGGGTTCGGGGAATTCCATCCGCTCCAGAGTGATCACCTGGTTCATATCGCAGAGCGTGTCGCCGGTGGTCACATCCTTCAGGCCGACACAAGCGGCGATATCGCCGGCGCGGATTTCCTTGATCTCTTCACGGCTATTGGCGTGCATCTGCACCATACGGCCAATGCGCTCGCGCCGACTCTTGATCGGGTTATAAATGGTGTCCCCGGAATTGATGACGCCAGAGTAGCAACGGATAAAGGTCAGGGTGCCGACGAAGGGATCAGTCGCAATCTTGAAGGCCAGCGCCGCGAAGGGCGTATCATCAGTAGCCGGGCGTTCGCCGACACTCTCGGCTGCATCGTCCAGCACGCCCTTGACCGGCGGCTTGTCAACCGGCGAGGGCAAATAGCGAATCGCTGCATCCAGCATCGCCTGTACGCCCTTGTTTTTGAAGGCGGAGCCGCACAACGTCGGAACAATTTCGCCGCGAAGCGTCATGGCGCGTAACCCGGCGTTGACCTCGTCCTCGGTGAGGGCGTGACCTTCCAGGTACTTCTCCATCAACTCATCGGACGCCTCGGCGGCAACTTCGACCATCTTCTCACGCCACGCCTCGCAATCGGCGCGCAGGTCGGCAGGGATATCGACGTACTCGAACTTCATGCCGAGGCTGTCTTCATCCCAGTTGATCGCCTGCATCTTGACCAGATCAACGATGCCCTTGAAATGCTCCTCAGCGCCAATCGGCAACTGAATCGGCACAGCGCGAGCGCCCAGGCGATCTTTAATCTGCTGCACGACGCGCAGGAAATCAGCGCCAGCGCGATCCATTTTATTGACGAACGCCAGTCGTGGCACACCGTATTTATTGGCCTGCCGCCAGACTGTCTCCGACTGTGGTTCAACGCCGCCGACGGCGCAGAATACCGCGCAAGCACCATCCAGCACCCGCAGCGAGCGTTCGACTTCAATTGTGAAGTCTACATGGCCGGGAGTGTCGATGATATTGACGCGGTGTTCGTCAAACTGGCCGGCCATGCCCTGCCAGAAACAGGTGGTGGCCGCCGAGGTGATGGTGATGCCGCGCTCTTGCTCCTGCACCATCCAGTCCATGGTGGCGGCGCCATCGTGCACTTCGCCCAGTTTGTGGGAGACGCCCGTGTAGAACAGAATGCGCTCGGACACGGTGGTCTTGCCGGCATCAATGTGGGCCATAATGCCAAGATTACGATAACGCTCGATGGGGGTTTTGCGCGCCACGACTCCGTCCTCAACTTACCAGCGATAATGGGCGAAAGCCTTATTGGCCTCCGCCATGCGATGCACGTCTTCACGCTTTTTCACCGCCGAGCCACGACTGTCGGCAGCGTCCATCAACTCACCCGCCAACCGGCGGGCCATGGACTTTTCACTGCGCTTGCGGGAAGCGTCGATAATCCAGCGCATGGCCAGGGTATTACGCCGGGCGGAACGGACTTCCACCGGCACCTGATAGGTCGCGCCGCCGACCCGGCGGGATTTGACTTCAACCACCGGGCGAACATTATCCAGCGCCTGGTCGAGCAGACCCATCGGATCGTCCTTGCCTTTTTCGGCAATGGCGTCCAGCGCACCGTAAACAATCGTCTCGGCGACAGATTTCTTGCCGCGCTCCATGACCATGTTCATGAACTTGGCCAGCATCTCACTCCCGTACTTGGGATCGGGCAGAGGAACGCGCTTGGGAACTTCTCTTCTTCTCGGCATAACCGCCTCGGTAACTCGATAAATCCAAAAAACTCAGGACTTGGGCCGTTTGGCGCCGTACTTGGAACGCCCCTGACGGCGCTTGGTCACGCCGGAGGTGTCCAGGCTACCGCGCACGATGTGATAACGCACACCGGGCAGGTCCTTGACGCGTCCGCCGCGAATCAGCACGACAGAATGTTCCTGCAAATTGTGGCCCTCGCCGCCAATATAGCTGGTCACTTCCTGACCGTTGGTCAGGCGGACGCGCGCCACCTTGCGGAGGGCGGAATTCGGTTTCTTGGGCGTCGTGGTATAGACGCGGGTACAAACACCGCGCTTTTGTGGGCAGCTCTCGAGCGCCGGAACGTTGCTCTTGGCTTTCCTTCTGACGCGCGGATTACTTACCAACTGGTTGATTGTGGTCATCGCCCCTCACTGCCAATTTTTCAAATTCGGTCGACGACCCGGCAGCGGGCCTGCGCTGATTGAAATCCGGGTCTGCAAAGAGGCGGGATGATAGGCGGGCAAGTCCCTGATGTCAAGACAACTTCACGCTATCGAAAAACCGGGATGCCATAACCGGCTTATCGGTCTATATAATAGCTCGTTTTAAACCTCTCACGGCCATCGGAGCATGATCGATGTTTGACCTCGCCACCACCCGCATCGGCATCATTGGCTTGGGCTATGTCGGCCTGCCTTTGGCTGTCGAATTTGGCAAACACTTTGCGACCTTCGGTTTGGACATTAACCCGACCCGTATTCAGGAACTACAGACCGGAACTGATAGTACGCTGGAAACCACGCCGGAGGAACTGCATCAGGCCCGTCTGCTGCGCTATACCGACTGCCCGGACGATCTGGCGAATTGCAACGTCTACATCGTCACCGTGCCCACCCCGGTTGATCAATACAAGCGCCCGGACTTGGGGCCGTTGGTCGGCGCTAGTACGACCGTGGGCCGGTTGCTGAAACCGGGCGATGTCGCCATTTACGAATCGACCGTCTATCCCGGCGCTACCGAGGAAGTCTGCGTACCGATTCTGGAGCGGGAATCGGGACTGCGATTCAATGTCGATTTCTTCGCCGGCTACAGCCCGGAACGCATCAATCCCGGCGATAAGCAACACCGGTTGACCACCATCCGCAAGATCACCGCCGGTTCCACACCGAAGGCGGCAGAATTCGTGGACGCGCTATACCGGACCATCATCACGGCAGGCACGCACTCGGCTTCCAGCATCCAGGTGGCCGAAGCGGCGAAGGTCATTGAAAACACCCAGCGCGACGTCAACATCGCCCTGATTAACGAACTGGCCCTGTTGTTCAACCGGTTGGGCATTGATACCGAAGAGGTGTTGCAGGCGGCAGGCACCAAGTGGAATTTTCTGCCCTTCCGTCCGGGGCTGGTCGGCGGCCACTGCATCGGCGTTGATCCTTATTACCTGACCCACAAGGCGCAGGAAATCGGTTATCACCCGGAAATGATTCTGGCGGGGCGGCGCATCAATGACGGCATGGGCGCGTATGTAGCGCAGCGGGTCATCAAACTGATGAATCAGCGGCGGATTCCGGTGATGGATGCGCGAGTGCTGGTCATGGGGCTAACCTTCAAGGAAAACTGCCCCGACCTGCGCAATACCCGCGTCGTCGATATTGTCCAGGAATTCCACGACTACCACGCCGTGGTTGATGTCTACGATCCTTGGGTCGATGCGCAGGAAGCCCGGCATGAATACGGGATCGAACCGGTTGCGCAACCCGCATTAGGCGCATACGACGCCATTATTCTGGCCGTCGCGCACCAGCAATTCGCGGAGATGGGTGTTGCGAACATCCGGGCGCTGGGCAAACCCGGCGCAGTGTTGTTTGACGTAAAGTATCTGCTGCCGACGACTGACGTGGATGGCCGTTTATGAAAATCCTGGTGACGGGCAGTGCCGGTTTTATTGGCTCCACCTTGACCTTGCGGTTGCTGGAGCGTGGCGATGCGGTGGTCGGCTTTGATAATCTCAATGATTATTACGATGTCAATCTGAAACAGGCGCGACTGGCCCGTTTAAAGACGCATCCCGGTTTTACTGACGTGCGGGCCAGCCTGGAAGATCGGGCGGCGCTGACGGAGGCGTTTGCGAAATATTGTCCGCAGCGGGTAGTAAATCTGGCCGCCCAGGCCGGAGTGCGCTATTCGCTGCAAAATCCCCACGCCTATGTCGATTCCAACCTGGTCGGCTTCGTTAATATTCTGGAAGCCTGCCGCCACTATGGCGTTGAGCATCTGGTCTACGCTTCGAGTAGCTCGGTCTACGGATCGAACACCCGGATGCCCTTCTCCGTTCACGACAATGTGGATCATCCACTGAGTCTGTACGCCGCGACCAAGAAAGCTAATGAACTGATGGCGCACACTTATAGCCATCTCTACGATCTACCCACCACTGGACTGCGGTTCTTTACCGTCTACGGTCCCTGGGGTCGGCCCGATATGGCGCTGTTCCTGTTCACCCGCGCTATCCTGGCCGGCCTGCCAATCGATGTCTTCAATTACGGCGATCACCGCCGGGATTTCACCTACATCGACGACATTGTGGAAGGGGTGATCCGGGTTCTTGATCAAGTTGCTGCGCCGAATCCGGCCTGGTCCAGTGACGCTCCGGACCCGGCCACCAGCCGAGCACCCTACCGGCTGTATAATATCGGCAGTCATCGGCCGGTGGAACTGATGCGCTATATCGAAGTACTGGAAGACTGTCTTGGTCGTCAGGCCATTAAAAACCTGTTACCGATGCAAGCGGGCGATGTGCCGGATACCTATGCCGATGTTGAAGCGTTGATTCAGGATGTCGGCTATCAACCCGCCACGCCGATTGAGGAAGGCGTCGCTCGCTTTGTGGCCTGGTATCGGGAGTATTACCAGGTTTAAACCGTTTCCAGCCGCCGCCAAACACACGCGCTGCCACTGCTTTTATCCAGCATCTCCAGATACTGGGCATGTTCAGCGCATTCCCCGGCGTCGGCGCGGATGATCGGCAACGGCGGCCGATTCCGGAACTGGGAACGCCGGGCTTCATAATTGGGCAAAGCGACCGCCGCCTTATCCTCCTGGATAAACATGGAACCTTGCTGGCGGGTCATCGCCAGATAAACGTCGGTCAGAATTTCCGCATCCAGCAGCGCCCCGTGTAGCGTGCGCTGTGAGTTGTCGATGTTGTAGCGCTTGCAAAGGGCGTCCAGATTATTGCGCTGGCCGGGATGACGCTGGCGGGCCAGCAGCAGGGTATCTTTTACCTTGCAGATTTGCTCCAGGGTAATATGGCCGCGCCCGCACCGCCGGAGTTCATGGTTCAGAAATCCCAGGTCAAACGGGGCGTTGTGGATAATCAATTCTGCGCCCCGGATAAAATCCAGGAATTTATCGACGACCTCGGGAAAATGCGGCTGGTTGGCGAGAAACTCATTGGTAATGCCATGCACCTTGATTGCTTCTTCATCGATCAGCCGATCCGGTTGCAGGTAAAAATGAAAGCGCTGATCGGTCGGTCGCCGATTCACTAGCTCCAGGCAGCCGATTTCAATGACCCGATGCCCTTGAGCGGGATCGAGACCGGTGGTTTCCGTATCCAGAATGATTTGCCGTTCGTTCATCCCTCGTCCTCAAAAACCACTCGTTCATAAATCTCGGCCAGCGGCAACGCACAACTGATGCTATCCAGCGCCAAATCAGCTTGCAGATCGTTGACTTCAACCAGCAACCAGCGACCATCCGCCTGTCGGGAAAAATGCTCGATGCGACAGCGGTGTTGCGCCACGAGGATATAGTCGCTGAGTGACGCCAGGCGCCGGTAGTGTTCAAACTTGTCGCCCCGATCATAGGCTTCCGTCGAGGGCGAGAGCACTTCGAGGATGATTTTCGGATTGAGCAGAATATCGTTCTGCGCATCGTCAAACCGGGGTTCGCCACAGACGATAGTGACATCCGGGTAGGTGTACAACCCCGAGGACTTGACTTTGACTTTCATGTCGCTGGAATACACTTCACAGGGGCGTCCCTTGAGTCGCTGACTGAGTTCACGGGTCAGATTGACCGTAATCAGGTTATGCGCCCGACTGGCTCCGGCCATGGCGTAAATCTGACCGCGATAAAATTCGCTCCGGTTCTCTGCCCGGCGCTCCTGATCCAGATATTCCAACTCCGTTAACATTCGTTCAGCAGATACAGACATGATGGGCGACCTCAAAATGGTGGTTACTGGACAGCCAAAGCGCATTCAATCCCCACGCTTCACCTTGACGACCTTGATCATATTCGCGCCGCCGGAAACCCCGACCGGGACACCAGCGGTAAACACAATGATCTCCCCTTCCTGAATCATCCCCTTATTCAGCAAACACTCCGTTGCGGAACTGAGCAAATCGTCGATGGAACTCACCGCGCCCAGTTGCAGCGGCTCCACTCCCCACACCAGCGCCAGCTTGCGCAGCGTCGCCGGTTTCGGGCTGAAGGCGATCAACGGCGCCAGCGGCCGAAACTTCGCCAAGCCCAGCACGCTCGATCCGGTGTTGGTGAACCCGACCAGGTAACGGGCGCAAACCTTATCAGCCAGATCCATGGTGGCGAAATGCACGGCGTCTTCGATCCGCAGACAGGCGTTCGCCAGTAACTCCTCCTGCGTCAGCACGTTTTTGGCCATCAGCGTTTTGAAAATGTCGCTGGCCTCAACGTTCATGGCAATCGCTTTCATCATCCGCACCGCTTCCACCGGATATTGACCCGCCGCCGTTTCCGCCGACAGCATGACCGCATCGGTCCCGTCCAAAATGGCGTTGGCGACATCGTTCGCTTCGGCGCGGGTCGGGCGGGGATTATTGATCATCGACTCCAGCATCTGGGTGGCGGTAATCACCGGCTTGCCGGCAATATTGCACTGGCGAATCAGGCTCTTTTGCATCAACGGCACGTCCTGCGGCGAGGTTTCCACGCCCAGATCGCCCCGCGCCACCATGATCGCGTCGGCCACGGCAATAATGCCTTCGATATGCCGGAACGCCTCCGGTTTCTCGATCTTGGCAATGATCGGAATTTTGCGGCCATAGGTCGCCAGCATCAACTCGATCAGTTCCCGGACATCGCGGGCCTCCCGGACAAACGACAGCGCCACATAATCCAGTTCGTGCTCAAAGGCAAACGCCAGGTCGCGGCGATCCTTGTCAGTGACGGCGGAAATGTTCAGTTTGATGTTGGGCAGGTTGACGCCCTTGCGCGGCTTGAGGCGTCCCCCGTTGACCACCTGGGTAAAAATTTCATGCCCGTCAATCCGCTCAACGGTCAATTCAAACAAACCATCATCAATCAGAATCCGGTCGCCGGTCTGCACTTCTTCATGCAGGGTGCGATGATCAATCGAAAGCTTCTTGACCCCGTTATGGATGCCGCCGATCAGCTCTTCAGTGGTCAAAATCAGCGTTTCACCGGTCGCTGCCTCCAGAAATTCGCTATCCAGCATCCCCAGGCGAATTTTCGGTCCCTGTAGATCCTGAAAAATGGCGATATGCCGGTTCAGTTTCCGCGCCGCCTCCCGCACGAGTTGCACCGACTGGGCATGATCCTCGTGACTGCCGTGCGAAAAATTGAGCCGGATCACATCCGCGCCTTCCCGCAGCAGCTTTTCGATCACATCCGGGTGGCGGGAATTGGGTCCGAGCGTCGCAACGATCTTGGTGAATTTCATAGAGTTATTGGACATGTGGTTTAGCATCCCTGAGCAGAGTCGTTGATCAATGAGGTACGGCGACAATTTGCCGTGTTTTGCGCCGGATTCGCCCTACAATTATGGACTGCATTGGACCAATTCCAAATTCCGTCAATCTTCATCCTGAGAGGTTCTCAATGGCTGACGTGTTTACCCGTATCCTGCGTATTGAACTGCCTGACACGCTGGAATGCGATGCTTCCGGCAAAAATCCGGCTTTTGCCATCGCTTTTGTCACCGATGGCCCAGTACCCTTCCCGCAATTGATTCTCCACACTGCTGAAGGTCAGCGCCTGATCAAGGCCGATGCGTTGGAGGAAACGGTGGTTGAAGGGGATTATGAGTATGCCACCACGATTCCCGCCGGACAGCTTCGGCCTAGTACGATCACGGTCCAGGCCGAAGGGTGCCGCAAGGCCGACATCCAGCAGGCTGGCGGGAGTGACTGGATCAAGGAATTTCGCCAACTGCGCATTGAGGCCAATCCCCTGCTTAAACCGGTCATCCGGGTCGCCACCGGGCCTGGCGATACGCCGGTCAAGCTGTACTTCGGCATCCACAAGCACATGCACCAGCCCTACTATAACGCCACGGATCGGAATTACTGGGATGGGGAGAAGGACAGCATTTTCGGCTCGCGCCATGGCCCCTACACGCACTTCATCCCCAACGCGGTGCGCCAGTACGTCGGCGGCGGTCTGCCCCATGCCGGGCTGTCCACCAGTTGGAGCGGCTCGCTGATTGAGCAGCTTGACCGTTGCGGCGCAGAAGGACTGTGCGGCGGCGGCTTCGGCGGCTGGAATAATGACCTGCGGGCGGTCGCCCAGGAAAAGACCGCACTCGGTCATCCCCGCGTTGATTTCTCAGCCTTTGGCTTCTTCCATCCGCTGATGGCCCTGACCCCGGCCCGCAATATCGTCAAGCAGGTGGAGTGGCACCGGGCGGTGATCCAATCCGCCTTTGGCATTGAGGCATCCCGCGTGATGTTCCCACCGGAAACCGCCTTTCATATCCGCATGATTCCGGCGCTGAATCAGGCTGGGGTTAAAGCGGTGATTTACGACTCGATCCACCGCTTCCGGGCTTGCCAGGATTATCCCTACGCCGGGATTAACGAGGGCATGTTGCCGCCCAATCCCGCCGAACAGGTCAATCCGCCGGTCCACGACTGGTTGCAATTGAACAACATCTGGGCAGGATCGAAAATTTCGCCCAGCCTGCTCAAGCCGGAATATGTGCAGTACGAAGACCCCGAGGGGCAGATTCACAAAATTATTGCCGTACCCGCCGAGCGGTATATCGGCAATGAGGATGCTCGTGGGGGGTTCGGAGCGCTGCAATATCCCGACGTGCTGGGGCAGGTCTACAACCAGATCGTCGAAACCGGCGCCTTTGATCCCAAGCACCCGCCATTCTTCCTGCTGCATTCCGACGGTGACAACCACGGTGGCGGCGCGGATAGCTATTACGGCCACAATACCGGGCAGATGGTGCAGTGGCTGCAAGGCGATCCGCGTTTTGAACTGAGCACGGTAAATGATTATCTGGATCGCTTCCCGCCCGATCCTACGCAGGCGGCGCACATCGAACCGGGTTCCTGGAGCGGGGCTGATAATGGCGATCCGCAGTTCATGAAGTGGTTCAGCCGCTACGATCAGCCGTATTCCCCGGATTTGAATTCCTGGGCGGTGCTGACCGCGTTTCAGAACGTGGTTCATGCGCTGGAAGACGCCATGCCCGGCAAGCCGTGGCTGGGCGACATCGCCCGGCTGATGCTGACCGCTGAAACCAGTTGTTACTGGTACTGGACTGGACAACATATCTGGGATCAGCAGGTTACCAATGCCGCTAACGCCGGTTATGGGATGGTGAAGAGCGAAGTCGATGCGTTAATCGCAGCGGGCAAGGATCGTACCGGACCCACCATCTTTGCCCCGTGGGTGACACCGGAGAATCCGGGTGGCAAGCGCTGGGGACAGGGTTGTCTGCTGGATGCGCCGCGTGAAGGAACCGTGCATACCTTCATCCATGACATCAGCGGCTTGAAGAAGGTCGTGCTGGTGCTGCGCGACAGCAAGGGCGAAGTTGGCATCCCGATGACCGATAACGGCCCATACCCCTCGCAGACCGGCGCGGCGATGGTCGCGCATTACTTCACCGCCAAATTGCCGGTTGGCGCGGGTGATGTGCGCTATTACATCCAGGCCGAAGATGGGAAGGGCAATATCTCGCGGAGTGCGCTGGAACGGGTATATCTGGCTTAGAAGCTGTCCAGGAACCCCTCTCCTCGTGGAGAGGGGTTGGGAGAGAGTGTTTTCCAACGGTCTGAAAGACCTCGTGCTACGCGACCCCTGCTCCCCGCGCCTGCACATCGGCGTGATAGGACGAGCGCACCAGTGGCGCTGAAGCGACGTGAGTGAAACCCATGGCTTCACCTTCCACCCGCAACTGTTCAAACTCCTCCGGCGATGCATAGCGGTCTACCGGTAAATGATGGACGCTGGGTTGCAGGTACTGGCCGAGCGTCAGCATCTCGACCTCATGCGCCCGCAAATCCTCCATCACTTCGCGAATTTCGTCCAGCGTCTCCCCCAGTCCCAACATTAGCCCGGATTTGGTAGGAATGTGCGGATGCCGGGCTTTGAACTGCCGCAGCAAGTCCAGCGAATACTGATAATCGGCACCGGGCCGGGATTGGCGATACAGGCGCGGCACGGTTTCCAGGTTGTGGTTGAACACATCCGGCGGTTCCTGCGTCAGAATGTCCAGCGCGATGTCCATCCGTCCCCGGAAGTCCGGCGTCAAAATCTCAATCACAATATCGGGCTGCACAGTCCGGGTCGCCCGGATGCACTCGACGAAATGCGCTGCGCCGCCATCGCGCAAATCGTCCCGATCTACCGAAGTAATCACCACGTACTTCAAACCCATAGCGGCAATCGTGCGGGCCATATTCGCCGGCTCCTCGGGATCGAGCGGATTAGGCCGACCATGCCCGACATCGCAGAACGGACAGCGGCGGGTGCAAATCGCGCCCATGATCATGAACGTCGCCGTGCCGTGGCCGAAACATTCGCCGAGGTTGGGGCAACTGGCTTCTTCGCAGACCGTGTGCAAGCGGTTATCCCGCAGGATTTGCTTTAGCCGCTGCACTTCCGGCGTACCGGGAAACTGGGCGCGAATCCAGGCCGGCTTGCGGAGCCGCTGCTTTGGGTCGGTTGGGGTCACTTTAATCGGAATACGGGCGACTTTATCCGCGCCGCGCAGCTTTTCGCCAACCACTCGTGAGGGGGCGGCAGCATGGGGAGTAGAGGATTCGAGCATGGGAAATTCCTGAGTCGAAAGAGGCGTCGGAATTAAGGTAGACCGTCAATGTCGCTAAAGGTCTGATAACCGAATTGATGACCCAGCCGCGGCAACAGCGCTTCGGCGGCGGCATCCGGGGTCAGGGGAATACCCAGATCGCGCAACTGCGTGACCCGCAGACCGGGATAGCCGCAGGGATTGATGCGCGTGAACGGCTCCAGATCCATATCGACGTTCAAACTGAGGCCATGGTAGGAGTACCCCTGACGAATCCGCAGACCCAGCGCCGCCACCTTGGCCCCATCGACGTAAACGCCCGGCGCATCGGGACGAGCCTGGGCGACAATGCCATAAGTAGCCAGCAACTCGATGACCGACTGTTCCAGCGCCGTCACCAGTCCCCGCACACTCAAACCCAGTCGCCGCACATCCAGCAGGCAGTAGATCACCACCTGACCGGGGCCGTGATAAGTGACTTGGCCGCCGCGATCCACCTTGATGACCGGAATTGCGCCCGGTGCCAGCAGATGCTCGGCCTTGCCCGCCAGTCCCTGGGTGAACACCGGCGGATGTTCGACCTGCCACAATTCATCCAGCCTATCGGCGTCACGAGTTTCAGCGAACGCCCGCATCGCGCCAAACACCGGTAAATACTCCTGGCGTCCCAGGCGGCGGAACCGGAGCGTCGTCTGCTTCACAACACCAGCGTAATGCGCGGATGGCCGCTCAATTCCAGATACAGCGCATCCAACTGGGCGCGGTCGCGGGCGTTGACCACCACCGTCACTGATTGATAACGCCCGGCGCGGCTGTCCCGGACGCTAATCCGCGCTTCATCGAGATCGGGGGCATGACGACTGACCAGCTCCACCACTAATTCCCGGAAATCGGTGCTGCCGCCGCCCATGATCTTGATGGGAAAATCGCAGGGAAACTGCAACAGTGATTCGTTATCCATGCCAGAGCCTTCAAAACAGCGAATAGAAGAACATCAGGAGGGTATCGATCATCCGCCCGAACCAGCCGCTCTCCGGCACATCCTTCAGCGCCACCAGCGGCGTCCGGCTGACTTCCTGCTCACCGAGCTTGACCACGATTTCGCCCAGCGGCTGATCCTTTTGCACGGGCGCAATGATGGTCGGCTGCACGGTCGTCGTCGTGCTGACCTGTGGTGCCTGCCCCTTGGGCACCGTCACCGACAGCCCCTGCACAATGCCCAGCGACAACTCGTTTTCCTCACCTTTCCAGATCCGGGTGGTGACAATCGGGGTGTTAGCGTCATACAGCTTGCGACTTTCAAAGTTGCTGAAGCCATAACTGAACAACGCCTGGGTGGCCTGCACCCGCTCCTTTTCCTTCTGTGCGCCCAACACCACACTGATCAGACGGGTATCGCCACGCTTGGCGGAAGACGCCAGACAATAGCCCGCTGACTGCGTATGGCCGGTCTTAATCCCGTCAACGGTGGGATCGATCAGCATCAACCGGTTGCGATTTTGCTGCTCAATGTTGTTGTACTTGAAGCTGGGTACCGAGTAACGGGGGTAGTGCTCAGGAAATTCCCGAATAATCGCCCTAGCGAGGATGGCGATGTCATGGGCCGACATGTAGTGGTTAGGATCAGGCATTCCCGGCGTATTGGTGAAATGGCTGTTCTTCATCCCCAGCCGTTCCGCCTCCTGATTCATCAAAGTGACGAAGGTTTCCTCGGAACCGGCCACATGTTCGGCCAGCGCCACCGTCGCGTCGTTGCCAGACTGCACCACCATGCCCATCAGCAGATCGTCCACCGATACCTGGCTGCCAATCTTGATGAACATTTTGGAACCCTGGGTCCGCCACGCCTTTTCGCTGATGGTGACCTGATCATCCAGCCGGATTTTTCCCGACTTCAGCGCCTTGTAGATGACATAACCAGTCATCAGCTTGGTGATGCTGGCCGGCTCCATCCGTTCATCGCCCTTCAGATTCGCCAGCAGATTGCCGCTCTGATAATCCATCAGCACATAGCCGCGCACCGGCACCGGCGGCGGCGGCGGCATGGCTTGAGCATAGACGACGGACCCGCCGGGCGTCAGCCCGATCAAGAGCAGCAATGACAACAACCAGGAGCGAAACGCAGTTGAATACACCATAATTAAAACAGTTCTCGTGATGAAGTAACCCACTATCAATAGGCGATGACCCGCGAACCACTCACGCCCAGGCTGGCCAGTTGCATCGCCACCCGTTTGGCCTCGCCGGAATTGCGCACCGGCACCCGGACTTCATACCGCTTGCCAGTCCCGGAGTCCACCTGGACCGTGCGCTGCATCTGACTACTCAGCCGGTTTTGCACCTGACGGGCGCTGTTGTGCTCGGTCACAGTTCCCACGACATACAGCGCACTGCGCTTGTCGTCTGCTGCGGCCACCCGACTTTCAGCCGGCTTCGGAGCCGGCTTCGGTGTCGGTTTTCCACTGGCTGTTGTCAGCTTATCCTTCGCTCTCGCCACCGTCGCCTTGTCCTTCGCCACTGGTTTCTCTTTCGCAACCGGTGCAGCAGACGCCAACTGAATTTTCGCGCTGGCGGCGTTCTTTCCGTTCTCCTTAACCGAAGCCGTATTTTTAGCCAACCGCAGCGCTTTTTCCTGAACGGCGGCCGGCGGCTTGCCAGAAGTCCGCCCGGCTACCGGTTTTTCATGCGCGAAATGGATAGCGGCTACTTTCTCTTGCTGACGGATCAACTCAACAGCGCGACTGGCCACCCGCCGTTCCCGCTGGCTAATCAGTTCGGCAGCGCGACTGGCCACCCGTTCCCGTTCTTCCGCACGCTTGGCGGCCAATTTCGGTAGGAACTGATACGGTGCCAGCGCGACGATTTCGACTTTGGCGGTTCCCTGATCGAGCATGTCCAGTCGGGCAGCGGCCGCATAGGACAAATCCAGAATCCGCTCACCACTGAACGGCCCCCGGTCGTTGATTTTGACCACCAGGCTGAGGCCATTCTCCAGATTGGTCACCCGGGCGTAGGTCGGAATCGGCAGACTCTTGTGGGCGGCGGTGATCTCGAACATATTAAATGCTGGCCCACTGGAGGTTTTGCGACCGTGAAAATCCCAGCCATACCAGGAAGCGATGCCGGTTTCCCGATGACCGGCGCTGGTCTCCTTGACCCGATAGCGGCGACCAAACACTACGTAAGTGTCGGGATTACCGCTGCGACTGGGAGGTTCCACTTGGGGAATCGGTTCGTCGCTGCTCAAATCGACATCAGAGACCGAATTCGCGGGCGTCTGTACGGGTTGCTCGGGTACGGTGCTGCAACCGGTCAGTACGCCCGTCAGGGACGCGAAAAGCAAGGCATGGCTCCAGGATTTGGACATAAAAAAACTCTCCCTTGCCCCGGACAACGCAGGTACGCGCTAAACCGGAGCGATTTTTATTAGCATGAACAGGTGAAATCGGTGAAACCATCTAATCCGCGTGCGCCAGCGACTGAAAAGCCGCCCTCACCCCCACCCCCTCTCCCACGAGGAGAGGGGAGTTTTTGTACTGAGCCTCTCCCACCGGGAGAGGGGCGTTTTCGTATCGGGCGTACTGTGCGCCAATCGCCTGACTGAGTTGGTACACCGCCAGGGCGTACAACTGACTGCGGTTATAGCGGGTAATGGCGTAGAAGTTGTCAAATCCCAGCCAGTATTCCGGCCCGGTCTGGCCAGCAAATTCCAGCAGCATCGCGGCTTGCGCATCACTGACCGACTCGCGGGGCGTTACGCCCTGGCTGCGCAACTGGGCAACGCTGCTTTTCGGCGGGTTCAGGCGCTGACTGACCAGCGCCGGATAGCGCGTACCGCTGACTGCGGCAGGCGTAGCGACCGGCTGACCGCTGCGCCAGCCGTTCTTCTTGAAGTAATTAGCGACGCTGCCAATGGCGTCGGTGGGATTGCGCCACAGATCCCGATGACCATCGCCATCGAAATCCACGGCATAACTCAGAAAACTGCTCGGCATGAACTGCCCCAGACCCATGGCTCCGGCGTAGGAGCCGCGTAAACTCAGCGGATCAATCCCTTCGGCGCGGGTCAGCAGCAGGTAATTTTCCAGTTCCTTGCGGAAAAAGGCGGCGCGGCGCGGATAGCCAAAGGCCAGCGTGGACAGCGCTTCGAACACCCGGTATTTGCCCATGTTGCCGCCGTACTGGGTTTCCACACCAATAATAGCGATCACAATTTGCGGCGGAACGCCATAGACCTGCTCTGCCCGCGCCAGCGCTGCCGCATGGGTGCGCCAGAACTGGACACCGCCCTGAATCCGCTTGGGATTCACAAAAATTTCCCGGTAGGCATACCAGGGCTTGGCCTCGGCGGGTTTGGACATGGCGGCGATGATGCCCGGCTGCGCCTGGGCACGGCTGAAGGTCGTCTGCAACTGGGCCACCTTAAAGCCATGCCGGGTGGCCATCTCGCGGATAAACGCCTGCACATCGGCCCGCTGGATCAGCGGTTGGCCGGGATTCAATGTGGCCGATCCCACCGCCAGCGCCTCGGGCGTGGTTTCAGGCGCTGGAATTTCCAGCGCGGTTTCCGGGACGGGGCGTACCGCGGCAGGCGGCGCACAGGCGCTCAATAAAAAAGCAATTCCCAACAAATACGGGCTCTTCACGCGTGACTCTCGTCGTAGGTTAGGGCGGCGATTACCGCGTCAGGGTCCGGCGGTGCGAATAAATACTCATCAGAATACCGAAGCCCGCCATGATCGTCACCAGGGAGGTTCCCCCGTAGCTGAATAATGGCAGGGGCAACCCTACCACAGGCAACAGCCCGGAAACCATCCCGGTATTGACGAAGGCATACAGAAAAAAGATTAGCGTAAGACTGCCGGCAAGCAAGCGGGTATAGGTATCCGGGGCGCGACTGGCCATGTACAAGGCGCGGGCGACGATGAAAAAGTAGAGCGTTAACAACAGGCAACCGCCCACCAAGCCGAATTCTTCCAGAAATGCGGCGAAGATAAAATCGGTGGAACCTTCCGGCAGAAAGTCCAGATGCGACTGGGTGCCATTCAGCCAGCCCTTGCCGTAAATGCCGCCGGAGCCAATGGCGATTTTGGATTGAATGATGTGATAGCCGGTCCCCAGCGGATCGGTTTCCGGGTCCAGAAACGTCAGCACCCGCTGGCGCTGATAATCGTGCATGATGAACGTCCAGAACAGCGGAATCGCGGCGCATAGCAACCCAGCCAGAATGAACATGATCAGCCAGCTCAGTCCGGCCAGAAACAGCGCGAAGGCGCCGGCAGATCCCACCACCAGTGCCGTTCCCAAATCCGGCTGTTCCGCAATCAGAATGAAAGGAATCGCGGTAATCAAGGCTCCACCGAGCAGATGCAACCAGCGCGGCGGCAGCGGTTTTTCCGCGAAAAACCAGCCCATCATCATCGGCACCGCCAGCTTCATGATTTCTGACGGCTGAAAACGCACGACGCCCAGATCGAGCCAGCGCTGCGCACCCTTGGACACGTCGCCGACCACCATCACCGCCAGCAACAGCACGATGCCCAACAGATAAATCCACGGTGACCAAAACCGGAAATAGCGGGGTGGCAACTGCGCCAGCGTCAGCATGATCGCAAAGCCCAGCCCCAACCGCATACCCTGTCCCACCACTAGATCCATATTTTGCTGCCCGGCGCTGTACAACACGGTCAGCCCCAGGCCGGACAACAGCAACAACCCCAGCAAAAGCGGCAGATCCAATCGTAACAGCCGCAGCACCCAACTTTCCTCATTCCGATGCAGGTTCATGCGGCACGGCATCCGGGGCAGGTGGTGGTTCAGGAATGTCATATTTATTCAATAGCCAGGCATCCATCACCTTGCGTGCCATGGGCGCCGCCGTGCTGCTGCCGCCACCACCGTTCTCCGCGATGATCGCGATGGCGATGGCCGGGTCTTCGACTGGCGCGAAGGCCACAAACAACGCATGGTCGAGAAGATGCTTCGCCAGACGCTTGGCATCGTATTTTTCGCTCTGACCCAGGGTAAACACTTGCGCGGTGCCGGTCTTGCCGGCGATCCGGTATTTGGCCCCGATGCTGATGCGGTTGGCTGTACCGCCCTCGACGACGTGAATCATTCCGGTCGTCACCGTTTCCCAGAACTGGGGATTGCGAACCTGGACCGATGGCAACGGCCGAGGCTCAGCCAGGGTCTGGACACGGGTCTCGGGATCTTCGCTCGCATGTAAAATGCGCGGCTGAAACCGGACGCCCTGTTTCGCAATCGCCGCCGTGGAATGTGCCAGTTGCAAAGGCGTGGCCAGAAAATAGCCCTGCCCGATCCCGGCGCTGAGCGTGTCGCCGGCAAACCAACTCTGATTATAGGATTTGCGCTTCCAGGCCTGCGAGGGCAAAACTCCACCCTTCTCACCGGGTAAATCAACGCCGGTAGGCCGACCCATGCTGAACTGGTCGAGAAACTGATGAGTGCGGTCAATGCCCAGATTCAGCGCCAGGTCATAGAAATACACATCGCAGGACTGGGCGATGGCGCGATCCATCCCCACATGACCATGGCCGCCGCGCTTCCAGTCGCGGAACCGGTGGCTGGAGCCAGGCAGCCGGTAAAAGCCGGGACAAAAAATCCCGCTGTGGCGATTAACCACTCCGTATTCCAGGCCGGTCAGCGCCAGCAACGGCTTGATGGTAGAGCCGGGCGGATACATCCCGCGCAGGGCGCGATTCAGCAACGGCTTGTCCTTGGAGGTGTTCAGGGTGCGGTAGGAGGCGAAGTCGATGCCGTTGACGAACGGATTGGGATCGTAAGTCGGCTGACTGGCCAGAGCCAGGATTTCGCCATTGCGCGGATCGAGAGCGACAATCGCCCCGTTGTAACCCTCCAGCACTTTTTCCGCTACCGCCTGCAAGCGGATATCGATACTGAGATAGGCATGTTGCCCAGGCGTGGGCGGCGTGCGACTGAGGATGCGCAACGGGCGGCCTTCGGCATTGGTCTCCACTTGCTGCCAGCCGGTGCGCCCACGCAGCAGATCTTCATAAGACCGCTCCGCCCCGACCTTGCCGATATGGGTACTGCCGCTGTACTGGCCGGGATCAATGCGGAGCATCTCACCTTCGTCGATGCGTCCCACATAGCCGATGGCGTGGACGCCCAGCGACCCCAGCGGATAGTGGCGGGTCAGATCGGCCTTGATCTCAACGCCAGGAAAGCGATAGAGATCAATGGCCAGCCGGGCGATTTCTTCATCCGTCAGGCGAAAGCGCAGCGGTACGCCGATATAGTCCGGGGTGCGCCGCGTCATTTTGCGGAATCGATCAATGTCGGCGTCGGTTAATTCAATGCGCTCGCGCAACTCGGCCAGCGTCGCGTCCAGATCCTGCAACTGCTCGCGGGTGATTTCCAGGTGATAGGACGCCAGGTTTTCAGCCAGCAGCACACCATTGCGGTCGAAAATAAAGCCCCGGGTCGGCGGCAGCGGTTGGACGCGAATCCGGTTACCATCCGCCAGCGTGGTAAAGCGCTCATGGTTGAGCACTTGCAGATACACCAGTCGGCTGCCCACCGCCAGCAATCCCAGCAAGACGGCCAGCACCATCACCAGCGCACGCCGGAAGAATAGTTCGCTTTCGGCAGTATTATCTTTTTCCCTGGCCAGCGGTTCCTGGGAATAAGGTTTGTAAAACAATTGTTAACTCACTTGAAAATAGCGGCGCACATCGCGCAGCACAACAAATAGCAACGGCCATAACGCCATGCCGCCAACCGCCGGTGCCAGATACCACCAATCCTGCGGCGGATAGCCGATCACGCCGCTGATCCAGAAAATCAGAATGCGCTCAATGGCCAGCAATACCAGAATACTGAAGGTCTGCTGCCAGATCGGTGCCAGTCGGATGCGCCGGTACACTTGCAGGGTTAGATACGCCACCACTGCCAGCGCCAGGGCATGCTGACCCAGCAACCCGCCCCGGCCAATATCCAGCAACAAACCCACGCCCCAACCCACGCCAATGCCGATCCGGTGTGGCAACGCCATACACCAGTAGATCAGCACCATCGCCACCCAGTCCGGGCGGAACCGGTCAAGTACGCCGGGCAAGGCCACGCCTGATAACAGAAATGCGATCAGCAAGCTGAAGGCAATGACCCAGCGGCCATTCGGTTGGGTTGCGGTCATGGCGTCCAGGCGGCTACGGCGTCTGACGCATCCGGGGCGATGATCGGTGGGTCGTTATCCAGCAACATAACCTCGCGAATTCGATCCAGTTGCGCCATTGGTTTAGCAATAATGCGGGCAAAGGGACTACCCGGATCAAACTTGACCGAGGTGACCGTACCGACCGGATAGCCGCGTGGAAACCGGCCTCCCATCCCCGAAGTGACTAGCACATCGCCGACCTTGACGTCATCGTTATGGGGAATATGCGGCAATTCCAGTTCATGAAGGTTGCCGGAACCCAGCGCCAGGGTGCGCACGCCGGTTCGGTTGACCTGGATCGGCAGGGCATGATTGGGATCAGTGATGAGAATGGCCGTCGAGGTCAGCGGATCAGCCCGGATGATCTGGCCGATGACGCCATGCTGATCAAGGACCGGTTGCCCCACATAAAGACCGTGTTGGCGGCCCCGATTGAGCAGAATGTGGTGACGATACGGATTGAAATCCACCGTCAGCAACTCAGCCATCAACACCCGTTCCGGGGTATTGACCGCCGATTCCAGCAGCGAGCGCAGGCGGCGATTTTCCGCTTCCAGGGCCGTCAGCTTTTGCAACTGAACATTCAATAACAACTGTTTTTCGCGCAAGCGGGCGTTTTCTTCCAACAGACGGCTGCGACTGGACCATTTTTCCGTGAGCCAGTTGCGAGTATCAGTCGGCAGACGCATCAGGACATGTAGCGGGTAAACCGCAGTCGCCAGGACATCACGCACACTATCAATAGCGTGATAACGATGATCGACCGTCATCAGCGCGATGGAGAGCGCGCCCCACAGGCCAAGCTGCAGGACTGCCTTGGGGTTCACTTCGAACAAGTGGCGGATGCGCCCACTGGGTTTGAGAGACGCCAACGATTACTCAATCGCAAAGGCGTCAATGGCGCGTTCGTCCTTGGCGATCAACTCCAGCACCCGACCACCGCCCCGGGCCACGCAGGTCAGCGGATCTTCGGCAATGACGACACTCAGGCCGGTTTCTTCGACAATCAGCCGGTCAATATCGCGCATCAACGCCCCGCCGCCGGTCAGGACAATGCCCCGTTCCGCCACATCCGCCGCTAGTTCTGGCGGCGTCGCTTCCAGCGCCATTTTCACCGCGCCGATGATGTTCGACAGCGGTTCCTGCAAGGCTTCAAGGATTTCGTTGCTGTTCAGGGTGAAACTGCGCGGGACGCCTTCGGCCAGATTACGGCCCTTGATTTCGATCTCGCGCACTTCCGAGGTGGGATAGGCGCTGCCGATTTCGTGTTTGATGCGCTCCGCCGTCGGTTCGCCAATCAGCACGCCGAAGTTGCGCCGGACATAGTTGATGATGGCTTCATCGAACCGGTCGCCGCCGGTGCGTACCGCGCCCGCGTAAACAATGCCATTCAGGGAAATGACCG
>JAUPTV010000022.1 GCA_030917925.1 Pseudomonadota bacterium
CCGGCGCGGATGCGGTATCCTACTGCTTTATTTGCTTGCCGTGAACGGCAAACCTGGATGCAGTGCATGACGACCCGTTATCTTGATGCCTTTTTCCAACCGAATGCCATAGCGCTGATTGGGGGCGATGGCGACCGGGATGTGCGAATCGCCCGCAATCTGATGCGCGGTGGCTTCAAAGGACCGGTGATGCCGGTTGACCCCAAGCGCTGGGCGCTGGAAGGCGCGCTGACCTACCCGGACATCGCCAGTTTGCCGCTGACGCCGGATCTAGCGGTCATTACCCGCCCCCTGGCCGAGGTTCCACCGCTGCTCCAGCAACTGGGCGAACGCGGAGCGCGTGCGGCTCTGCTGGTCAGCCATCTGCCGAGCGCGGCTGATCAGGGACTCATGGACGCCCTGGCCAGTGCCGCCCAGACCGGCGGCATCCGGCTGCTGGGGCCGGGATCGAGCGGCTTCAATGTCCCGCAGGCCCATCTTCAGGTCAGCCTCGGCCCACCGCCGCGCAGCGCTGGCCCCATCGCCTTTCTTACCGAATCCGACACCATCGGCCAAACCGCCCTCGACATTGGCCATCACTACGGTTTTGGCTTCAGCCATCTGATTCACCTGGGGGCCGGGCTGGATGTAGATCTGGCCGATCTGCTGGACTATCTGGCTGGCGATGCGCACACCCAGGCGATTCTGCTGTACGTTGAGCATATTGCTGACCCCCGCAAATTCCTGTCCGCCGCCCGGCGCGCCGCCCGCCTGAAGCCGGTGATCGTCCTCAAACCGCGCCGCTATCCCGAAGAACCCGATGACGCCGTCTATGCCGCCGCCTTTCGCCGCGCCGGTTTGCTGCGGGTCGATGACAGCGACGAATTGTTGCAAATGGTCGAGGTGCTCAAGGCGGCTAAGCGGGTGCAGAACGACCGGCTGGCCATTCTCAGCAACAGTTCCAGCATGAGTTTGCTGGCGACCGACACGCTGTACCATTTTGGCGGACGGCTGGCCCAATTCTCCGCGACCACCCAGCAGGGTCTGGAGCCACTGATGGATCCCGGTTCGTTGCTCAATCCCATCGATCTGGGCGATCAGGCTGATGCCAAAGCCTATGGGCAGGCACTGGATCTGTTATTGGCTGATCCCGGCGTTGATGGCGTCCTGGTGATCAAAACGCCGAGTGTGTTCAGCGATACGGAAGCGGTCGCTGAGGCGGTGATTGAACGGTTGGCGAAAAGTCCCCGGGTCATCCTCGCCAGCATTCCCGGACCCAATGCCGGAGCCGAAGCCCGCCGCCGACTGCTGGCCCGCCAGGCACCCACCTATGAAACCGCCAGCGCCGCCGTGCAGGCGTTCATGCGCCTGGTGCAGTACCGGCGCAATCAGGCGCTGTTGATGGAAACGCCGCCTTCGTTGCCGGAAGTCTTCACCCCTGACGTCACCACGGCGCGCACCCTTCTGGCCAGAGCCTGGGCCGCCGGTCGCCGGCAGTTGGATGAATACGAAGCGGTGCAGGTGTTGAGCGCCTATGGCCTGCCGGTGATCGAGACCCACTGGGCGGAAACGCCGGCGGCAGCGGCTGAACTGATGGCGGATTGTCGCCAGCCGATGGTGCTGAAAATTCTGGCTCCGGACGTTCCACAAACGACGCTGCTCGGCGGCACAGCCAGCTTTTTGAGTACCCCGGAAGCCGTGCGGCAAGCGGCTGAGGAACGCCTGGCGCGGTTACAAGCCATTGCTCCCGCCGCCCGCTGTCATGGGTTTATCCTGCAACCGATGATCGCCCGCGAGAATGCTTACGAGTTAACGCTGGGCGTGCGGTCCGGGGGGCGCTTCGGTCCGATGATCTACTTTGGTCAGGGTGGCCCGGACGCATCGGCGATTGACGATCTAGCCTATGGCCTGCCGCCGCTGAATTTGCACCTGGCCCGCGAGATTATGGCGCAAACCCGCATCTACCAGCGCCTGCGCTATAGCCTGTTGCGCCGACCCAATCTCGATGCACTGGCGCTGGCGCTGGTGAAAATCTCCCAGATGGTCGTCGATCTGGGCGAACTGGCGGCGCTGGACATCAACCCCTTGTGGAGCCATGCCCAAGGCTTGCTGGCGCTGGATGTTCGCATCGAGGTGGCTTCCGCCTTGACCAATCCAGCGGAGCGGTTGGCCATCCGCCCGTATCCGAAAGCCCTGGAAGAAGCGATTCGCCTGCCGGATGGCCAGGAACTGCTATTGCGTCCGGTGCTGCCGGAAGACGAACCGGCGCTACAAGCTCTGGTCGGGCGGGCGTCGCCGGATGATCTGCGCCGACGCTTCTTCCAGCCGATTCGGGAACTCAGTCACGCGATGGCGGCATCCCTGACACAGATTGACTATCATCGGGAAATGGCGCTGGTGGCGGTCGGTCCCGGTCTGCCCGGCCAGGCGACGATTTACGGCATCGTCAACCTCAGCGCCGATCCGGGTCGCGACCGGGCCGAATACTCGATCATGCTCGACCGGGCGATGATGGGGCAGGGACTCGGACAGCGACTGATGCAGCGGATCATCGACTACGCCAGGGCGCGGGGTATTGGCGAGATTTATGGCGAAGTGCTGCAGGAAAACCGACCCATGCTACGCTTGAATCGAATGCTGGGCTTTGCGGTACACGCCGACCCGGATGACCCCAGCCTCAAACTGGTCGTATTAAAACTGCATCACATTGAAATGTCGGCGGGATAAGGAGGGGGGATGAATGAAAAGCGCTTATTGATTGTCGATGATGAACCGGAATTTGGCGAGATGGTGGCGCGGGTAGCGACGGATTTGGGCTATGAAGCGCAGGTGACGACGAACGGCCGCGCTTTTCAGTCTGCCTACCTGGAGGCACCGCCCACGCTGATTGTGCTGGATATGGTCATGCCAGAGATGGACGGCAACGAGTTGGTGGTCTGGCTGACCGAGCAGGGCTATCAGTCGGGGCTGATCATTATCACCGGTTACAGTCCGCAATACGCCCGTGATGCGCAACTGCTGGCGGAATTCAAAGGGCTAAGCTCGGTGATTACCCTCGCCAAGCCCATTCGGATCGCGAAATTGCGCGAGGCCATAACCCAGGCTGAGGCGGAGGAATCCCCTCAACATCGTTAAACTGGTTGGGCGGTCTCATTTTAGCTACAAAATTGTTCTACAATAAACTTTCAGGAAAAGCCGAATCCCCGGTTTTCACTGTTCGCCTGGCTTTCTGGAGACCCTGATGTCCAAGCTCTCAGTCCGCATTTCCGAAGATCCACAACGTCCGATGGGCCATGCCATTGTGACCTTGGAGGGCCTGCCGCGCACCTTGGAAACCTTCGAATTCGCCCTGGGTCGTCACGGCTTCGCGGCCAACCACCTGGGTCCAGGCGGCTGGCAAGGCGCGGAATGCTGGTTACAGCCTGAAGAAGTCTGGTATAGCGGCGATGCGCTGAAATTCATGATTCATCCCGAACTGGCGTTTCAGTTGGAAAACATGCCCTATCGCCTGGCGGTGCGTGGTCAGGGACTGACGGAAACCGCCGCCCTAACGCTGGTCTGGCCGCTGGAACTGGACATTGAAGAAGGTCTGGAAAGCGCTGAACGTCGGGTCATCGGTGGTACGCGGATCAGTTCTGCTCCGAAACCGCCTCCGCCACCCGCGCCTGCATCGCCGCCGCCGTTGCCTGAACTGCATCCTGCCGATTTACCCATTCCCGATATGCCGATTCCCGAGATGAGCGGCGGGCTGGAAGCGGAGAAAGAGGAAAACTTGCCCACCCGGGTCGTAGTGCGCGGGCCGGGGTCTTCACCAAATCGTCTCGATGAAGCACCCACCCGGCGGGTAGAAGGACGGATTGTTTCCACGCCCATCGACAGTGAAGCTCGGGTGTTCGGCCCCCCAGGCGCGCCGAAAATCCTCTCCGAGCCGATTGCCGCCTCACACGAGCCACCATCGGCTGATGTACGACCGTCCCCAGCGCCAGTCTCGACTCCAGCACCGCCTGATGCCGTCGGGACAGCACAACAGAATCGCTGGTTCGGATGGTTGCTGGCCATCGCGGCCATCGCGGCGGCAGTTGGAGGCGGATGGTGGTGGTTCAATCGCCAGTCCAGCACGCCTGAGCGGGTCCCGGCCGTAACCCCGGCAAGACCGTCTGGCGACCTTCGCATGAACGTAACGCCAAAACCCATTCCGGCTTCCGAACCACGCCCAGCCCCGGAACCCGTGCCTGCGCCGGAACCCCGCCCGGCCCCCGAACCGGCATTAGCCGCCGAACCGCACCCTGCGCCCGAGCCTAAACCCGCGCCAAAGCTGACACCGGAATCGGTTCGTCCAATACCGCCCGCGCCACCTGCGCCGCCCGGCTCCCGACGTGATCTGGAAGATGAATTGAAATCGCAGTTTGATCCGACTCTGCAAGATCTGGAGAGGAGTCTGCGCCGTTGAAAAATTGTACCCGGAGTTTTCCCATGAATCGTTTGCTGATCGGCAGTCTGTTCTTTCTGATGGGGCTGGCTGGCCCGGCTTTCGCTGAAGACGCCAATGCCCAACAGATTGGCATGGTCACCGGCTCCCGGACCGGCACCTATATTCAGTTTGGCAACGACATTGCCGGAATCGCCAAACCGGTCGGTCTGGATATCCTGGTCAAGGATTCCCAGGGTTCCATCGATAATATCAAGCGCATGAACAGCAAGGAAAATGCCGCTCTGGGCATTGTACAATCCGACGTACTGGGGTTTCTCAGCCGCTCCGAGAATCCGGAGATGCGTCAAGTCGCTGAACGACTACGGCTAATTTTTCCGTTCTATAATGAAGAAGTGCATTTGTTCGCCAGCAAAGCGATTCGATCCTTCAATGACCTGCAGGGCAAACGGGTAGCCGTGGGCGAACCGGGTAGTGGGAGTTGGCTGACGGCGACCAACCTGTTGCAGATGACCGGCGTCAAACCAGCGGAATTGCTGAATCTGCCGCCGTTGCAAGGCGTCACGGCGGTGCTGAAAGGTGAAGCCGACGCCATGTTTTATGTCGCAGGCAAGTCGGTCAGTCTGTTTACCAAGGTGGGCAATCTGATTACCCGGCCGGAATTTGCCGCGATGCTGGCGAACGTGCATTTTGTGCCGCTCGATGATCCCCGGATGTTGCGCGAATATCAGCCGACCCTGATTGGTAAAACGGATTACGACTGGCTGACCGAAGACGCCTCAACCATCACGGTTAAGGCGGTGCTGATGAGCTTTGATTTTTCCGGTAAAAAGACACCCTATTTCGTTCAGCGTTGCCAACAGTTAGCGCAACTCGGCCAGGCGATCCGTACAAACCTCGATCAGCTCCGCCAAACCGGTCACGCTAAATGGAAGGAGATCAATCTGGATGAGAAAGTCGGCATCTGGCCGCTGGATTCCTGTTCGCGCCGCGAGGTCAAGAAGTCGGGCGGGGCGAACGTCGATCTGACTCGTGAGCTGGAGAAAATGCTACTGAATCAGCAGGAATGGCCGATTCGCAAGATTCCAGCAGCTTGAATATCAACGATACATGAGGCGTGGCGGCCATGCGGGAACAAATTCTTCTTAGCAGCGTTTCCTTTGATGGGGTGCGGGAGCGCGGCGGATTCGGTCAACCGCTGTATGCGCTGTACCCGCAAATCCGGGCGGTGCTGGCCAGCGAACTGGGATCGGATACGGCGGATTTACTGGCGGAACCGGTGGTGGATCGCGCCCACAATCGCATCGATTGGTATACCGAGGGCGAGCCGGACCAACCACCCATTGTGTTAAGCGATTGGCCGGAGGAGGAACGTCAACTGCTTCTCGACCGGGTTCATGCTCTGCTGGAACGGGGCCGGAAAATGGCCGAGTCCTATACGGCTTCCGGCGATACGCAACGCATCCAACTGGGCGCTATCCTCAAGGCTGTCCTGAATCCACCGACGGAAAACGAGGTCTTTGTGGTCAATGGCCGTCCAGTCGTTGCGCACTGGGGATTTTCCCCGGATCAGCCGTGGGCCGGATCAGAAATCCCCGTCCGAGGGGCATTGGCCGCATCGGAATCGCCGCCTGAGCGCGTGGTCCCGGATATTACGATTCCTGAATCGGAAGCCGCTTTACTGCGCCCGACAGCAACGGATGAACCTTCATCGGCTGCCGAACCTTCCGCCGAATCAGCGCCCCTGCCGCCGCCTGCCGAATCGTTGCCTGATTTACCTCCTGAGTTGCCGCCCAAAGCGCCTGCCGAATCGGTGGCGACGCTGCTGGCCAAGCCGGTTGAACCCGAAGACGAGGCCCGTTCATCGCCGGCGGTGGAAAATCCGCCTTCGGCGCTGCGCTATGTGGTAGTCGGTTCGCAGTATTTCTGGAGCGTAGCGGTGTTGGCGCTGCTGTTGGCGCTAGGAGCGGTTTTCTGGAGTATGACCCGGAGTTCCACACCAGTGTTGTCTGGCGAAGCCGCCTCACTCGCGCCGGACGCTGCGCTGGATCGCGCTTTAACCGAGGCACGGAACGTTGAACAGGAGTTGCGCATCCGGCTGGAACAGCGGTTGGTGGATCTGGCTCAGCAACAGGGCCGGTGTTCATTGCCGACCGAAATGAACCCTGCGTCGATTCCATCAACGCCATCGGCACCGCTGGCTCTTACCGTTCCAACGATGACGCCATCGATGACCTCTGCGCTGCCAACGCCGCAGAACAACCCGGCGTCAGTGACTCCGCATTCAGCCGCAGCAGCCTCAGTCCCCAGCTTGCCGGTTGCCCCTGAAATTCGCGCCCCCGAGCAACCCGGCGCTATCGGCTCAGTCCCCAGCTCGCCGCCGGTTGCGCCCGCCGTTGATGATACGGCATCGCCTCAAACCTCGCCGTCAATGGCTGATTCCGGATCGTTGCCTGCCGTTCCGGCGTCCCCCCAACCAGCAGCAGTAGAACCGGCGATGCGAACCCTGGAGGACGCTCTCAGCGATTCCCGACCCCTGATCGCCCCGCCGCCGACTGGCCCGGAACCCGCCAGTGAACCACTGACTCAAGCGGAGCCTACGCCTGAGGAGCGTCAGGAGTTCGCCAGCCGGTTGTCCGCGACCGGTGCAAAGATCGGCGCAATGACCGCAACGCTGCTCTGGGACGGGAGCGCCGATCTTGATTTGGTAGTCCGTTGTCCATCGGGACAAACGCTGGATTATTTAACGCCCCGTGGCTGCGGCGGAGCCTTGGACGTGGATGCTAACTCCGCCCGCGAGACCCTGAGCGAGAAGCCAGTGGAAAATATTTTCTGGCCGGCGGGTCAGGCGGCACCAGGCGCTTATAAAATTGCGGTCCGCTATGAACCGCGCAAGGATGAACGCAATCCCCAGCCGACGCCGTTTCAAATCCGGCTGATTCGCGACAGTCAGGAACGGATGTTTAAAGGGACGATCCGCCCACACAAAACCTTGCCGATTGCCAATTTCACCGTGGTGGAGCGCTAGAACATGACTGAGCAAATGCACTCATCGTTCACCGTCTATACCGCCGAAGCGGCGATTCCCGGCTACCAGCGTGCCTGGGTATGGGGAACCGTGACGCTGGCAGTATTGTTATGCGGTGCCCTGGCGGGTTGGCTGTTCAGCGGCGTCCTGTCGCCACGGTCCATCAGCAGTATTCAACCCGCCAGCGGCATGGCGGATGGGGCGGTGCTCCTGGCCGAGCAGGAGGCGGTTAACGCCCAGTTACGGGAGCGTATCAGCCAACTCGAACAGGCACTGGGGGGGGATGTTTGTGCGTCGACGGCATTGAAAGCGTTGGGCGGGAAGGCCGAAAATCGGCAATAGCTTTGAAAAATTATTGAATATTCAATTTCCTGGAGCATTTTATGTCTGAATTTTCCATACAGCTTGACTGGCGGCGCACAACGCCGGATTTCGACACGAAAACCTTTGATCGCAGTCATACCTGGCGACTGGCGGGTGGGCAGATGGTTCAGGGTTCGTCGGCCCCCGACTATTCCGGCGATCCCAACCGCAGCAATCCTGAGGAGGCATTGCTGGCGGCGTTGTCGAGTTGCCACATGTTGACGTTTCTGACCATTGCCGCACTCAGGAAACTGGTCGTGGACCATTACGAAGATGAGCCGACCGCCGAACTGGGCAAGAACACCAAGGGTAAAATGATGGTGGCCCGGCTGACCTTGCGGCCCCAGGTAGTCTTTGGCGGCGATACGATTCCCGACGCAGATACCGTGCGGGAACTGCACCGCAAAGCCAAGGACAACTGTTTTGTGGGCAACTCGCTGCTCAGTGAAATGGTTCTGGAGCCGCGTTTTTAGAATGGCATCACCGTCCCGGTTGCCCGATAAATTCACCCTGATAATAGACCGCATGAGGTTGAACATGAGGAGTATGCAGTTCAGTCAACGGATTTTGCTTATCGGCGTACTGGCTGGATTGACCAGCGCCTGTACTTCGAACTCGATCCAGGAGGCTGGCCAACAGCCCCCAGTGGTGGAGATCCCGGATTCAACGCCCCGTGGCCCCTGGCTGCTGGTGGATACCAAGACCGATCAACTGATGATTATGCAGGGCAACCGTCCGGTTGAAGTTTTCCATCAAGTGGCTTTGGGCAGTAGTGGCGCGGGACTCAAACATCGGCGCGGCGATAACAAAACGCCGATTGGCGTATTTCGGGTCGGCTGGATCAATGATCAAAGCCGGTTCAAGCGCTTTATCGGTCTGGATTATCCCAATATTGACTATGCCGAACGGGCCTTGCGCGAGCAGCGCATTAACCATGCGACCTACGAACGCATCCGCACCGCCTGGCTGAACGGTCGTCGGCCGCCGCAGGATACCCCACTGGGCGGGCAGATCGGGATTCATGGCATCGGGTCAGGTAATCCCAGTGTCCATCAAGCAGGTATTGATTGGACCAGTGGCTGCGTAGCGCTGGACAACCGGCAAATCGAAGCGTTGCGCCCGTGGGTGCAAGTCGGAATGCGGGTAGAAATCCGTTAAGCCCGGTATCATTTTCGCCACTGTTCGTCACTGGAAATTTCGTTATAATGGGGCTTGTTGTGTAGAGACAAATTAGTTGTGTTATGGCAACATACCCATCACACCAGTTTTGCTTTGTTCATCGTGATCTCTGAGGAGTTGAAAATGTCTGTGAAGACCCTGACCAAAATTTCCATGCTGGCCCTGGTGGCTGGATTGACCGTTGGCTGCGCCAGCACCAGCGATCTGAAAGCCGTGCAGCAGGATGCCAACGAAGCCAAGTCCATGGCCCGCAATGCGATGGATACCGCTAATGAAGCCAAGTCGATTGCCATGGATGCCAAGTCCGTGAGCATGGCGACTGAGGAAAAGATTAACCGGATGTTCAAGAAGTCGATGTACAAGTAAGCCGGACTTCGCCACGGCAGAATTCAAAAAACCCCGCGACCTTCACTGGCCGCGGGGTTTTTTTATGTCGATTTACAGCCGATTAGCGGCTGGCTGCAGCGGATAGGGTGGGTAGACCGGAGGGCGGATCGTCGACGGGGGTTCAGTCGCTGCTGGATACGGCGGATACGAATAAGACGGGGGATAGCTTGGGCGGTTGGGAACGTAACCTGGCGCAGCCGTCACCGGCCGTGGGGGAGGCTGAACGGACGTTCGATAAGGCAACTTTTCCTCGGCATTAAACCCGGCAGCGTCATTCGTGTAGGGCAAGGGCACCGGGGCCGGGCCAGCCAGTGACTCCGGCGGAGTTGAGCCGGGCAAGGCGGCAATCGAAGCCGGAATGCCGCTGACTTGCTCAATCGCTGCTGCCAGCGCCGCCTGATCCACGCCTGGCATATCAGGCCCCGTCTTGGCGATCACGACTTGAATGGCCTGCTCCAAAGTGACTTTGATCGGAATATTGTCTTCCGCCAGTGGTTCGTGCGCTTCGACCTGCCAATGACCGTTGATGCGCCCCACTTTAATCGGTTGGTCGATCAACCGCACTGGGGTGCCTACTGGAACCTTGCCAAACAGATTTTCGATGTCTTCCGGGTACATGCGGACACAGCCGTGTGTAACCCGCATACCGATGCCGAACGGTTTGTTCGTGCTGTGGATCAGGTAGCCGGGGACGCCCAGTCGCATAGCGTAGCGGCCCAGTGGATTGTCGGGACCGCCCGGGATCACGTCGGGCAGGATGTCGCCCTCTCTGGCGTGCTCCGCCTTGATCGACGCCGGGGGGCGCCAGGCGGGGTCAACGTCCTTGGCTACGACTTTGGTCAGGCCCATGGGGGTTTTCCAATCCATCCGGCCAATGCTGACCGGATAGGTATGGACCACCCGCTCTTCGCCCGGCCCAGCCTTGGGGTAGTAGTACAACCGCAATTCCGCCGTGTTCAGCACGAGACCCTCGCGCGGGGTATCGGGGAGAATATAGCGGGTAGGCAACACCATGGGTGTCCCTTCGCCGGGTGCCCAGCGATCCACGCCGGGATTGGCGTGAACCATCTCGTCATAGCCCAGACTGTGGCGGCGGGCGATGTCGAGCAGGGTATCGTCCTTGGTCGCATAAATCACCTTCACCTGACCGATGACATCATTATCGGGGGGCGGCAGGGGATAGACCGCAGCTTGGGCGGCGCTGGCGGACAGCCAGCCCAGCATCAGCCAGCAGGCGGGTTTCAAGCGGTAGCTCGGCATGGAAACGTCTCATTTTCAGTGGTGGCCTAAAATGACCGGAATTTTGCCTGTAATCCCCCGGCAACGCCATAGCGTACTGATTCCAGGAAATGGGAAAACCGGCGCGGTATGGAGATTTTGAGTCGAGAAATTGCGGTGATGTTCCCGACGGAAAGGGTGATAACAACCGTAAGGAAAAAACGGCTTTTGACCCCCGATTGCGTTATGCTTGGTGTTATTTAATTGAACGGCCTGCCCGATAAAATCCCGCGCCATCCGCATTTTCACGCCGGCGGATCGGCAGTCATAATGATGGAGGTGGTCCATGGCGGAACCCCAATCCAGTGCGCTGACCGAAACGGTTTGCGATATCGTTCAACGTCACAGTGGTATGCCGACCCGGTTACTGCAAATCCTGCGCGATGTGCAGGATCAATTGACTTGGCTGGCACCCGAAACGCTTGATCAGGTGGCCCAGGAACTCGGCATTTCGCCGAACAAGGTTCACAGTGTCGCCGAGTTTTATTCCTTTCTTTATACCGCGCCGCGCGGTTGCTACGACATCCTGTTCAGCGACAACATTACGGACCGGATGCTGGGCAACCGCGAATTGCTGCACTATCTCTGCGACCGGCTGAAGGTCGACATTGGCGAAACCCGCGCGGATGGAACAGTCACGGTCGGTACGACGTCCTGTACCGGCATGTGTGATCAGGGACCAGCGGCACTGGTCAATGGCTATACGCTGACGCGCCTGGATCAGACGCGGTTGGATCGGATTGCCGAACTGGTGGAAAGCCGGATGCCGCTGGAACAGTGGCCACCGGAATTTTTTGAAGTATCGAGCAATATCCGCCGCGCCGATATTCTGCTGGGACGGCATTTTGCGGATGGCGCGGCGTTGCGGGCGGTGTTGAAGCGCGGCGCGGCGGTGATTCTGGAAGAAATGGTCAAGTCCGGCTTGCGCGGTCAGGGCGGCGCGGGTTTCAAATCCGCCGCCAAGTGGATTTCCTGCCGCGATGCGCCCGGCGATGTGAAGTATGTGGTTTGCAACGCGGATGAAGGCGAACCGGGCACCTTTAAAGATCGGGTGCTGATGCAGGATTTTGCGGACCTGGTGTTTGAAGGCATGACCCTGTGTGGCCGGGTGATCGGCGCGGAACATGGCTTTGTGTACTTGCGTGGCGAATATCGCTATCTGTTGCCCTCGCTCAAGGCGACGCTGCAACGCCGTCGTGAAGCCGGACTGCTGGGCAACGGGATTCTCGGCGATCCTACGTTCAATTTTGACATCGACATTCATCTGGGCGCTGGCGCGTATGTTTGCGGCGAGGAATCAGCGCTGATCGAATCGCTGGAAGGCAAGCATGGTGTTCCCCGTATCCGTCCGCCGTTTCCGACCACGCATGGCTATTTGAACAAGCCCACGGTGGTCAACAACGTCGAAACATTTGCCACCACGGCCAAGATTGCGGTGGAAGGCGGCGATTGGTTCGCCAGTCGCGGCACACTGGAATCGAAAGGCACCAAGCTGCTCAGTCTGAGTGGCGACTGCGAGCGGCCCGGCATTTATGAATATCCGTTCGGCGTGACCGTGCGGCGGGTTCTCGAAGATTGCGGAGCGCGGGACGCCCAGGGCATTCAGATGGCCGGTCCAGCGGGTCACATGATTTCGGCTAAACAGTTCGACCGGCGGATTTGCTTTGAGGATTTGGCCACTGGCGGTTCGTTCATGGTGTTTGACCAGAGCCGCGATATTTTGGACGGCATCCGCAATTTTGCTCACTTCTTCGTCCATGAAAGCTGTGGATTCTGTACACCCTGCCGGGTCGGCACGTCGTTAATGCGCGATCTGGTGATCAAGGTGCATACCGGGCATGGCACGCTTTACGATCTCGATGAGATGCGGAATCTGGGGCGGATCATGCAAGTCAGTTGTCATTGTGGACTCGGCCAGACCGCGCCCAATCCAGTGCTGGACAGTCTGGAACAGTTCCCGGAAGCTTATGAGCAGCGACTGCGCGCTACGACATTTGAACCGGCGTTTGATTTGAATGCGGCATTGGAAGAGGCCCGTCAAATTTCGGGCCGCACCGATGCGGGCGCGTATTTGCTTGACGAAGATTTGTTGCTGATAGGAGCGATGCCATGAGCGAGGAATTGAGTTTCACGCTGGACGGGCGGCGGATTCCGTTCCAGGACGGTCAGACGGTCATGGACGCGGCGCTGGCGGCGGGCATTTACATTCCCCATTTATGCTTTAACCCGGACTTTGCCCCGCATGGCAGTTGCCGGGTGTGTCTAGTAAAGGTCAATAGCCGATTCCAGGCGTCCTGCACGACGCCAGCGGCGGATGGGCTGGCCGTACAGAGCGAGACTGAGGAATTGCGGGAGATTCGGCGCGGTATTTTGCAAATGCTGTTTGTCGAGGGCAATCATGTCTGCCCGGCTTGTGAAAAGAGCGGGGCTTGTCAGTTGCAGGCGGTGGCTTATTACGTCGGGATGCTGAATCCGCATTTCAGCCATTTTTACCCGCGCCGACCGGTGGATGCGTCGCATTCTGAAGCGGTAATTGATTTTAACCGCTGCATTCTATGTGAATTGTGCGTCCGAGCCAGTCGGGATGTGGATGGCAAGAATATTTTTGCCGTGCAGGGGCGCGGGATTGAGGCGCATCTGGTGGTGAATACCCCATCTGGTAAATTAGGCGCGACGAATTTCAGCATTCATGACAAGGCGGCGCAGGTATGTCCGACCGGAGCCATTCTGACTAAACATCAGGGGTATAACACACCAATTGGTCAGCGGCTGTATGACCGCAAGCCGATTAGCGTGGTCGGTGATGTGGCGCATTTGCCAGAAAGCCGGGGAGGGCGTCGCCATGATTGAATCCAAATTGAAAGTGGCGACCTGTTCTCTAGCCGGTTGTTTTGGCTGCCACATGTCGTTGCTGGATCTGGACGAGCGGTTGTTCGAACTAGTGGATCGGATCGAACTGGATCGCAGTCCATTGACCGATATTAAGGAATTGGGAGAATGCGATGTTGGCCTGATTGAGGGTGGGGTGTGCAATGCTGAGAATGTGCATGTGCTGATGGAATTCCGGGCGCGGTGCAAGATTCTTGTGGCGATTGGTGCCTGTGCGTTGAATGGCGGCGTTCCGGCCATGCGGAATCAATTCAGCCTCAAGGAATGTCTGGAGGAGTCCTATCTGAAGGAGATCGGGTTAGTGAATCCCCAGATTCCTGATGATCCGGAGCTGCCATTGCTACTGAATAAGGTGCATCCGTTGCATGAAGTGGTGAAAATTGACTATTTCCTGCCGGGTTGTCCACCGTCCGCCGATACTATCTGGACCTTCATTAGTCAACTGCTGTCGGGACAGCCGATTGCGCTGTCTTATACACAGATTCATTATGATTGAGAGATTTTTATAAACTCCCTTCAGAAATTGGAGGGAGACGATTAGGTTAATTTCATGAAGCAACTTGCTTTAGCTGAATCACTGGAACGATTACCACTGGCAAAAGGCAGTGCGTCTGCCTTTAAGCCAGTGACAGAGGGATTCCAGATTCAATACGAGCATCCGCATGGATGCCTATATCAGGGCGACTCGATCCAATGGCTGACGTCTTTGGATAGTTCCAGTGTTGATCTGGTATTTGCTGATCCTCCATATAATATTAAAAAAGCAGATTGGGATACCTTTGAGAGTCAGGAAGAATACATCAAGTGGTCTGTTCAGTGGATTACTCAGGCGTCGCGTGTCCTAAAACCTACTGGATCTCTATATGTCTGTGGATTTTCGGAAATTCTGGCTGATTTAAAACATCCGGCTTCCCGATATTTCAAGCATTGTCGCTGGCTAATATGGCATTATAAAAACAAGGCGAACCTGGGCCGGGATTGGGGACGGTCCCATGAAAGTATCATTCACTTTCGTAAATCAGACTCCACTCAACTTAATATCGGCGATGTACGAACGCCTTACGGGGCGCATACATTAAAATATCCTTCACACCCACAAGCGGAAAGCAGCGCTTATGGCAATGGCGTCAGTAAACAACGCGAAAATTGGATTCCGCATCCCAAAGGCGCTAAGCCAAAAGATGTTATTGATATCCCGACAACTTGTAATGGAATGGGCGAGAAAACGCCACACCCTACACAAAAACCTGAAGAATTATTGCGAAAATTTGTTCTTGCCTCTTCAAACGAGGGTGATCTAGTTATTGACCCATTTTCTGGTTCTGGAACCACGATAGTTGTCGCTGAACAATTAAATCGTCGTTGGATGGGTTGCGACTTAAATACTCAATATAACCATTGGGCGATTGACAGATTAAAGAATGTTCGCCGTATGACAACAGAAGAATGGATTGTTCAAGACCGTAAAACGACTGAGCGCCGGGAATCGATTCGATGAATGTACAGGATTTTGTTCTTCGAGGGTTCTTGTGGAATCGGCCCAGTCAGTCTTTCTTGGAGAAAACATAGCTGCTTTCCAGATCAATAAGCCTATTAAAAATAGGGATTATTTCAGAAAACGAGTTTATTCTGCTTTGATATGTTCCATAGAACCCTCGAAGAACCAGAAATTTCTCCACACAAATGGACTAACCATGTCATACAGCGATTTCAGCATTAAAAAAACCCAAGATGACTTTGGATTAGAGATAGTCGAAGGTTTAGGTATTTTTTCAAACATTGAAAGTTCTGAAATCAGTGACTATTTCTCTAAAACTCTTGAGGAAAATCTGCCATTAGCTGTGGCTATAAATACGGAAAAAGCGAAATCCGAACTCATCATTTCGGATGTGCTAATTGAGGTAAGAAAAAAATTCAATCGAAAGATCAGTTTTTTCTCGGGCGTAGAATTTAATATTGACAAAGATAGAGGCTTGAATGGTTATTGTGATTTTATAGTGAGCTTGTCTTCAGAGCAGCTATTTATAAAATCGCCAGTGATCGCTCTTGTAGAGGCAAAGAATGAAAACATGATGAGTGGATTGGGTCAATGCATTGCTGAAATGATAGCCGCTAAAATATTTAATGAAAAAGAAGGGAACGATATACCCATAACCTATGGCACCGTTACGACTGGAATATTTTGGAAATTCCTGAAATTGTCAGATAATACGGTTTACATTGATCTTAAAGATTATAGCATTGAAGATCATCCAGGTAGGGTTATTGGGATATTGTCATCGATGATGGAGCAAAAAGCCTGACCAGCGCATCTCGCGTGAATATCTCCAGTCTGGCTGTTCCATAAGAACATTCGAAGAACCGACAATTTCAACAGGTGCTTGAACAATTAAAATTTGGTGAAAAACCAGAAAATGTATTGCGCCAAAATGTGATTGAGCGGATGACGCCGAACCCTTCGCAGCGGCAACCTAAGCTACCCGCCGCAACAACACATAAACCGCCCCCGTCCCTCCGTCCACCGCCCGCGCCGAACAAAACGCTAGCACCTCATCGCGCTGGCGCAACCAATGATTCACCTTTTGCTTGAGCACCGGCCCCCGGTGACGCGAACCCTTCCCCTTACCGTGGATAATGCGCACACAATGCGCGTTATCGCGGCGGGCCTGATGCAGAAAAGCTGTGAACGCTTCCTTGGCGGCAGCGACCGTCATCCCGTGTAAATCCAGCGCCGTCCCCACCTGGAAATGGCCGCGCCGCAGTTTGCGCAACACCGCCTGCTGCACCCCATCCCGGCGGTAGTACAATTCCTCACCCGTCTCCAGATCCGCCGGCTCGAAATAATCCGAAATCATGTCGGTCAGCACTTGGCGCTCATCGGCCAGGGTAAAGCGGGGAATCGGCGCGGGATGAACCGGCGCAGGAGCCACCCGGTCGCAACGCAGTGGCTTGACCACACCGACCGTTTGCCGGAACAGTTCCCGGTCGCGGGGATCAAGCGTAAACCGCACGTTCATAAACGCCTCGCTGGAGGTGAAGAATCTTGCCCCAAAGATATAAGGATAACGATGATGCGTATTTTGGTCAGTAACGACGACGGCTATCAGGCTCCCGGCCTCCTCTGTTTAGCCGCTGCCCTGCGTGAAGTCGCGGAAGTCATCGTCGTCGCGCCGGACCGCGACCGCAGCGGTGCCAGCAACTCACTCAGCCTGAAAAATCCCCTGTACGTCACCGAACAGGAACCGGGATTCTACAGCGTCGAAGGCACGCCCACCGATTGCGTTCACGTCGCCATCACCGGTCTGCTGGAGACTGAGCCGGATATGGTCGTAGCTGGCATCAACCACGGCCCCAATCTGGGCGATGACGTGATCTATTCCGGCACCGTCGCCGCCGCCATGGAAGGCCGCTTTCTCGGACTGCCCGCTATCGCCCTGTCCCAGGCTTCCTTTCAGCCACAACATCTCGCCACCGCCGCCCGCATCGCCGTCTGGCTGGTGCGCCAGTTGCGCGAACGCCCCCTCCCGCCATACACCATCCTCAACGTCAATGTTCCCGACCGACCCTGGGAACAGTTAGCCGGCATCCAGGCCACCCGGCTCGGTCATCGCCATAAGTCCGAACCGGTCATCAAAAGCATCGACCCGCGTGGCCGACCGATCTACTGGGTCGGTCCTGCCGGTCCCGAACAGGAATCCGGTCCCGGCACCGACTTCTACGCCCTGCGCACCGGTCATGTCTCCATCACCCCCCTGCTGGTCGACCTCACCCGCCATAACACTATTGAAGCACTGAGCCAATGGCTGAATCCCGGTTTATGATTCAAAAAAATTACAGAATCGGGCTAGACTTACCGCTTTTGAAAAGCTTATTATCCCCTCGCATTTTCAAGGCGGAGCAAGGACTCGCATCATCCGCCCTTTTCCGGCCCGAGCAACAACCACGGTGGCACCAAGACCACCGGCCTGCCCAAGTCGGTGCTAGTGATCAGTAAAATAATAAACAAAGACGCCAGCCGACCCGGCTCCAGCGTCAACTATTGAAGTTCCACCAAGCGAAGCGTGTCAGGAGGTTATCGATGTCTCGACGGATCAGTGCCTGTCGGCAAGAAGCAGTGGTATGCGACGATGAACTGATTATGGACGATCCCCTGCTGGATGAAGACAAGCTGGAAGAGACTGAAGAAGGGATGATGGCTGTAGAAGAAGGATTGGAGGAGATCGCAGATACACCTCCCTGGTCCGCCCCCGTCGTCACTCCCCGCGAAGTCACCCTGGAGGAACTGGACGCCACCCGGATGTACTTGAGCGAAATCGGCTTTTCGCCATTACTCACCGCTCAGGAAGAAGTCTATTTCGCCCGCCGCTCGATTCAGGGCGATGCTGCCGCCCGCAATCGCATGGTTGAAAGCAATTTGCGGCTGGTCGTGAAAATCGCCCGCCGCTACATGAACCGGGGTCTCAGCCTGCTGGACCTGATCGAGGAAGGCAACCTGGGCTTGATCCACGCCGTCGAGAAATTTGATCCCGAACGCGGCTTCCGGTTTTCGACCTACGCCACCTGGTGGATTCGGCAAACGATTGAACGGGCGTTGATGAACCAGACCCGCACCATCCGCCTGCCGATCCATATTATCAAGGAAATCAACGGCTATCTCCGCACAGCCCGGCAGTTGGCGCAGACGCTGGATCACGAACCCTCCGCCGAAGACGTCGCCCAAGCGATGGGCAAGTCGGTGGTGGAAGTGAAACGGATGCTGCAACTCAACGAACGGGTTACGTCGGTGGATACGCCTATCGGCAAGGATGAAGACCGTTCACTGCTGGACGCCATTCCTGACGACAACAACGCCGATCCCCTGCAATTGCTGCAGGATGTCGATCTGAACGAAAAGCTGGATGCCTGGCTTGACCAGTTGAACGACAAGCAACGGATCGTCGTCAAACGGCGGTTTGGCTTGTGTGGCGTGGAAAAGGCCACTCTGGAACAAGTCGGCAACGAAATCGGCGTAACCCGCGAGCGGGTGCGACAGATTCAGATTGATGCCCTGCGCCGCCTGCGCAAGATTCTGGAAAGTGAAGGGTTTTCGCAGGATTTTCTGTAGTCTTCCTCGCAGGCTGAATCCATACCCTCATCCCCAACCCCTCTCCCGCCTGCGGGCGAGGGGAGCACCACAATTCGCTATTTCGCAAGACTCGCCGCTTGCTGGCTGTGGGGCGCTAATCCGCCATCATCAGCAAAGCTGCCGCCACCCGGCGACCTTCCAGCATGAGGATGTTGTAAGTTCGGCAGGCGGCGAACGTGTCCATCACTTCAACGCCAACGCTGTGTGCCAGCAACACCCCGGTTAGTTTCGGATGGGGGAAACGTTGCCGTGCGCCGGTGCCCAGCAAAACGATCTCCAGATCCAGCGGCAGGAGCGCTTCAAAGTGCGCCGCTGCCAAATCCGCAAAAGTCTGCGGCGGCCAATCGGTCAACAGTCGCTCCGGCGCCACGATCACACTGCGACGAATTTCCTGCTCATTGATATTGACCCAACCCGGCCCGTAGCCTTTAATAAAATAAGTCTGGGCATCACAAGTGTCGAGATTAAAACGCATGAAAAATCCCTCTGAATGGGGGAAAGTAACCAGGGGGTTCGATGATGGCGCATAAGCCATGGTCGAAGCGATTCGCCATTGTGAGTCGCCGCCGCCGTTAATGTTCCAACCGCATTGCAGGAATTGTTCAATGACCGAGGCCGCGCACCATACGATCCACGCCCTGGAACTGGGGCGCATGGGCAATTTCATCTATGTCATCCATGATCACGCCACGGACCGCGCCGCAATCGTTGATCCGGCCTGGGACGTACCGGCGATTCTGGCCGTGACTGAACGGCGCGGACTGCGGATCACGGAAATTCTGCTGACCCACAGTCACTTTGACCACATCAACGGGGTTGAAGCGTTGCTGAACGCCAGCGATGCGCAACTGCATCTGTTGCGTGCTGAAGCGGGGTTCTGGGGCCATTATCTCGATCTGCCGACCCTGCACGATGGCGGCGACCGTATCCAGTTAGGTGAGACCGAAATTGAAATTCTGCACACCCCTGGCCATACGCCGGGTTCGGCCTGTTACCAGATCGGCAACCAAGTGCTGACCGGCGACACGCTGTTCGTTTTCGGCTGTGGCCGTTGCGATCTACGCGGCGGCGACCCGGAGCAGATGTACCAGAGCCTGCGGCGCTTGGGCGAGCGACTGCCCGACCATACCCTGATTCGCCCTGGTCATAATTACGGCATTACCCCCACGACGACGATGTTGGAACAACTCACCGGCAATCCTTTTCTGCATTTCGACGACTGCCCAGGGTTCGTTGAATACCGGATGCATCTGCATGACCGCGAGGAACCCTACCGGCCGGAACCGCGTCGGCATTGAGGATGAGGATGAGGATATTTTGGCCATCCAATAGCGTCGCCCTTCGTGCTGGATCGCTATTACTTTGCGGAGGCGCTGGAATGGTTCTCGATGCTGATTGTATTGACGTTTTTTGTACAACGAATTATTAAACTATGGAGTAGGCGATGATGGGTCAGGCATTAGCTCGCGATGTACATATCAACCTGCGTGCGCGTGCAGCGCAACGTGAATTGATTGATCGGGCGGCTCAGGCATCCGGCAGGAACCGTTCGGATTTCATGCTCGATGCGGCTGTGGAAAAAGCTGAAGCCGTGCTGCTCGACCGCACTTTTTTCACCTTCAAGCCTGATGCTTATGAGCAATTTATCGCGTTGCTCGAAGCACCTTATACCCCTCATCCGGGAGTCGTTGATCTGCTTAACCGGGTTCCACCCTGGGAAAAATCATGATGTTCAGTGCGCCGGAGTTGCTAAATTCCGGACATCGCATCAGTGATTTTTCCTGTGGTGAATCAGCGCTAGATGACTGGCTCAAACGGCGAGCGTTAGCGAATCAACAGGTGGGAGCGTCCCGAACGTTCGTGATTCAGGTTGAAGGCCGGGTCGTTGGGTTCTATGCGTTGGCGGCGGGTGCAGTAAACAGCGAACAAGCGCCAGGACGGATTCGGCGCAATATGCCGAATCCGATTCCGTTGATGGTGCTAGGTCGATTGGCGGTGGATCGCGTCTGGCAACAACATGGTCTGGGACCGGTTCTGCTGGGTGATGCCTTGCGACGCACCCTGCGCGTCGCCAAGGAAGCCGGTGTCCGGGCGTTGATGGTCCAGGCAATGTCCGAAGTCGTCAAAACGTTTTATCTGAAATTCGGCTTTGTGGAATCGCCACAAGATCCGCTACTGCTGTTTTTGCGCCTGCCGCCTTCAGATGGCCATGACGGGTTGTAGATTTCCCATTGGCATGATCCATTCCTGCTTTCGGGAGAAGTTCGGCATTCCCCGCCAGGCGGGTCTGGTTCCTGAAGCGCGGGCGACGCTGGAACTGCTGCCACCCTATCACTCGCCAGAAGCCGTGCGCGGACTGGAAGGGTTTTCCCATCTGTGGCTGATCTTCGTCTTTCATGGGATACCGGCCGGTCAATGGCAACCGACGGTGCGGCCACCTCGTTTAGGCGGAAATCAGCGGCTGGGCGTTTTCGCCACCCGTTCCCCCTTCCGGCCGAATCCCATTGGCCTGTCAGCAGTTCGCCTGGAGCGGATTGAGACTGAGCAGGGCCGGGTGGTGCTGCATCTGAGCGGCGTGGATTTGCTGGACGGGACGCCGGTGCTGGACATCAAACCCTACTTGCCCTACTCCGACCATATTCCCGACGCCATCGGCGGCTTTGCCCCGGCGGCACCGGAGGCGATGCTGAATGTTGAATTCAGTCCGTCAGCAGAGCAGTTTTGCGCGGCCTGGCCCCACGGTGATTTACGGGCGCTAATTACCCAGATTCTGCGCCAAGACCCGCGTCCGGCCTATAGGCGGGAAACCGCAGTCCGGCAACGCTACGGCATGAAGCTGTACGATTTTGACCTGCATTGGGAGATGCGCGGAGCTACCGCTTCCGTCATCGACATCATCCCGTCCGCGCCGAGAAATCAATCCGTGGATCAATCAGGTGATAGGTCATATCGCTGATTAGATTCAGCAACAGGCCGATCAGGCTGAACACATACAGCGTCCCGAACATCACCGGATAATCCCGCTTCACCACAGCCTCAAACCCCAGCAAGCCCAACCCGTCCAGCGAAAAGATCACTTCGATCAGCAGCGAACCGGTAAACAACATACCCACCAGAGTGGCGGGAAAGCCGGCGATGACCAGCAACATGGCATTGCGGAACACATGCCCGTACAGCACCTGATGCTCGCTGAGACCCTTGGCGCGGGCCGTGACGACATACTGCTTGTTGATCTCGTCGAGGAAAGCGTTTTTGGTCAGCATGGTCAGCGAGGCAAAGCCGCCGATGACCATGGCCGTTACGGGCAAGGCTAAATGCCAGAAGTAATCCAGAATGCGCGCTGGCCAACTCAAATCCGCCCAGTTATCCGAGGTCAGCCCCCGCAACGGGAACCAGTCGAAATAGCGCCCGCCGGCGAACAGGATAATCAGCAGAATGGCGAACAGGAACGCGGGAATGGCGTAACCAATGATGACCGCTGCGCTGCTCAATACATCGAAGCGGGAACCATCGCGTATCGCCTTGGCGATGCCCAGCGGAATCGAAATCATATAAATCAGCAGGGTGCTCCAGACGCCCAGCGAGATGGAGACCGGCAACTTGTCCATGACCAGATCGAGTACTGCCCGGTCGCGGAAATAGCTTTTACCGAGATCAAAGGTCAGGTAGTCGCGGATCATTCGCCCGAAGCGGATATAGGCGGGCTGATCGAAGCCGAACTGGCGGTTCAATTCTGCGATGAACGTGGGGTCCAGACCCTGTGCGCCGCGATAAGCGCCCGTGCCCGTATTCCCGCTGCCTGATGCGGCTGCGCCCCGTCCAGCTTCTACGCCTTCCCCACCGCCTACCCTGGCGGTTGCGGAAACAGCGGTATGTCGAAGTTGCGCCAGCAATTGTTCCACGGGTCCACCGGGCGCGATCTGCACAATGACGAAATTAATGGCAATGATGCCGAGTAGCGTCAGCGGAATCAGCGCTAAACGGCGGAGGAAGTAGGAGTACATGAGGTTATTGAGCAGGCGTTGGCGTTGGGTGGGAAGGATGCAGCGCTATAGTATTGAATTCTGACCGCAAATGGTCACTAAGCGTGGTGTTGATCGTCCGTCACAAATCTTCATTAAGTTTTGCTTCGATGATTTTTAAAACAGATTGGGATAAATAAAGACCGTGGTCATGAATCAGTTGATGTATTTTTATTTTCACTGTTGAGGCACTGATTAACCCTCTGGTTTTTGCTAATAACAACAACCCTACGGTTCCAATTGATATTAAGCCTGATTGGCTGGCTTTATTGCGCGCTAATAGGTCATCGAGCGCAACATGAGTGATTTTTTGCTCTTGAGCAAGTGCGATCGTTTCCAGTTCGCCGGCATGAAGCCGACCTGTTGCCCCTCTGACATAAGCGTTGCTCTCTGAACTCAGTGAAACTTGCTGAATAAAAGCAGGTAGCTCAAGATGGCGAACTTCCTGAACGACGGCTGGCGGAGTCAGGATGTCTGTGAAACATTCGGCAAACAGCGACAGACTATCAATTTTAGAAATAAAAATTAGTGGACTGGCATTGACAACCAACTTTGTCATGATCAACCCGCCAACTGTTTAACAACAGTTATATCCTCTAATACCATGTCATCTTCCAATCGGAAACCATACCCAAAATGCTCCCGGAGCCGATAATGAAATTCTTCAAATTCTAGGTTCGCTAAGGCGGCAGCAGCCGCAAAACTGATTTTTTGCGCATGATAAAGACTGGCGGCCAGGAAAAAATTACCAGCATTCATGCCTAAAGGTTGTAGAACGTCAACAAATGCAGGATTAAGCTGAATAGCGCCCATTTTTTATCTCCTATCTTGGTCGGAAATTTTCTTCACCGCATCGGCCATTCCCCAATAGCCTCATCAATGTCTTGTTGAATTTGCAAAGTCCGTTGCAGGGCGGCGGTGATGCGCTGATAGTGCATCAGATCATCGAAATTCAGCACGCGCCCCTTGCGATCTTTCAGCCATTTAGCCAGCACCTGATAACCGCCGATGTGGACATTCCAGACATCCGGGGGAATGCCCTGGAAATATTGCGCGGCGTTGATCCAGACCCGCCCCGGCGTGGTATCGGTCGGTTCGGCATAGCGAACGGCATCTACCTGATTGGTTCCGGCGATGGGATAGCTGGCGATGGTTGGCGCATCGCGCTCCATTAAATGCAGGGCAGTCAATTCCGCTCCGAGACTGCATAATTGCCGGAATAAGGTTTGATCGGAAGTCAATGGCAGGCGTGGGAAGTCTATTTTAAGGAAGGCGGCATAGCGACTTCGGTAAGTCGGAGAATGGAAGATGGCGTAGGCGTAGTGGAAGACATCTTCAGGGCCGACGGTGGTTTTCAGATCGCCCGTTTTATCTTCTACATAAGTCAGGTTCAGATTTACCGTACAGGTTTGGATAAATTGCGGTGTTAAATTAGATCGGCGGCCATGAGCGGAATAAGAATCGGCATCATCCATCAAGTCACCCTTGCTGCCTGGATAAAGGTAGAGGGGAAACAGGGTTGAACCGTCCTTGATTTCTACAAACACCGCAGGCGCAGGCTTATCCGTCACTACGGCATGTCGCCAATCCGCCGCTTTGGTCTGACGCACGACATTGAGGCAAAGGTTGGCCCTGTTTGCGACATGCTGCTTGAGTTCGCTGCGCGGACGCTCTACTGCCACTTCGCTAAAATAACACCAGCGCGTGTCAAAAGGCCGATAAGCGCACTCGATAATTTTCTGCTGCCAATATTGATCAGTGCGCAGTTGCTCTCGTGCTTTCGAAATTTTCCAATCACGGGTATCCTTAATTAGATAAAGCTCGCAAAAATCCCGATCCGTAATGTTATTATTCCGCATTTCCTGAATGCGTCGTTGCAGGCTATCACGATCAATATCAATAGCAAATGGGTCACGGTGTGACTGAAAGCCCATGACGCTGACAGGCATTATCTCTTTGATATTCCAACCCTGTTCATACTCGCCAAGTAAGTTCATATCCTGCGGAATGAACAGATAATAAGGTGCTTGTGGTTTAATTGGCTGCCATGCGGTAGTGCTGATGTCGTTTTCCAATAGCCACTGATATTTGCCTTCCCGTTCGCCCCATAATTCGGCGTGATGCATTCGGCACTCCGCCCTCACCCCCGACACATCTCCCTCCGGGCGCGGGGCGCGGATGAATAGCCCCATCGCAACGCCCTGTTGAATATCAAATACATTCTCATCCTTACCGCCGTCCGGGGCTTTTTCCTTCTTCTTGCTGTTGCCGTGCAAATCCAGCAGATACAGGTCATCGAACGTTTCCATCAGGCTGCGCCGCATCCCCCGGAAGGTGGGATTGTCGAGATAGCCGTGATTGGTGATGACCGCCAGCACGCCATAACCGGTCTGCTCAATCCGCCACTGAGCGAAGCGGATGAATTTGACGTAATCATCATTCAGCCATTTGGGGTTGCGTTCGTTGAGCGGCTGCCCATCGACCATGAAATAGCTGCCGGTGCGCTGCCCGTTGACGCCATCGAGTCCGCGCAACAGTCCGGCAATCCACTCGCCCTGATTGGCGGAATGCCCGGAATAGGGCGGATTGCCCAGCACCACCATGATCGGGGCGTTCTGCTTCACATAGGCCGCCTGGCGCGCTTCCTTGACCAGCCACTCCCCGAACAACGGCAGATGGGTCAACTCACGCGGTTGTTCCAGCGTATTAGTCAAATAGACCCGCAGCCGGTCATCGCCCGCGAAGTCATAGCCGGTGTCCCGCAGCAGCAGGCCCAACTTCAAATGCGCCACGGTGTACGGGGCCATCAGCAATTCAAAGCCATACAGGCGCGGCAACAGATGCTCGCGCACATAGCCCGACCACAGCCCCTGATTGTCCGCGAACGCCGCGTGAATCTGCTCGATCACCGCATAGAGAAACGTGCCGGTGCCGGTGGCCGGATCGAGAATCTGCACCCGATGGGTCGATACGGTCTGCTCGCCCTCCTGGACGGTCATCTTGCTGGCGTCGGCCAGACCCAGCGGCAGGCCAAACGTCTGTTTCAACACCGCATCCACGCTGCGCACCAGCCAGGACACCACCGGCTCCGGGGTGTAATACACGCCCCGCGTATCCCGCAACGCCGGGTCATACTCCGCCAGGAAGGTTTCATAGAAATGCACCACTGGGTCTTCCTGACGGGTGCGCTGGCCGAAATTTTGCAAAATCGCCGCCATGTCGGATCGCGCCAGCAACTCCGCCGCCTCATCCACCGCCCAGGCGATATCCTCATTCAGCTCCGGCCCGGCGATATGGTTGAACAACGTGCGCAGGAACGGATGGGTCTTCGGCAAATCGTAAGCGGCGTGCTGGCGGGTAAAATGCGTACCGGCTTTGGCGTGGCAACGGGCGGTGAATAGCCCGTAGCACAGCGTCTGGGCGTACAGGTCGCTGAACTGCTCCACGGTCAATTGCGGCAACAACACCGCTTGAATGGCCTGTAATTGCCCGTGCAGCGAACCGTCAGCGGCTTCCTCAGCCAGCGCCCGCTGAATCAACCCGCGCAACAACCGCGCCTGCGCCGCCAGCCGCAACGCCAACTCGCGAGGTGTGGCAATGGTTGGAACCGTCGCTGTGAGGAATTGGGTGAACAATTCAGCCACGGATTCAAGGGCGACGGGCGTGGCTTTTAGCGGCTGAACCAGCCCCTTGGACGAAGGCGCAGCGGCCAATCGTGCGGTCAGACGTCGTTCCCCACCCACATACCAGCGAAATTCCAGATAGTCGGTCAGCAGCAGATTCGCCAGGCTGGCCCGATAACGCTGCAACTGGTCACTGGTTTCCACGGTATCCAGATCAATCCCGACATCCTTGGCTTCGATATAACCCAGCGGCAACTCGCCCCGCGCCACGATGTAATCCGGCGCACCACAGGCAATCCGCTTCGGCTCATTAGTTGCGGTGATCGTACCGTCCAGCAACTCCACCAGCGCCTTTAACGCCGGGCGGTGGGTATGCTCAGTGGCGTTGCCGGCTTTCAGCGCGGCGGACAATTGCTGGAGATAAGTGGAGAAGGGTTGGGGATTCATCAGATTATGAGGACTTGGCCGGTCGATGGCAGAGGAGGTAGGCGTACATGGGATTGCAGGAAAAATTGAGGTCACAATAGTCGCGATACATCATCAGACGCCAGCCATAAGCTAGTTTGTATCATTCTTGAGTTGCGCAGACGCTCAATCAGTTCCTTTGTATCCCAAGGTGGGTGTTTCTTCCGTTCCCGCAATTCGCGAAATGCTGCAACTGCCCGCTTTTCGTTGAGATCCACCAGATCCATCACAAAATCATCTGGATGGATCACCTCCAGTCCAAAATGCTGACGTAGATGAGCGACTGCGAAATCTGCAAGGTTAAAAGTAACAATAGCGTCTGCCCGTGCAGCAATGGCCGTCATCACAACGTGTCGGTCTTTCGGGTCAACCGGTTCGAGCAACTCGATGTTGGAAATGGGCGTAATAATTTCCGCATCGGGGAAAGCCCGCGTCATGCTGTCAGCGACTCGCTGGATTTGTGCAACGACATCGCGGTCGGGATCGTTTTCCTGTATTCGCAAGGCCAGATTTCTGCTCCATTCTTCCTGGATTTTGGGTGACCACTTGGGACTGAAAAATCCGTGATTCGCGAGCGTCAACAACACGTCCCGCACGAGCATCGAAAAGAGGGTGCAGGCATCCAGCACCACGGTAAACCGATCAAGTGGAACCATTAGAGATCGTAGCCACCCAGTGCTTCGGAGGCTCTGACCAGCTCATCCAAAGCGGCCCGGCTATTGACCTGCATCCTCTCCCGGTAAGCCAGCACGTCTTTCAACAACAGGCATCGATGACGACCCATCTTGCGAAACGGGATTGCGCCGCTTTCCAACAGATTGATCAGATAGAGGCGCGATACGCCCAGCACCTCAGCCGCCTGCTTGGTGGTCAATTCAGAAGACTCTGGATACAGAATAAAGGTTTGCTGCCGGGCCATGAGGGCCAGTATCTGGGAGAGCAAGCGTAGCGTCGCCGGGGGAACTTCCAGTTTAAAACCACTGTTCCCCTCGGCTTCTTCAACCAGAGCGATGCGGTGTACGCAAGAACGGTCCAGCGCTTCGCTCATTAAACGACTGGCTTGCGCCAACAGGTCAGTATCAGCATCGCTGAGTTCAATACGGTCGGGAGTAATCATGACCAGGCCCCTCCAGGTTGCAACTCTCAATAAAAAAAACCATTACGGCTTGCTCTGATTGGCCTTTTCCGAACTCGCCCCCCGCTGACTCAACGCCGCCGCCTTGGCCGGATCAATCCACCAAGCGTTTAACTGCACGCCCTGCAATGGCGTTACCGACGGATAGCCAAACTTGTTCCACAACGCAAGGCGGTCATAAGCAATATGCCAATGCGGAATCACCAGGAAATTCCATTGCAGCGCCCGATCCAGCGCCCGTACCCGCGTCACCAGAGTAGTCCGGTCCGGCGCGGCGATCAGTTGTTCCACCAGCGCATCCACTGCTGGATTCTTCAATCCGGCCAGATTGCGGCTGCCCGGCTGATCGGCAGAAGCGCTGCTCCAGAATTCCCGCTGTTCATTGCCCGGCGACAGCGATTGACCCCAGACATTCACAATCATGTCGAAATCGAAAGAGCGCGTCCGGTTTTCGTACTGGGCGGAATCCACATTCCGCACGGTCATCTCAATCCCCAGTCGCTCCAGATTGCGGGCGAACGGCAACCCGATCCGTTCCCAGGTCGGCTCATCGATCAACAGCTCAAAGCGAAACGGTTCACCCTGGACGTTAACCAGTTTGCGATCCCGAAAAGTCCACCCAGCCTCTTTCAACAGTTCCAGCGCTTTCTTAAAATTCGCCCGCAGTTGCCCGTCATCATTGGCCACCGGCGGCTGATAGTCCACGGTGAACACTTCAGGCGGCAAATCCTTGCGCAGCGGCTCCAGCAGCGCCAGTTCCTCCGGCGACGGCAAACCCCGCGCCGCCAGTTCGGAATTGTCAAAATAGCTGCGGGTCCGCTGGTACTGACCATAAAACAGGTTGCGATTGCTCCATTCAAAGTCGAAAGCATAGGCCAGCGCCTGACGCACCTTGGGATTCTGGAACAGTGGGCGGCGCAGATTAAAGGTAAAGCCCTGCATCCCCGCCGGTAACTGCCGGGGGAACGTGACCTTGCTGACCCATCCCTGACTGAGCGCCGGGAAATCGTAACCGGTCGCCCACAGCTTGGAATTGTTCTCTATCCGCAAATCGTATGCGCCCGCTTTGAACGCCTCCAGGGCCACGTTGCCATCCCGGTAATAGTCATAGACCAGCCGGTCGATGTTGTGCTGACCCCGATTAACCGGCAAATCCCGGCCCCAGTACTGGGCATCGCGGGTATAGGCAATAAAGCGCCCCGCCTCAAAGCGCTCAATCCGGTACGGGCCGCTGCCCACCGGAATATCCAGGGTGGTCGCCGCAAAGTCCCGATCCTGCCAGTATTTTTTCGACAGCACCGGCATCTGGCCGACAATGAGCGGCAACTCCCGATTCTCGCCGGGCGCAAAGGTAAATTTTATCCGCCGCTCATCCAGCCGCTCGGCGCTGGCAATGCTGGTGTAATAGAACCGGAAGGCCGGACTGCCCTTGCTTTTCAATATCTCAAAGGAAAACAGCACGTCATCGGCGGTGATGGGACTGCCATCATGAAATTTCGCCTGCGGGCGCAGGGTAAACGTCACCGAACCCCGATCCGCCGGAATGTCCACGCTCTCCGCGATCAAGCCATATTCACTGAACGGCTCATCGGCGCTGCTGGTCAACAGGCTTTCAAACAACTGGCCAATGCCGGCCGCCGCCTGTCCCTTGATATTAAAGGGGTTGAAGGTATCGAAACTGCCGATGGCAGCAAAACGCGCCTCGCCGCCCTTGGGAGCGTCAGGATTGACGTACTCGAAATGCTTGAAATCCGGACCGTACTTCGGCTGACCGTGCAGCGCAATGCCATGGACCGGTTCGCCCAGCGCGACGGTCATCGACAACCCACTACTCAACAGCAACAGGCCAGCGGTCAGCCCGTGCAAGCAACAGAATTTTGCGCGATTCATAGCCTATCCTTTACAGTTCGCAGTTCACAGTTCGCAATTTAATCACCCGTTAACACGATACCCAAACCCAACAGGAGTTTCATTATGGGCTTTCTCGCCGGCAAACGCGCCCTGATTACCGGAGTCGCCAGCAACCGTTCCATTGCCTGGGGCATCGCCCAGGCCATGCATCGCGAAGGCGCTGAACTGGCTTTTACCTACCAGAACGACAAACTGCAACCCCGCGTCGCGAAGATCGCTGCCGAACTGGGCAGTTCCATCACCCTGCCCTGTGAAGTAGCCAATGACGCGGATATTGAAGCGGTGTTCGAGGGACTTCAGCAGCACTGGGATGGGCTGGATATTCTGGTGCATTCGGTAGCCTACGCACCACGTGAGGCGTTGGAAGGCGACTTTCTGGAGGGCATCAGCCGGGAAAATTTCCGCATCGCCCACGACATCAGCTCCTACAGCTTCGCCGCCCTGGCCAAAGCCGCTCGCCCGTTGATGAAAGGTCGGCATGGCTCGCTGATTACCATGACCTATCTGGGCGGAGTGCGGTCGGTGCCGAATTACAACGTCATGGGATTAGCCAAGGCCAGTCTGGACGCCAACGTTCGCTATCTGGCGCAAGCTTTGGGGCCGGAAGGCACGCGGGTCAACGCCATTTCTGCCGGACCGATCCGCACCTTGGCCGCGTCCGGCATCAAAAATTTCCGCAAGATGCTGGATACCTTTGAGCACACCGCGCCGATGCGCAAGTGCGTCACCATCGAAGAAGTCGGCAACGCGGCGGCGTTCCTGTGTTCCGACCTGGCGTCCGGCATTAGCGGGGAAATTTTGTACGTCGATGGCGGGTTTAATACCGTCGCGCTGGGCGCGATGGAGTAAACGCCCTCACCCCCTACCTCGCTCCCAGAGGGCCAGGGGGTGTTGTGGAATTTCCCTCCTTGGAAAAGGAGGGGTGGCGCACAGCGCCGGGGTGGTTCGAAGCGGCGACTCCAAAGGTGATTCAGGAACGCGATATGCCTACAACCGGTCGCTGTACATCACGACTTTAGTTTTGACCCGCACACTATCCAGCAACCCGGCAAACTGCCCGGAGCCGATCTGCTGGGTCAGTTGTTGCGCCAACGCCTTGCGTTCATCCTCGGACAGCGCATCTTTCTGCCCCGGCACCACCCGCGCCACCACCAGCACAACTTGATCGCCATTGGCCAGCGTGGTTGAACCCAGCGCAACCTTTCCCTCTTCCGGTTGCGGCAGGCGGAACGCGGCAGTCAGCACCGCGTTATCCAGCGATTTTGCATCGCGGCCCACCAGCCCGGCGTTTTTGAACTCGCCGCCAAATTCCCCGGCGAGAACTTGCAGATGTTCGCCCTTGACCGCTCGGGCTTTCAGCGTTTCCAGATCCTTGGCCAGCGCCTCGCGAGCTTGTTGCTCGCGTAAAATTCCGACAATCTCCTCGCGGGATTCCTCCAGAGTGCGCGGGGTCGCCTCTTTATGTTCTTTCAGCCGAAGCATGACGACATGCCCCTGCTCCAGTTCGAGAGGCTCACTGTTCAAACCGCGCTTGAGCACATCCTCACTGAAGGCGCTCTCCACGACCTTCGGTTGCTTGGCAATGCCCTCCCCGCCCTGGCGATTGAACCAGTCGCTCTCCTGAATCGTTACCGCCAGCGCTTTGGCCGCCGGTTCCAGACTGTCGGGATGTTCGTAACCGAGATTGGCCAGGGTCTGGGTGATTTCATAAAAGCGGTTTTCCGCCTGTTGCTGGCGCAATTCCTGGGCGATGCTCTCGCGAACTTCCGCGAACGGCTTAACCTGAGCTGGCGTTATCGTATCCAGACGCACGACATGGAAGCCGGATGGCATCCGTACCGGTTCGCTGACGTCTCCCGACTTTTCCAATGCATACAGCGCATTTTCCAGCGCCGGACTGTCGAACATGCCTTTACTGATCACGCCCAGTTCGCCGCCTTCCGCCTGTCCGGAGGCATCGGCTTTCACTTCCTGCAACGCCTGATCAAAGGTTTTGGCACCGGAGCGAATCTCACTGGCGATCTGCTGCGCTTTCGCCTGCGCCTGTTCCACTTCCGCCGGAGCCACGCCCAGGGGCAATTTCACCAGAATATGCGACGCTGAACGCTCTTCGGGTCGGCCATATTTATCGAGTTGCGCCTCGTAAGCCGTTTTCAACTCGTCCTCACTGAGGGTGATCGGGTCGGCCATACTCGACAGTTTCAGTTCAATGAACTGCACTTGCGCCTGTTCAGGATTGACGAAACGCGCTGGATTCTTCGCAAAGTAGTCCTGGATCGCCGCATCTTCCACCTGCGCCCTGGCGACATACTGCGCCAGTGGCAGCTTGAGAAAATACACGTCCCGTTGCTGCTTGAGCAGCGCGATCAACTGTTGCAGTTCCGCCGAGGTCGTCAACGCCGAAGCGGTTACGCCATCGCGCAACTGTTCCGTAGCCAGCGATTGCCGCAACCCTTCTTCAAACAGCGCCGCGGTATAGCCCTGATTGCGCAATAACCGCTCGTACAGTTCCTTGTTAAATCCGCCGCTCTGCTGGAAAACCGGCAACGCCAGCAACGCGCCGCGCAACTGCTGATTGCCCACCCGCAAGCCCTGATCGCCAACCAGTTGCATCAACACCTGCTCGTCGATCAACTGCCGCAAGACATCCTGCTTTAACTGTGGCCCTTCCAGCAACGCGGCGTCCAGATTATTGCCCAGCATGGCCTGCAAGCGTTGCCGCTGTTGCTGATAGGCCCGCTGATAGTCCTGCAAGGAGATTTTGCTATCGCCGACGAGCGCGGCGTCCATGGGTCCGCCGCCCTCAAAGTAGGATTCAATGCCCCATATGGCAAAGGGGACGGTCAACAGGCCAACGATGGTGTAAGCGAACCAGCCTCTGGCACGATCACGGATTTTTTGTAGCATGGCAAATGACTCGCTGCAGATTGAATCAGGGAAAAAAACCGGCATTCGAATGATGCGGCAAACACGCACAAAAAAGGGTGTCTGAACGACACCCCTGGAATTTGGCGGAGCGGACGGGACTCGAACCCGCGACCCTCGGCGTGACAGGCCGATATTCTAACCAACTGAACTACCGCTCCGGTACTACAAAACCATGGTGGGTGCTGAGGGGTTTGAACCCCCGACCCTCGCCTTGTAAGGGCGATGCTCTCCCAACTGAGCTAAGCACCCTGGGAAAGAGGGTTATTTTATCGCTTCCTTGAGCGTTTTACCAGCCTTAAAAACCGGCGCTTTACTGGCGTTGATTTCCATGGGTTCACCGGTTTTCGGATTGTGGCCGGTGCGCGCCGGACGCTCCCGCACCGAAAAGGTGCCAAAACCGGTGATGACCACTGAATCTCCCTCGCTGAGGGCCTTGCCAATCGCTACAGTCATGGCGTCAACGGCTTTGCCTGCTGCCGCTTTGGACAGATCCGCCGCCTGAGCAACGGCCTCGACCAGTTCAGTCTTGTTCATAAGCCCTTTCCTTTGCAATGTTATCGGTTGTTGAGTAGAGGGGATGCGGCCCGGCAAAATGCGCGGGAATCCTCCCCTTGGCGAATCACAGCAAGGCGCCTTATAACAGGGCGTTTAAAGCAGTGTCAATTGGCGCCGACAAACATTCTCAATCCGTCTCAGTGGGCGCGCACGCCCTCTAATACACTAACCGGTTTGACCACCACGTCTACAACGGTTTCTTCAGTATTAACCATGGCCCGTGGCTTGGGTTCCGGCAAGGTTTGCAGGGCGATTACCAGCACCTGATCGATCCAGCGCACCGGGCGAATGTCGAGTTTCGCCAAAATATTCTCCGGGATTTCCGTGAGATCCTTGCGATTCTCTTCGGGAATCACCACGATGGCCACACTGCCTCGATGCGCCGCCAGCAGCTTCTCCTTGAGTCCGCCAATCGGCAACACTTCGCCGCGCAGCGTGATCTCGCCGGTCATGGCCACGCTGGCCCGTGCGGGAATCCGGGTCAGCGCCGACACTAGCGCGGTACACATGCCAATGCCGGCGCTGGGGCCATCCTTGGGCGTCGCCCCTTCCGGGACGTGAATATGCACATCGCTTTTCTGGTGGAATTCCGGATCAATGCCCAAAGACTCGGCTCGACTGCGCACCACGGTCATCGCCGCCTGAATCGACTCCTGCATGACCTCGCCAAGCTGGCCGGTATGAATCAGCTTGCCCTTGCCAGGCACCAGCGCTGCTTCAATACTCAGTAGCTCACCACCAACCTCGGTCCAAGCCAGTCCCGTTACTTGCCCAATCTGATCCTGTTCTTCAGCCAGACCGTAGCGGAAGCGCCGGACGCCGAGATATTTTTGCAGCAGCTCGGGCTGGACTGTGATCTGGCCTTCAACCTGCTTTAATGTGATTTCCTTGACCACCTTGCGGCAGATCTTGGCGATTTCCCGCTCCAAATTGCGCACGCCGGCTTCACGGGTATAGAAGCGAATGATGTCGAGAATCGCTTCGTCCGTAATTGCCAGTTCGCCCTTTTTCAAGCCGTTATCAGTAATTTGCTTGGGAACGAGATAGCGCGAGGCGATATTGAGTTTCTCATCCTCGGTGTAGCCGGGAATGCGAATCACCTCCATGCGATCCAGCAACGGCGACGGGATGTTGAGGGAGTTAGCGGTCGCCACGAACATCACATCCGACAGGTCAAAATCGACTTCCAGGTAGTGATCGCTAAAAGTGTTGTTCTGCTCCGGATCGAGAACTTCCAGCAGCGCCGATGAGGGGTCACCGCGAAAGTCCATGGCCATCTTGTCGATTTCATCAAACAGGAACAGCGGGTTGCGCACTTCGACCTTGGCCAGGTTCTGGATAATCTTGCCCGGCAGCGAACCGATGTAGGTGCGGCGATGACCGCGAATTTCCGCCTCGTCGCGCACCCCGCCCAGCGACATCCGCACGAACTTGCGGTTCGTGGCGCGGGCGATAGAGCGACCGAGTGAAGTTTTACCGACGCCGGGCGGTCCGACCAGACAGAGAATTGGCCCCTTGAGCTTGCGCGCCCGTTGCTGCACGGCCAGATATTCGAGAATCCGTTCCTTGACCTTCTCCAAGCCGTAATGATCCGTTTCCAGAATGGCCTCGGCTTCCAGCAAATCCTGATGGATCTTGGTGCGTTTCTTCCAGGGCACACTGACCAGCCAGTCTACATAGTTGCGCACCACCGTCGCTTCGGCAGACATAGGCGGCATCATTTTCAGCTTACCCAGTTCAGCCTTAGCCTTGTCCTTGGCTTCCTTGGGCATACCCGCTTTTTCAATCCGTCGCGCCAGATCTTCGATTTCATTGGGTATATCGTCCAGATCGCCGAGTTCCTTCTGAATCGCTTTCATCTGCTCATTCAGATAGTACTCGCGCTGGGTTTTCTCCATCTGTTGCTTGACCCGCGAGCGAATCCGCTTTTCGACCTGGAGGATATCAATTTCGCCTTCCACCAAACCCAATAGATGTTCGAGACGCTCCTGCAATTCACAAAATTCCAGAATTTTCTGCTTTTCGTCCAGCTTGAGCGTCATGTGCGCAGCGATGGTGTCCGTCAATCGGACCGGATCTTCGATGCCGGAAATCGAAGCGGCCACTTCGCCAGGAATTTTCTTATTCAGCTTAACGTACTGATCGAAAGCGCCCAACAGCGAACGTACCAGCGCATGCACATCAGGCGACTCGCTTTCTTCCGGGATCGCTTCCAACACCGATACGTTGGCCATGAAGCAGACTTCGGTTTCGGTGAATTGATGAATGCACACTCGTTGAACGCCTTCCACCAGCACCTTGACCGTTCCATCTGGCAATCGCAGCAACTGCAACACATTGGACAGCGTGCCCATGTTGTACAGGTCTTTGATTTCCGGTTCATCGACCTCGGCACCCCGCTGGGCGACCAGCACGATGCGCTTGTTGCTCTGCATGGCCAGATCGAGCGCATGGATGGATTTTCCGCGCCCGACAAACAGAGGAATCACCATGTGCGGGTAGATCACCACGTCGCGCAATGGCAAAACCGGCATCAATACCGGGCCAGGCAACCGGTCGAGCTTGGCGTTCTGCTTCATCAGTTTCTCCGTAAGGGAGCCAGGAAGGGCTGAACCATGGACGATGGACAGCGATCTTCAAGCATCATGCCCGACCACCCGCCGCTCGACGTTTTCGTAGACGAAATAAGGTTTGGCGCGCCCCACTACGACCGAGTCATCCACTACGACCTTGCACACATTCTGCATACTCGGCAGGTCGTACATGGTGTCCAGTAGAATCTGCTCCAGAATGGTTCTCAGACCCCGAGCGCCGGTTTTACGTTCCATGGCGCGGCGCGCTACGGCGTTGAGGGCTTCATCACGCAATTCCAGTTCACTGCCTTCCATTTCAAACAGCTTTTTGAACTGTTTGACAATAGCGTTTTTAGGTTCGGTCAGAATGCGCACCAGCGCATGTTCGTCCAGTTCCGTCAGGGTCGCTACCACCGGCAATCGGCCCACAAACTCGGGAATCAGACCGTATTTGATCAGATCCTCCGGCTCGACTTCCATGAGCACCTCACCGACGTTCTTGCTGTTATCCTTGCTCTTAACGTCGGCGGAAAAGCCAATGCCGCCCTTTTCGGAACGGCTGCGGATCACCTTGTCCAGCCCGGCGAACGCCCCACCGCAGATAAACAGGATATTACTGGTATCGACCTGCAAGTATTCCTGCTGCGGATGCTTGCGCCCCCCCTGTGGCGGCACCGAGGCGACCGTGCCTTCAATCAGCTTGAGCAACGCCTGCTGCACCCCTTCCCCGGAAACATCGCGGGTAATGGAAGGGTTATCCGATTTGCGGGAGATTTTGTCGATTTCATCGATGTAAACAATGCCGGTCTGCGCCTTCTCGACATCGTACTCGCACTTTTGCAGCAACTTCTGAATGATGTTCTCGACATCCTCGCCGACATAACCGGCTTCGGTCAGCGTCGTGGCGTCGGCGATAGTAAACGGGACGTTGAGCAACCGCGCCAGAGTTTCAGCCAGTAGCGTCTTGCCCGAACCGGTCGGACCAATCAGCAAAATATTGCTCTTGGCGACCTCAATGTCCGGGTCCCGGCTGCCCCGGTTGGACCGTTGCAACTCCAAGCGCTTGTAGTGGTTATACAGCGCGACCGACAGCACCTTCTTGGCGCGTTCCTGGCCGATGACATATTCATCGAGCACCTGGTTGATATCGTGCGGCTTGGGCAGCTTATTGGCCGTCGGCTGTGCGCTTTCCTCCATCTCCTCGCGGATGATGTCGATGCACAGGTCAACGCATTCATCGCAGATGAACACGTTCGGTCCGGCAATCAGTTTGCGCACTTCGTGCTGGCTTTTGCCGCAAAACGAACAATACAACAGCTTGTCGTGATCAATCCGGTCTCTAGCCATCAGGCCATCCTCATTATCAATCGGTCATTACCGGCGGTGGTCCGGGGATTGACTCAGGTTGCCACTGGCAGGCGCTGGCTCAGCACGGAATCAATCAAGCCGTATTCAGCCGCTTCGGCACCGCCCATGAAGTTATCCCGGTCGGTGTCTACCGCAATCTTCTCGACCGGTTGACCGGTATGCCGTGCCAGAATGCGATTGAGTCGGTCGCGGACCAGCAGGATCTCCCGGGCGTGAATGTCAATGTCCGTCGCCTGGCCCTGGAATCCGCCCAGTGGCTGATGGATCATGATGCGCGAGTGGGGCAAACAAAACCGTTTGCCCGCTGCGCCGCCCGCCAGCAGCAGCGCGCCCATGCTGGCCGCCTGGCCCACGCACATCGTGCTGATGTCCGGCTTGATGAACTGCATGGTGTCGTAGATCGCCAGACCGGCGCTGACCGAACCGCCGGGCGAGTTGATATAGAGATGAATGTCCTTATCCGGATTCTCGGCTTCGAGAAACAGGAGTTGGGCGACGACCAGATTGGCACCGTAATCCTCGACGGGACCGACTAGAAATATCACCCGTTCCTTGAGCAGTCGGGAGTAGATATCATAAGCCCGCTCGCCGCGCGCCGTTTGCTCAACGACGATGGGAACCAGGTTGAGCGCTCGGGTCGTGGTTGCAGAAGCGTAGGCGTCACTCATGCGGGGACTCCAAAGCGGCCTGGGCAGCGGCATCCGGCACACTCGGTTCACCCGGTAGTTCTTCGGGATTCGCGGGCGGCTTCGGGTGCATCACTTCATCAAAGGTCATCGGTTTTTCCGTGACCTGCGCCCGCTCCAATAGCCAGTCCACGACCTGTTCCTCCAGCGCCAGTGCCTGCACCTGTTCCATCATCTGCGGGTTCTGCTCATAGCTGGCGATGACTTCCCCAGGGTCCTGATATTCCGCCGTCAACGATTCAAGAACACTTCGCACCCGCTGTGCATCGATCTGGATACTCTCGCGTTTGACCAGTTCGGCCATCAGCAGCCCCAGGGCGACCCGTTGATAGGCGTGTGGTCCAAACATACTCAGTTTGAGTTGCCAGGCTTGTTCATCCGCGAGGTCTTTCGGGAATTGCATCTGACTCGCCAGATTCTCGATTTCATTCGCAATGAGCGCTCGCGGCAACGGAATCTGATTAGCCATGAGCAACCCGCGCATCACCTGGCGCTTGATGAAGGCTCTGGCGTTTTCACGCAAACCGCGCTGCAGGGTGCCGCGCAACGATTCGCGCAAGTTGGCGACGCCCCCCTGGATATCCAGTTTTTCGGCAAAGGCGTCATCGACTTCCGGCAGGGTCGCCTCTTCAACGGCATGAAGCTTAATCTGGAAATGAGCCGTCTTACCGGCAAGGTGCTGGTGATAGTCCTCGGGAAACACGCAGTCAAATTCCGTTTCGGCACCCGAACTCAGACCGATCAATCGCTCCTCGAAATCCCTGAGCAGGGACTTGCCATTCAGAACAAATTTGGCGTTTTCCCCTTTATTGCCGGGAAAATCCTGACCCTCAATCTGGCCCGTGAAATCGATGCACACCTGATCGTCCTGACGAACCGGACGCTCTGCCGGGTTCCAGACCACATGTTGCCAACGTAGCGTCTGGACCATGTTGTCGATGTCCTGCTCGGTCACTTCGGCGACCGGTCGATCCACCCGGATCGTTTCAAAACCCGTCGGTTCGATGTCGGGCATCACTTCAAAAGTCGCGGAATACTCGAAGTCCTGGCCTTCTTCCAGTCGCTGGGGTTCGATATGCGGCTGGCTAAGCGGATTCAGGTTTTCCTGGGTCAGCGCCTCAGTCAGGCTTTGTTCCATCAATTCACTGGCCGTCTCAAACCTTGCCTGTTGTCCATACAGTTGCCTGACTACTTTGAGCGGTACCTTGCCCGGACGAAAGCCATCAATCTTGACTTTCCGGGACAGGGTTTGCAACCGGCCCTGCATCTCCGTGGCCACCTTTTCGGCGGGCACCCGCACCGTGACCCGGCGTTCCAGAGCATTCAGCGTCTCAACTGAAACCTGCATCGATGCACCTCAAAAATCGGTTAAATCTTGTTTTAGGTTAGCCAGCCCGCCGGGATGATCCCCACCCGCGCTGAACAAAACGCGGGGCAGGATCATATTCGTGAACCTGCGGCGTGGATGGTGCGAAAGGAGAGACTCGAACTCTCACGGGTTGCCCCACTGGAACCTAAATCCAGCGCGTCTACCAGTTCCGCCACTCTCGCAAGAAGATGCGGACCGTGGCGAAAACCGGCAAGGGTCTTTCGCCAACGTCCGTGATTGGAGACCAGTATACAAGACAGCGCCCAACCCGACACGGAAATCGGAGAGCCGCATCGTTCGGGTTGGTCAACAACAGGAGGAGAAATCAAAGGCACTGGGCGATGGGGTAAGATGGTGGGCCGTGTAGGACTCGAACCTACAACCAATTGATTAAGAGTCAACTGCTCTACCAATTGAGCTAACGGCCCAATAACGGTTGCGCATGGAACCAGAAAGCGTTCCAGATTGCAAGTAAACGTTGGGGTGGACGATGGGACTCGAACCCACGACGACCGGAATCACAATCCGGGACTCTACCAACTGAGCTACGCCCACCATGGAAATTGTTCATCGCACTGACCGGGTGGCGCGCCCGGCAGGACTCGAACCTGCTACCCTCAGCTTAGAAGGCTGATGCTCTATCCTCATGAGCTACGGGCGCGTGGTCATAGACACTACCGCTAAAACCCGGAATGGTCGGGGTAGAGGGATTCGAACCCACGACCCCCTGCTCCCAAAGCAGGTGCGCTACCAGACTGCGCTATACCCCGTTGCAACAGGCTTCCTTGCGGGAACGGGAATTCTATTTTTAAATCTGTACCCACGTCAAGCGGGTTTTTTTATTCGCGCCGCCAGATCGTGCCTTTGGCGGTGTCCTCCAGGACAATGCCGGCCTCCAGCAGGAGGGTGCGCAGACGATCCGCTTCTGCCCAGTTTTTTGCTTGTCGGGCGGCAGTCCGCTCGGCGATCAGCGTCTCGATCTGCGTTGCTGAACAACTGTCGCCTGCTGAATCTGCCGTGCCAACCGATTCCCCACCCTGCAGGAAGGTTTCCGGATCTGTCTGCAACAGCCCCAGTTCGCCGCCCAGATAGCGCAGACTGGCGCCCAGGGTTGCGGCGGCAGGTTCATCGGTCATGCGCAGCCTGTTAATCTCCCGCGCCAGTTCAAATAGCGTCGCCAACGCCTCCGGGGTATTAAAATCGTCGTCCATCGCCTGGGCAAAGCGCTTGTTCCAGGCGTCATCGACCGGCGCGGCGACCACGGGCAGACCCCGCAGGGCAGTGTACAGCCGGGTCAGCGACGCCCTGGCATGGTCGAGATTTTCATCAGCATAGTTCAGTGGTCCTCGATAGTGGCTGGCCAGAATGAAGAGCCGCACCACTTCCGGCGCATAGCTGCGCAGCACCTCACGCACGGTGAAGAAGTTGCCCAGCGACTTGGACATTTTCTCGTTGTCCACCTGCACAAAGCCGTTATGCATCCAGAAATTCACGCAGCGCTGACCGCTGGCGGCTTCAGACTGGGCGATTTCGTTTTCATGATGGGGGAATTTGAGGTCCATGCCGCCGCCGTGGATATCGAAATGCTCGCCCAGGCAGCGGGTGGCCATGGCGGAACATTCGATATGCCAGCCGGGCCGTCCCGCACCCCACGGCGATGGCCAACTCGGTTCACCCGGTTTGGCGGGTTTCCATAGTACGAAATCTAGCGGATCGTCCTTAGCGTCCTCGACTTCAATCCGCGCCCCGGCCCGCAGGTCTTCCAGTTTCTTGTTCGCCAGTCGCCCGTAGCGGTCGAAGCGGCTCACGTCGTAATACACATCGCCGCTGCCGCCGACGTAGGCATAGCCTTTGCCGATCAGTGTCTCGATCATGGCGATCATGTCGGCCATAGCCGCCGTAGCGCACGGTTCCTGGGTTGGCGGCAGAATGCCCAGCAGGTCGAGGTCTTCATGCATGGCATCGATGAAGCGGGCGGTCAGCGTCTGGAAATTTTCGCCGTTGTCCTGGGCGCGGCGGATGATCTTGTCATCGATATCGGTGATGTTGCGGACGTAGGTGACGTCATAGCCGCTGGCCCGCAGCCAGCGCAGCACCACATCGAAAATGACCATGACCCGCGCATGGCCGACATGGCAGTAGTCATACACCGTCATGCCGCAGACATACATCCGCACTTTGCCCGGTTCGATGGGCTGGAAGGTTTCTTTTTGACGGGTCAGGCTGTTGAAAATCTGGAGCATTTGGGAAGATCTCCTGAATCCGAACGCAGGGGTCGGATGGGACAGAGGGATGAAAATTTGGGCTGAAAGTGGGTTCCACACCAAAAATTGCTTAAAAAGCATTACGGAGCTTTTAGACAGGCTCTTAAACAATCTCTTACCCGGAAGCGCTGGCTCCACCGCGCACCCAACTGGCAAAAGCATTCCGGTTGCGAGAACAGATGACCACTTTCCCGCGCCCGGAAAAGCGCAGTACGAGACCCTCGCCACTGGTCACGCTACTCACCAGCCGACTGAACATACCACCGCTTTGTTGGCTGGGCACGGAAACCTCGTAATGCAACTGGCTATCCCATGCCACGACATGGGCATTGTCGATAATTACATCCTTGCCCGGCTCCACATCCAGGATGAAGCTGGAGCCAAACCCGGAAACCGCCAGTTTGCCCTTGCCGGTCGCCTCCATGACGAAGAAACCGCCGGACTGGGCAAACAGGGCGTTACCGATGCTCTGAGTGCGGACCCGTAAATCAACGCCACTTTCCGCCGCCACAAACGCCCCGTCACTCAGCAGGTACTGGGTAGGCCCGATTTCCAGCACCTGGATCGCTCCCGGCAAAACCGGCGACAACAGGCAATCCCCATCGCCCCGCGTGGCTTCGATATGTTGCTGGAAGAAGGATTCACCATTGGCGAACCGGCGCATGAGAGCGCTGCCCAGCCCGCCGGTCATCTTGCCGGTCAAATCCAGCGGATCTTCCATCATCACCATGGCGTCGGATTCGCAATAAATCTTCTCGCCCTTGCGCAGGGAGACATGCAGGAACGGATCAACATCGCCGGTAATCGTGAATATCGCCATGAATGGACTCCTCATTCGTTGAATTTCAGAGAAAACATGAAACCGTCAAGACGCCACGGTTCCAACTACCGGATTCAAGATCAAAAAGAAGGTAGCAGATGCTCTCGTGTTAATCCCGCCGCAAGCTGTCGGAAATCGCCACGGGCGTGGGATACGTCTTCACCAGATAATAGGTCGAGGCCATAAAGGTCAGGATCGTTGTGGCCTGCACCAGATAGGACGCTTCCCGGCCAATCAACTGACTCTGCTCCGCCAGCACCGCAATCAGTAGCGAAAATTCGCTGACCTGACCCAGCCGCACCCCGACTTCCATCGCGATACTTGCCCGCTCGCCTGCCCATTGCAGAAAACCGCGAAAGACCCAGGGCTTAATCACCATCAGCAGCAGACCCAGCGCCAGCGTCGGCATGAATACTGCTCCCAGCATCCCTAGGTCAAAACCCGCACCGAGCGAGAAGAAAAACAGCACCAGGAAAAAATCGCGCAAGGGCCGAAGACTATCAGCGATGTACAGGGAAATGGGACTAGTGGCCAGCGCCACTCCGCCGATGAACGCGCCGATAGCGTAGGACAACCCCAATAGCGCGGCGACCTGCGAAATACCCAGACACCAGCCAATCGCGATGAGAAAAATGTACTCCCGAATCTTGTCGAATTTGCGAATCAGTGGAATCAGCACATAGCGCGAGGCCAGCCAGGCGAAACCTAACAATAACGGCAAGGTCACGATCAACAACCCCAGGCCGCCCACAGAAGAACCCCGTCCGCCCAGACCTTCGATTAGCAACAATATAGCAATGGCTAACAGATCCTGAAGCAACAAAATACTGATAATAATTTCGCCAGTATGCTGATGATGCAAGGTGCGGGTGGGTAGCAACTTGAGGCCAATGATGGTGCTGGAAAAGGTCATAGCCGCGCCGACCAGCAGGCATTCGCCCCAGGTATAGTCAAACAGCCGGGCCACGCCCACGCTCACCACGGCGAAGACCAGCGACGTGCCAAGGGTGATCAGCGTCGCTTTGCGCAGCATTTGCAGAAGGCGTTGCGGCGACAGATCCAGCCCCAGCAGGAATAGCAGAAACATAATGCCGATCTGCGCCATCTGCTCAATGGCCGCCGCGTTGTCGATCAGTTTAAAGCCGTAGGGGCCGATGAAGATCCCCAGCACGATATAGGCAATCGGCAACGCCTGCCGGGCGTACAGCGCCAGCGTGGCGAACACCGCCGCACCGGTAAAAATCAGAAATAGCGAAAAAACCAGCGTGTTTTCAGCGCCGTGCATGGTGAACTCGTTATTTGGGAAATAAGCTTGGGAAAAAGCTATTGAATAATCAAGGTTAAACTATATCAGAATCAGCGCCTCTTTAACCCGTGGGAGGTCTTGGCCTGGTTTTGCAATCCGGGTTGGTGTAATCCCTTCTGCAACAGTACAATTCAGGATCACTTTATTGCCCACTCATGTTTTCCAAACTCCTGAACGCCAAGGCTGCTCGCTATGATCACACTGATCGTCAATCTCGCCGGACTGGGCCTGATCGGCCTGATCGTCTGGTGGTTCTGGATCGCCCGTTCACCATGATCAAACAACTCCCCAATCTGCATAAACCATCCTGGCTCCAGCGGGCCGCGTTGACCGTCACCTCGGTACTGGCCATAGGCGCAGGCATCGTTCTGGCCTCGGCGCTGTTTACCCTGCTGCTGGTCGCTGGATTAGCGGCCGCCGGTTGGCTGTGGTGGAAAGTTCGGCAATTCAACCGCCAGACGGAACAGGCCGCTCCTGACATTATTGATGGCGACTATACGGTCGAATTGAGCCAGCCCTTGCTGGAAGATCAGCGAGAACCTTCCCTACCCCCACGGAAAAAACGTTCACGCTCCCAGTGAATATTCCGTTCTTCTCCAGCAGTGTTTCCGATGACCCGCTGACTCGACGGGTCCACGCCCAGCAAGTGCGCCTGCTTTACGCGCAAGCGCCGCTGGGCTTTATCGCCGGTTTGCTGATTGCCCCGATGTTGACGGCGATGCTCTGGAACGTGATTCCGCATCCCGTACTACTGATCTGGTTGGCGCTGCTGGAAACGACGCTGCTCATTCGACTGGCGCTGACCATCGCGTTTCGCCGCTGCGCCAATGCTGACAACGAACCGGCGCGCTGGGCCACCCGTTATACGTTCGCCTGCGCCGCCAGTGGTTGCTGTTGGGGGGGAACGCTCATCCTGTTCATCCTCTCCCCCTCGGTCGTCTACGACGCCTTTATTGCGCTGGTGCTGGGCGGCGTCCTGATGAGCGGGGTGCTGACCATGACCCCGGTGCCGATGACCTATCGGGCTTACGCGATGCCACTGGCGTTGCCCCCGTTGCTCTGGCTGTTAGTGCAGGACGACCTGATGCGCGCCGCCATGGGTGCTGCCGGACTCCTGTATCTGCTGCTGGTCGTGGCCGCAGCGCACCGTTACCACCAAACCCTAACCCAGTCGTTGCGGCTGGCACTGAGTAACGGCGAACTGGCGCAATCCTTCGCCGCTGCCAAGCAACAGGCCGAAACGCATTATCGGCAACTGATCGCTGCACTGGCTGAGGAAGAACGCATCTCGGCAACCGCGCAACGTCAGCAAACGCTGTTGGCGCACGCCTCGCGGTTGAATACACTCGGCGAAATGGCCTCCGGTCTGGTCCATGAAATCAACCAGCCGATGACCGCGATCAGTCTCTATACCGAAGTCGGCCTCGCCCAAGTGCGCAGTGGCGCACTCGAACCCGCCGAAATCCGGGAAACCCTGGAAAAAATTGCCGCGCAGAGTACCCGCGCCAGCGCCATCATTCAGAAAATTCGCCGCTTCGCCCGGCAGGGTCAATCCCAGTACGCGCCCGTGCGGATCGATGCATTGCTTAATGAAATTGCCGACTTTCTGAACCTTGAAGCCCAGCGCTACGCCATCGCTATTCACTATGACGCCTCGCCGGACTTACCCGCCGTGTTGGCGGATGGCTTGCAAGTTCAGCAGGTCATTCTCAATCTGGTGCGCAACGCCATCGACGCCATGAACGACAGCCAGGGTGCTGGCCTGATCGCCATCTCCGCCCGGGCAAACCCGAACCCGGGCGCTGTAGAAATCCGGGTCCAGGACACCGGCGCTGGCCTGCATCCCGATACGGTCGGTCAGTTGCTACACCCTTTTTTCACCACCAAGCCGGACGGTCTGGGCCTGGGGCTATCGATCAGCCAGGCTATTGTCGAGGCGCATGGTGGACGGCTATGGGCGGTGCCTAATGTCGACCGGGGGGTGACGTTCCACTTTACCCTGCCGCTGGCCCATTACGCTGAACCGTCGGAACCGGTGGCTCCGGTAGCGCTATCAGTCGAAACGACCGGAATCCGGCTGTGATGTCGCCCGCCGCCCTCATCTGCCGCCAACTGGAGCATTTACGCAGCGACCACCGGGCCACCTTCATCAGCCTGCTCTATATGGCGACTGGCCTGTTATGGTTGCTGATGGGCGATTGGGCGCTGACCGTCTGGATCGGCAACGCCGCGCCCGCGCTGCTGCCGACGGTCTTGAAAGACGGCGCTTTTGTGCTGGCCAGTGGTAGCCTGGGATACTGTCTCCTGCGTCGGCATATCCAGAACGCGCACCGCACCCGCGAGGCGCATGAGTACACTGAAGAACAATTACGGCGCGCCCGCGATGATCTGGAAACCCGCGTTCAGGAACGCACCGCCGAATTGCTGACAATGAACCGCGCCCTGGAGCAACAGATCGCGGCCCGGATGCAGACGGAAATTGCCCAGCGCGATACTGAGGAGCGTTTCCGCCAGTTGGCTGAGCATATTCGTGAAGTGTTCTGGGTCTATGGCATCGCTGAGGAGCGGTTGCTCTACGTTAGTCCGGCCTACGAAGAAATCTGGGGACGTCCGGTGCAGAGCTTTCACGAACGGCCGCTGGACTGGCTGGAAGCGGTGCATCCCGAGGACCGCCCGCGCATTCATGCCGCGCATGTTGACAAGCAGCAACAGGGTTATCTCAACGTGGAATATCGGATCGTTCGGTCCGATGGGCAGGTGCGCTGGATTTGGGATCGCGGCTTTCCAGTGCGTGATGA
>JAUPTV010000151.1 GCA_030917925.1 Pseudomonadota bacterium
ATGGCGAGGCGCAACCGATTACGGAACGGCCCGCGATTATCAAGCAAACGCAGCATAATGATGGCGGATACATCGTGATGTTTGGCACCGGGCGCTACTTTGAGGCCAGCGATAACGTCATCAATAAGGTAAATGAACCTGTGCAGAGCCTGTACGGGATCTGGGATCGCAATGCTCAAGTTACCGTGACAACAGGTACTCGTGGAACCGTCTTCCAAGAGCAGACTATTGTCTATGAAGGTACACCCTCGGGCTTTAATGGCATCACGCGCGTCCTGAGTAAAGAATCTGTGGACTGGACTAGCAAAAAGGGCTGGTTTGTGGATTTATGGTCCCCAGTAGCGAAGGAGGACTCAGAGCGCGAAGGTGAGCGTGTGGTATTGCGTCCAGTGGTGCGTGGTAACCGGGTGATTTTCACCTCGTTAATTCCTTCTGAAGACCCGTGTGTATTCGGCGGCAGTGGTTGGGTCATGGAGATCGATGCCCAAACAGGTGGGCGCTCTAAGGATGCAATCTTTGATCTCAATAACGATGGATCTTTCGATGAGGATGACTTTGTGGAAGTTGTGATTGATGGGGAAACAGAGCTGCTTCCTGTCAGCGGCTTGAAAATCGAAGGTATTCCCTCGTTACCGACGATCATCCGGACGGACAAAGGCGTTGAAATCCGCCTGATTAGTACCACTGCTACTACCGAAGGGACTCCAGACGTTGATACTAGCGCGGCCCGGGCAGCAGTAGCAGCGGCAGCAGCAGATGCAGCGGCAGCAGCAGCGGATGCAGCAGCAGCAGCAGACGCAGCAGCAGCGGCGGCTCATTCAGGTGATATTGCGGCAGCGCGAGCGGCGGCGGCTGTAGCAGCCGCTAAAGCAGCAATAGCAGCCGCTAAAGCACGGGCAGGCGCAGATGCCGCCGCCGCTTTAGCAAGCCTTGACCCTGCTGCTGTCAAATCGGCAGCCGCAGCGGACGCCGCAGCGGACGCCGCAGCAGCAGCAGCGGCTAAAGCAGCTACTGCGGCTAGCGGAGCCAGTAGCTCAAGCGATCCTGCCGAAGTCGCAAAGCAGGCTAGTGAAGCAGCGACACAGGCGAAGATTGCGAGTGGTCTTGCCGATACGGTCAGCGCTATTCTTGGTGGTCTCAGCGATCCGCGTGTTCGTACTCAACCTAAAGTAATTCGTAACATGGTTTCGGTTGCAACTCCGGATCTCAGTGAATTACAACCCCCCCGCTGGCGCCAGGTGCAGTAACTGTTGGTCGCTATCAGGGCGGGGAGTCGTTACTCAATAGCGACTCCCCGCCATTCAAGATTCAAGGAAAGGCAAATGGTGATGAAACGACAGCACGGTTTTACCCTGATTGAATTGATGATCGTCGTCGCGGTTATGGGCATCTTGGCCGCGATTGCGTACCCGTCCTATCAGGACAGTGTGCGCAAATCCCGCCGAGCGGATGCCCGAGCGGTGCTGCTGGAAGCGGCGCAATTTATGGAGCGGCGTTATACCGAGAATTTAACGGCGGGTTATGGTGGGGTTACGCTCCCCGCCGCGCTTCAGGCCGCTCCCAAGGACGGCAACCCGAAGTATTACAACGTCACGTTGACTAACCTGGCGCAAAACACCTTTACCCTGAACGCAGCGCCGACTGGTGCACAAAGCAGCGATGCCTGTGGAACCTTAACCGTAACCAATACCGGCGCGAAAGGTCAGGCGACGGGTAAAACCGTAGACGACTGTTGGCGTTGACCGTTTAAGCTTCGTCGCTTTCCCGTCAGAAAGCCTCTATTAAACGAACCGCCCTCGGCCAAACCGGGGGCGGTTTTTTTCAACCATGTTCTAAAGCATCATGGTTGATGCAACGGCATTTCTGCTGATCCTGCGGGAGGCGTCAATGGAATTTCCTTGTCGTTGACAAACAGCTTGCCGCCCTCGAAGCGCGCTATCGTCTTATACCGATCCCCGTCCAATTGGATAAAGCCGTCGGTGATCAGGCCCTGAAGCTGCTGGGTCGCCTGAGTCGCCGCCATGTTTTGCAGCATCTGTGGATCAACCGGGGGTTGCTGCGCCTCGGCATGGGACTGTAGTTGATCGGCAATCTGGTCGGTCAGCAGGGTCTCAACCAGATTTTTGGACGCCTCCACATGGGCCAGACCCTTTTCCAGTGCGCCGAGCACACCGGAGGTATCCTGCAACACCTTAGCCTCATCGAAGTCCTGGAAATTCAAGGTCAGCTTGCCTTGCCAGTCGCCCTGCGTCATCTTCGCCTGGCTATCCAGCATAAATTCCGGTTTACCGGCGAGCAGGGTTTTCATCAGCGTCAGCAACGCCTTGGGATCATCAGCGGGGCTGGATGCTTTCTGTTGCCACTGCTGCAACTTCTCAAGCGTCGGGCCATCCAGATGACGCAACGCCAGATGCAGGCTGCCGTTTCCACTTTGCTGATCAGCCGTAATCTGGTCAGCCTTGATGCGTAATTCGCCAGCAACCTGCTGAGAACCTTGTTGCGTCAGCACCCCGGTAACGCTCAGTCCGGTCATGGCAAAGGTGGAACCCGGCGTTTGATCCTGGGCGCGCAGTTCGGCGATTTTGAAACTGGACTCGCCAAACAGCAGGTTGAAGGGTCCCTGGCGTTGATCAACGGTCAATGCCAAATCCCGCAGTTTGACCTGCTCGCTACCCGTCGCCGGTTGTCCGTCACTGGCGGCTTCCGGTTTGCCGACGAATTCCAGACTGGTGACGGTCAGGTTGCCCTGGACCGTTGCCACTTTTGGCCCCACCTGGAATTGGCCTTGCAATCCTGAATAATTCAGACTTTTTAAATCTTCAACGTCGTTCAGGGTCAGCGTCGGCATGGTGATCCGGGTCGAACTGGCACCGTCGAATGCGATTTGCGAGAAGGCCACCACCGGCTCCTGATTGCCGTACCACTTCGCCAGTTGTCGGGTCCAGGCGCTGCTCTCCGGGTCCAGGGTCGCCCGCACTACCGCGCCGGTCATTTGCATCGGTACGCCAGACGTTCCCCAGCCGGCCAATGGCCATGGCCCGTGGTAAACCGTTTGGCGAATCGAGAAAGAGGAATCAGCGCCGCTTTCCGTCGGGGGGATGTCAACGCGGGTCATAATTTGCGATGAGAACACTCCGCGTTGATAGCGCACGGTGCTTAACTTGACATTTCCCCCTTTCGATCCTTCTGCCAGCGCCTCTTCATACCAGCGCTCCGCCTGTAATCCCGACCAGTACATAGCGCCAGTCATGCCCGCCGCCGCCACGATTACCACCCCAATAACGCCACCTGCCAGCTTGTTCATTACAATGCTCTCCCGGTTCCAATGGCCGGCATTATTCCATAAACCGGGGCGAAAAACCCTTGGGTGAATTTTCAGCACAGGCACAGTCTAGCTTCATATAAAAAACTTTATTATCAATCTATTACCTGAAAATTTAGGGTGCAGTTCAGGTTACCGTCTGTTTGGCAACCTGAATCCCCCGCTTCAGAAGCTGTCCAGGAACCCCTCTCCCGGAGGGAGAGGGGAGTTTTTAGAAATCGAGGGCAAGGGTTGTACGCATAAAATTCTCCTGCGGTATATTGCTCAATAATTAGCATCAAACAATGCCTTATAACAGCAAGCCATTACCCATCCGTTGGCAAATCCCCCTGAGCAAATTGAACCAGCGCGCCAATCCGCTGTTCACCCAGCGAATCGAATTCGATCAGCGCCAGGGTCTCACCCGGCTCCGAAGAATCAGGGGACAGTTTGACGCCCAGCCGGGTTAACCGCAGGGTCAGTGGACGAACCTGTAAATATGCCTCCGGCTGGCTCAGCACCCGCCGGATTTGTTCCAAATAGTCATCCAGAGTATTCAGAGGCTTGCGGGCGGCGACCAGATCTTCCTCGGTCTGAAGCAGGCGCTGCTCCAGCGCGGTTGCCCGGCGCTCATCCCCATCCTCGGTGGATAGTAACGGTCGCAATCCCTGCGCATGACCGCGAAACGCCCGCAACTGCGCCTGCAACTGCCGCCGTTGTTCCTCCAGTTCACTACGTCGAGTCCGCAATTCATTAATGCGCTCCAGCGCCCGCGTCGCCAGAAAAATCAGCATCCGTTGCCGGAGATCTTGGCGCAATCGGATTTCGCTAGTCGTCGGGAACACCAGTTGATGCCGCGAAAAACTGACTTGGATGCGCCGGACATCGCGCACCAGCACATCGCCGTTGAGCATCGAACCAAAAGTCTCGGACTCCCGCTTGACCATCAATAGCAGCGCAAAACAGGGCGAGCGACCGCCTTCTGCAAAAAAGGCACGAATCGCCCGAGACTCGTCCAAAGTTGCCCGCAGCTCATCCACATTAGCGAAAAAAGCATTGACCTGCGGATCACGCGACCAGGCGCGGGCATCGAGCAACATAGCCGGTGGCAATTGCTGCAAGATCCGACTGGTGTAATTCAGCGCGGTTTCCACTGCATCCACCAGTTTTTCCGCATAGTTGCCCACCAGCCGGATGCGCGGCTCACTGGCGTCCACCACCTGCTCAATCGCGTTGTGCAGAAACACCAGCCGTTCCTGATGGACGCGGCGTTCAGCCAGGTGGTGCTGGGCAAACGCAGTCAGGCCGTTTAAAACATGCTGCAATAACCCTTCACTGCTGGCCATGCGCCCTCACCCCCAACCCCTCTCCCACGGGGAGAGGGGAGTTTTGATAGTAGCCATCCCCCATCCCTCTCCGAGGGAGAGCGAGGCTAAACGCTGGTGCAACGGACTCGACCGGGGAAAATGCGCCCGCAGAAAATCCATCTGATCGGCCAGCACCCGCCGGCCCTGCAAATAAACATACTCGGCATGATTGGGCGTGAACGGAATCGCCAAAAGCTGCATCCCGGCCTGTTCCGGGGTCTTGCCGCCCTTGTGATGATTGCAGGGCTTGCAGGCGGTCACCACGTTATTCCAGCGATCCGCGCCGCCCTGAACCAGGGGCCGCACATGGTCGCGGGACAAGTCCCGAACCGGGAAAGTCTCGCCACAATACAGACAGGTATTACAGTCGCGCCGGAACAGCGAAATATTTGACAGAGGCGGCGTATAGTCCTCGCGGGCGCGCAACCGGGCATAGGCACCGCCCTGGGTGGCGATAATGGAATTGACAGTGACCATGCTGCGCTGGCCGCTGCGGGCGTTAATCCCGCCGCGCACCGTGTACAGCACGATGCCGCAGGTATACGCGACCTGCTCGGCGCAGTAGAGGCGCACCGCCTGTTGATAATCAATCCATTCCAATGGCATTCCGGTCACATCCGTATGCAGAACCTGTTGCTCCAGTCCGTACATGCTTCCACCTTTGCCCGTTCGCTTCACGCGGCAGGATCGCACATCAGGGTGAATATTCGTTGACAACTCTAAATAAATACGAAAATGCGCGACGGGTTACTTGAGCCTCAACCCCGTCAGTCCGGTTTTAACCGCAGACACTGTTGAGATGTTGCCAGTCTAGGCTACTATTCTACAAGTATTGTGCGTCTCCCGCCGCTGGCGCGCAGATTCGCCCGCTGATTATCGGGGGCGCGGATGGATTAAGTCCGTTTTTTTATAGTCGTTTCCGGGCGGGTGGGCGCCTGGAAGAATCATCACCAACGAGGACAACAACTATGCCTGTTCGTATGGCCGTCCCGAAAGAAATCATTTCGGGCGAGCAGCGGGTCGCGCTCGATCCGACGATGGCCGAGCGTTTCGCCAAGCTCGGCGTGGAAATCCTGGTGGAAAAAAGTGCGGGTCTCAGCGCCTTTTTTCCTGATGCAGCGTACAGCAAGGGGAGCCGGGTGGTGGATAGCGCCCAGACCCTGTACGCCGAAGCCGATGTGGTCTTCAAGGTGCAGGGGCCAACGCTGGAAGAAGTCGAGCAGTTGAAGGACGGCACGATTCTGCTGGCGGTGCTGTCGCCGCACCGCAATGTCGATGTGGTCAAGCGCCTGCGCGACAAGAACATCACCAGCTTCGCCATGGAACTGATTCCGCGCATCTCCCGCGCCCAGTCGATGGACGTGCTGTCATCACAAGCCGCAGTCGCCGGTTACTACGTCGCCTTGCGGGCGGCAACCCTGACCAGCGGGTTCTTCCCGATGCTCACCACCGCCGCCGGCACCATCCGCCCTTCCAAGGTCGTGATCGTCGGCGCAGGCGTGGCCGGGTTGCAAGCCATTGCGACGTGCCGTCGGCTCGGTGCCATGGTGGAAGCCTATGACATTCGTCCGGCAGCCCGGCAGGAAATTGAATCGCTGGGCGCGAAGATGATCGATACCGGCGTCAATGCGGCGGCGGAAGGCGGTTACGCACGGGAACTGACTGCGGAAGAGAAGCAGAAACAGGCGGACGTGCTGGCCAAGCATATCGCTGCCGCCAATGCGGTCATCACCACTGCCGCTATTCCCGGCCGGGCTGCGCCGAAAATTGTTACCGCCGCGATGGTGGACAACATGAAACGCGGCGCGGTCATCGTGGATCTCGCGGCGGAGTCGGGCGGTAATTGTGAATTGACCCGTCCCGGCGAGAGCTACGAGCACAACGGCGTCATCATCGACGGCCCGCTCAATATCCCCAGCAACTTCCCGGCACCTGCCAGCGAGATGTACGCCAAGAATTTGTTCAATTTCCTGTCGCCGATGATCAAGGACGGCGCGCTCAACCTCGACTGGAATGACGAGGTGATCGCCAAGAGCGCTCTCACTCACGGCGGCAAGATCGTCCATGAACCGACCAGCAAGCTGGTTGGCTAACCCTAACGGAGAAGCATGATGGAAGCTGTAGTTGCGTTTTTCTCCCCGATTTACATCCTGATGCTGGCCGGGATTCTCGGCTATGAAATCATCGGCAAAGTGCCGGTGATCCTGCACACCCCGCTGATGTCCGGCACCAACTTCGTCCACGGCATCGTGCTGGTGGGCGCGATGGTGGCGCTCGGCCAGGCCGTGACACCGCTGGAACAGGTGATTGGCTTTCTTGGCGTGTTGCTGGGCGCTGGCAACGCGGTCGGCGGCTACTTCGTCACCGAGCGGATGCTGGAAATGTTCAAGAGCAGCAAAGGCCAGGAGAAGTAAATCATGGGTTATCTGATTGAAACGGTCTATTTCCTGACGGCCGCGGTGTTCATTCTCGGCCTGAAGCGGATGTCGCATCCGACCACCGCCCGCAGCGGCATTGTCTGGGCGGGTTATGGGATGGTGCTGGCCACCCTGGTCAGCTTCTTTCACCCACAGATTACCGCGAACATCATTCCGACCAACTATGTGCTGATGTTGGTCGCGATTGCGATTGGCGGCGCGATTGCCTGGTACGGTGCCAAGAAGGTGCCAATGACCGCCATGCCGCAGATGATTGCCATCTACAACGGTATGGGCGGCGGCGCAGCAGCAGCGATTGCGGCGGTGGAATTGCTCAAGGATCACGGCGACAAACTGCCGCAGCCCCACATCCTGATCATGGCGGTGGCCGGTGCGCTGATTGGCGCGGTGGCCTTCTCCGGTTCAGTGGTCGCTTTCGGCAAGTTGCAGGAACTCAAGTTCTTCAAGGATGACGCCAAGTTTCGTTTCGAGGGGCAACAGAAGATCAATGCGGCGATTTTCGGCGCAGCGGTGTTGCTGGGCTTGATCATCGCCCTGGGGCATGTGTTCGGCGGCCCGGTGATTACCGTGTTCTTCCTGCTGGCGCTGGCCTTCGGCGCGATGATGGCGCTACCCATCGGCGGCGCGGATATGCCGGTGGTCATTTCCCTGTTCAACGCCTTCACCGGTTTGGCGGTGGCGCTGGAAGGCTTTGTGCTGGGCAACTCGGCGATGATCATTGCTGGCATCATCGTCGGTTCGTCAGGTACGTTGTTGACCTTGATGATGGCCAAGGCGATGAATCGCTCGGTGTCGAACGTGCTGTTCAGCAACTGGGCGGCGCTGGGCAGTGGCGAGGCGCAGGAAGTCACCGGCAGCCTCAAGCCGATGGAGCCGCCGGATGCCGCGATTCAGATGGCCTACGCGAGCAAGGTTATTATCGTGCCCGGTTACGGCATGGCGGTAGCCCAGGCGCAGCACAAGATCTGGGAAATGTGCAAGCTGCTCATGGAGCGTGATGTGGTGGTCAAGTTCGCCATTCACCCGGTCGCGGGGCGGATGCCGGGCCACATGAACGTGTTGCTGGCAGAAGCGGGCGTTCCCTACGATCTGATCTTCGACATGGACGAGATCAACGAAGAGTTCTCCACCGCGGATGTAGCGCTGGTGATTGGCGCTAATGACGTAGTGAATCCGGCGGCGCGCACTGACAAGTCCAGCCCGATTTACGGGATGCCCATTCTGAACGTGGATCACGCCAAGAACGTGCAGGTGATCAAGCGCGGCAAGGGCGTCGGCTTCGCCGGTATCGAGAACGCGCTGTTCTTCGCCGATAACACCCGGATGGTTTATGGCGACGCGCAGAAGGTGGCAGCGGGGATGATCCAGGGGATTAAGGATCTCGGCTAAAGCCGTTTCGTGAGGTGAAAATGGGGCGGCCTGCGGGCCGCCTTATTTTTTTGGGAATCCACGTTTTGCGTGTCGTGGTTTTCCATCGCCATCAAGGCCGCGAGATGATCCAGTTTTACCCGCCGGGCGATTTCAGGCTAACATGCGCCTATCCACCGCATTGGGATACTTTCGCATGGCCAAACGCACTCCTCTCTATGACCGTCATCTCGCCCAAGGCGCGAAGATGGTCGATTTCGGCGGCTGGGATATGCCGCTGCACTACGGTTCGCAACTCCAGGAACATCATCAGGTCCGCAACGCCGCCGGTCTCTTCGATGTGTCGCACATGACGATTGTGGACTTCCCTGACCCGGCACCGACCCGTATCTTCTTGCGGTATTTGTTGGCCAACGATGTCGCCCGCCTCTATCCCGGCAAGGCGCTCTATACCTGTCTGCTGAATGAAGCGGGGGGCGTGATTGACGACCTGATCGTTTATGACCGGGGGGAGAGCGGCTACCGACTGGTGCTGAACGCTGCGACTCGTGACAAAGATCTGGCCTGGATCGCGCCCATCGCCGCCCGCTTCAATGTGGTCTGGCAGGAGCGCGACGACTTGGCCATGCTGGCGGTGCAAGGGCCGGAGGCGCTGGCGAAGCTGGACGCGGTGCTGGATGCCGATACCGTCGCGGCAGTACGCGCCAGCCGACGCTTTCACGCCGTAGAAAGCCACGGTCTGTTCATTGCCCGCACCGGCTACACCGGCGAGGATGGGGTGGAAATCTTGCCGCTTATTGCTGAAGCTTGCGCCCTGTGGGATCGGCTGCTGGCGTCCGGTGTGGCCCCCTGTGGACTGGGCGCTCGCGATACCCTGCGTCTGGAAGCCGGGATGAATCTGTATGGCAATGACATGGACGAAACCACCACGCCGCTGGTATCCGGGCTGGGTTGGACGGTCGCCTGGCAACCAGCGGATCGCGATTTTATCGGTCGCGCCGCGCTGGAGCAGCAACGGGCAGCGGGCGTCCCACAAACCTTGATCGGTCTGGTGCTGGAAGAGCGCGGCGTCTTGCGCAGTCATCAAACCGTTTATGATGGCGACTGTGAGATCGGTGTGACCACCAGTGGCGCGTTTTCACCGACCATGAACCGGGGCATCGCGCTGGCCCGTGTGACCGTGGGCGTCAGCGACCGTTGTCAGGTCGACGTGCGCGGCAAGCGCCTGTCGGCACGGGTGGTTAAACCGCCTTTTGTCGCCCGGTAATTATCTCTTCCAACCTGAGTAGCCCACATCCCGAACCACCCCGTCGCTTCGCGCCACCCCTCCTTAGTCAAGGAGGGGAATCCGGAAGTCCGGCAATCATCGGGAACGGCCATAACCTTTTCTCCAACCGTATCGTTCCGCTTGAAACTGATCGAGGAACCGACTGATGAGCAGCACTATCCCAACTGATTTACGCTATACCGAAACCCACGAATGGGCGCTTCTCCAGGATGAGGGCATCGTCACCGTGGGCATTACCGATCATGCCCAGCATTTGCTTGGCGATCTGGTGTTTGTAGAACTCCCGGAAATAGGCCGGGTGGTCACCGCCGCCGAAAGCTGCGCGGTGATCGAATCGGTCAAGGCCGCTTCGGATATTTTTAGTCCGGTGGACGGCGCGGTCGTCGAGGTCAACGAACTGCTGACGGATAATCCGGAACTGATCAATGAAGACCCTTATGGCGAAGGCTGGATCATGCGCATCAAGACCAGCGCTACGCTCGACGGGTTATTGGACGCTGCCGCTTATGAAGCGATAGCCGTCGATGAGGATGAAGACGAAGCCGGCTCGCTGACCAGTGCCAAGCTGGCCGGTTAGGCGGGTTCCATCATGCCGTTTATTCCCCATACCCCGGACGATGTCCGGACCATGCTGAACGCCATCGGCGTCCCAACGCTGGACGCCTTGTTCGATGAAATTTCGCCCGCGCTGCGGGTCAGTGATTTACCGACGCTGCCCGAGGGGTTCAGCGAAGCGGCGATCAGTCGCTTGATGACCGAACGGGCGGCGGAACCGCAGCCGCTGTGTTTCCTGGGCGCGGGCGCTTATGAGCATCACATTCCGGCGGCCGTCTGGGAGATCGCCGGACGCGGTGAGTTCTACAGCGCCTACACGCCTTATCAGCCGGAAGCCAGCCAGGGAACGCTGCAAGTTCTCTATGAATATCAAAGCATGATGGCCGGGCTGACCGGGATGGCGGTATCGAATGCCTCTCTGTATGACGGGGCCTCGGCGCTGGCCGAAGCGCTGCTCATGGCAGTGCGCGCTCACCGCAAATCCAAATCAAAGCGGGTGCTGATTCCCCGCACGTTGCACCCGTTCTATCGCCAGACGGCCCAGGCGATTGTCCACAATCAGGACATCGAACTGGTGGAGTTGCCCTACGATCCGGCGGGCGGTCATACGCCGGTCGAGGCGCTGGCCCCGTATGCCGGACAGGATTTCGCCGCGCTGGTCATCCCGCAACCGAACTTTTTCGGGGTGCTGGAGGAGGTGGATGCGCTGACCGACTGGGCGCATCAGCAGAATGCGTTGGCGGTCGCGGTGGTCAATCCAACGGCGCTGGCGATTCTCAAACCGCCCGGTGCCTGGGGCGCAACCGGCGCGGATATTGTGTGTGGCGAGGGTCAACCGCTGGGCGCGCCACTGGCTTCGGGTGGTCCCTATTTCGGCTTTCTGTGTTGCCGCAAGGAACTGGTGCGGCAAATGCCGGGCCGCCTGGTGGGACGCACAGTGGATCTGGACGGCAAGCCAGGTTTTACCCTGACGCTCCAGGCGCGTGAACAACATATCCGCCGTTCCAAGGCCACCTCCAATATTTGCACCAATCAGGGCCTGATGGTCACGGCGGCGACTTTGTATTTATCACTGCTCGGCCCGCAGGGACTGGAGCAGGTCGCGGCCACCTGTCATGCCAACATCCGGGCGCTGATCGCAGCATTGACGCAGATTCCAGGGGTCAGCCCGGCGTTCAACCGGCCGATGTTTCATGAGGCAGTGCTGAAGTTGCCACGCCCGGCGCGAACCGTGCTGGACGGGTTGCTGGCGCATGGCATTCTGGGCGGTTTCGATCTGAGCAGCGAGTATCCGGAACTGGGCGATGCGGTGCTGGTTTGCGCCACGGAAACCCGCAATGCGGCAGATTTACAACGGTACGCTGAAGCGCTGGCGGCGCTTTAATTCGTGATGAGGAACATTATGCACTTCATTGAAATGCTGATTGAACGCACCATCCTGCTCAGTCGCTGGCTATTAGCGCCGCTGTATCTGACGTTGGTGGCGATTCTGATCCTGTTCACGGTGAAAGCCGTGCAGGAAGTCATCCATCTGTTCGACACCATTCTGACGATTAGCGAAACCAGTCTCGTGCTATCGGTGCTGGGGCTGGTTGACATGGTTCTGATCGCCAATCTGCTGGTGATGGTCATTCTCAGCGGCTATGAAACGTTCGTGTCGGCGCTGGATACCGCTGAGGGTCAGGAAAAACCGTCCTGGCTGGGCAAGATCGACGCGGCAACGATCAAGATTAAACTGGCGGTCGCCATCGTCGCCATTTCCTCGATCCATCTGCTCCGGGCGTTCATGACTGTACCCGCCCCCGAGGCCCATCAACCTTTGATTAACAATCAGTTATTCTGGCTGGTGGTCATCCATCTGACGTTTGTGGTGTCGGCGCTGATTATGGCCTGGATTGATAAAATCGCTTTCGCCCCGCATCGCGATCATCACTGAAGGTGTCGACCCACCCAGTCGCGGGCGAACTGCCAGGCCACCCGGCCACTACGCGACCCGCGCTGCAACGCCCATTGCAACGCCGCTTGGCGGGTGGCTTCATCCAGTCCCGCCGGCCAAGCCAACTGTTCCAGCCAATGCGCCACAATGGCCAGATAATCCTCCTGGCTGAATGGGTGAAAGGACAACCACAGTCCAAAGCGTTCGGACAGTGAGATTTTCTCCTCGACCGCCTCGCCGTGATGCAATTCGCCTTCGATCAGCCGAGCGTCTTCGTTCTCCCGCTGATATTCGGGCAACAGATGGCGGCGGTTGGAGGTGGCGCACAGCAGCACATTATCCGGCGCAATGCTGATAGAACCGTCCAGCATCGCTTTAAGCGCTTTGTAACTGGGGTCGTGGGCTTCAAACGACAGATCGTCGCAATAAAGCAGGAACCGTTCGGGCCGGTCAAACAGCGGTTCAACGATATCCGGCAAGTCCAGCAGATCCTGCTTATCGACTTCGATCAGCCGCAGCCCCTGATCCGCGTATTCATTCAGCACCGCTTTGATCAACGAAGATTTCCCCGCCCCGCGTGCCCCCCACAGCAGGACATGATTAAAGGGACGCCCCGCCAGGAATTGCCGAACGTTCAAATCCAGCGCGGCTTTCTGCCGGTCGATGCAGCACAGATCGGCCAACCGCAACTGGTGAGGATGGCGCACCAGTTGGAGATAGCCGCTCTGGCCGAAGCGCCGCCAGCGGCAGGCGCGCCATTGCCCCCAGTCCGGCGGCTCCAGGGCTGACGGTAAGACCTGCTCCCACCGGGCCAGAAGCTGGATCAGGCGCTTAGCGAGCGCCTGATCCAGGGTGAGCGTGACAGACGGCACGGCGTCAGCGGCTCATCACCAGCGTACTCACACCCCGGCCCGCATTCACCAGGATCAGATCAGCCACGATCCGGGCGCTTTCCTCAAGGGCGATGTCGGGAACCGCGCTATCCTTGCCTTCAGGAATGTCGTCACCGGGCTTGAGCAGCGGTAGTTTCTTTTCGGCCCGGTAACGATTCTCGCGTTCCCGCTGCCAGGTTTTGAGACGCTCCTGTTCGGCGCGACGCTGTTTTTCCAGCAGGGACACGGTGGTTTTATCGCGCTGTTGGCGGATGAACTCCAGATCGCGCAGGAAGGCTTGATAATCCTGATCCCTGGCGACCCGCGCCTGATGTCGCCGCGTCAGTTCCGGGGCGTGCGCGACCAGTTGCGGGTTGCCCTGATAACGGGTGGCGGGAATTTCATCCCAGGGCAGAGCATTCTCCTCGGCGCTTTCACCAACGTTGTCAGTGTCCATCGCCGAGGGGATGGCAATATCCGGCCGCACGCCGCGATGCTGGGTGCTGCCGCCGCTGACCCGGTAGAACTTGGCGATGGTCATCTTCAACTGACCTTGCGACTCCTTGACGCGGGTCAGGCGGTTCAGATCGATCAGGGTTTGCACGGTCCCCTTGCCAAAGGTCGGATCGCCAATGACGATGCCGCGCCCGTAGTCCTGAATGGCTCCGGCGAAAATCTCCGAAGCTGAAGCGCTGGCGTGATCCACCAACACCGCCAGCGGCCCGTCATACGCCTGGCCACGGTCGCTGTCCTTTTCAACCTTGACTTCGCCACCCACGTCTTTAACTTGCACGACTGGTCCGGTATCAATGAACAGCCCGGTGAGATCCACCGCTTCCTGCAGGGAGCCGCCGCCATTCTCCCGCAAATCCAGCACCAGGCCATCGGTTTGCCCCTGGAGTTCCTTGAGCAGCCGCCGGACATCGCGGGTCGTGCTGCGGTAATCCTTGACCCCGCGCCGGGCGGCTTCAAAATCGCTGTAAAACGCCGGAATGGTGATGACGCCGATCCGCAGTTCACGGCCGCCGGAATCCTTGAAGGTCTTGATCTCGCTCTTGGCGGCCTGTTTTTCCAATTTGATGGTGTCGCGCACCAACCGCACGCTTTTTTCCGCCGCCGCGACGCCCGCCTTGCCCGGCAAGACTTTCAGCCGTACCACCGTGCCGCGCGGCCCCCGGATTTTCTCGACCACATCATCCAGTCGCCAGCCCACCACGTCCGTCCAGGATTCTTTGTCGCCCTGCGCCACGGCCACGATTTTGTCGCTCGGCCGGATTTGCTGACTCAGATCGGCAGGTCCGCCCGCGACCAGTTCCACGACGGTCACCTGCTCATCTTCCATGCGCAGTACGCAGCCAATGCCTTCCAGCGACAGCCGCATCTGGATGTTGAAATTCTCGGTGTTGCGCGGTGAGAAATAGGCGGTGTGCGGATCGAAAGCCTGGGCCAGCGCGTTCATATACCATTGGAACACGTCTTCGCTGGTCGATTGCCGGGCCTGACGCAACCGGTTGTCGTAGTGCTTGCTCAACAGTTCGCGGGCGGCCGTCTGATCCTTGTTTGACAGCATCAGCGTCAACATTTCATGCTTGAGCCGCTTGCGCCATAGCTCGTCCAGTTCCGCCGAGGTTTTCGCCCAGGGGGCGTCCTTGCGCTCCACCTCCAGCGATTCCTCGACATCGAAGCGAAAATCCTGCTTCAACAAGGTCTGGATGCGGGCGGTACGCTCGGTCAGCCGCCGCAGATAGGTATTGAAAATGGTGTAGGCGGGTTGTAGATCGCCGCTTTTCAGCGCGTCATCGAGCGTATCGCGGTACTTGGCGAAGTCAGCAATATCGCTGGCCAGGAAGTAGGAACGGCTGAAATCGAGACTGTCGAGATAGGCGTTCAGCACTAGTGAGGACAGCGCATCATCCAGTTGGCTTTGCCGATAATGATGTTGCGACAGCAATTCGGCAATGATGCGATCCAGCGAATCCTGCCGGGCCGTTGGGGCCAGAGGTTTCACTTCGCCGTCCAGCGTGGACGCATCGGATTGGGCAAAGACCCCTGGACACCCCAAAAGGAGCATCAGGGGCAGCAACTTCAGGAATTTCAAGCTTGAAAGAGAGTGCATGGAGCTTCTCGACAGAAACAGGCCGCGAACGCGCGCTCCGGTTCAGAACGGGGCTGGATGAACCAGCACGATGTCGGTAGCGACCGGCTGCTTGCCGTTCGGTTCGGCCAGGGTGAATTCGAAAATATGGTTACGGGACGGCAATTTCATGACGTTAAAACCGTCCGGCAGGCTGGAATCATGGAAAAACGCCGTTCGATATGGGGATTCGGAATCGCGGGAGTCGGTTTTCCACAGATACGGCGACAATTTGACCAGAAAGCGCATAAAGCCAAAGCTCTTGTTGTCGTCGTGGTGGTAGCAATAACCGCGTACCCGCGAACCCATCGCCCCCCACAGCGGTGCCAGGTAATCATCGCCCCGGGTGGGCAGTAACCCCGGCACCAGATAGCCGGATACAAACATGTCGGATTCCCGGCGTAATTCTTCAGACACGTTATCAAAGGCCAGGGTTTCCACGCGACAGCCTTTATTTTGCAAAGCGCGGACGACCTGCACAAAATCGCCGTCGCCGGTCGCCAGCAACACCCGATCAAGATTTTCCGATTGCAGCAACACGTCAACCGCCATATCGAGATCGGCGTTCGCCTTGCCATACCGATTGCCGGCTTCGTCCTGGAACCATTTGACCCGTTTTTCGATGACCTTGTAACCGAGTTCGCGCAGTGCAGATTGATACGCACGCGCCTTGTCCCGGTAGATCGTGTTGGTTTCAGCGCGTTCTTCGTCATAGGACAGGTAGACGTTGAGGCGGAGCGGTTCGGCATAGTCACGGCAGGCGAATTCACGCAGGATGTCATATTGCATCCGCTGCCCCCCGTTACGCGAAATATTGGCGGCGTCTACATAAACGCCCACTTTGGCGTGGGATTTGAGATCATTAGTCATAGGCTTGTTTTAAAACTCTTTAAGTAATTGTTTGCTGATACTAAGGGAATTAAAATATACCCTTTTGATGAGGCCTCGCGGAGTGCGCTCGCTCATAAGGAACGTTCCGCAACGCGGTGTTATTCTAACCATTTCAGCGGGAGTTGGGGTGGTTTTTGAACGGTTATACTGTTTTCTATAGTTCAGTTCGCTACGAATAGTGAGGAGAGCGCCCAATGAATCAATCACATCTTGCCACCGCCAGCCTGCTGGCCTTGGTGGTCTTTACCACGGGGGTCATGACGCCCGATGCGGCTGCGCAACCCAGTTCTGGCTATGAGAACGCTGACAGCGGTCCGAGCGGCGATTGGGGGAACGCCGAGCAGCAGATTGAGCAAATGATTACCCCGGAATACCGGCGCCTCGGGATGCGCGTGGAGCGGTTGCCCAATGGCAGTCTGCGCTTGCGGCTGCCCAGCGAAGTGATGTTTGCCTATGACAGCGCGGATATCAGTCCGGGCTTTGCGCCCACGCTTCGGGATGTTGCGCGCCTGATGCAACGCCATCCGCGTAGCATGGCGCGCATCATTGGCCACACCGATAACGTCGGCTCGGATAGCTACAATCTCGATCTGTCGCTGCGCCGGGCGCAGAGTGCGGCAGCGGTTCTCAGCGCTCAGGGCATCAACCCGCGCCGGTTGATCACCCAGGGTCGCGGCAAGCAGGAACCCATCGCCAGTAATGCAACGCCTGAAGGTCGGCAGATGAACCGGCGGGTAGACATCATCCTGCGTCAGCCGCCACGTCCCAAATGACCGGGCCTCTCAGGCTTCGAGGGCGGCGCGAATTTGTGCGGCTAGTGCCTTGAGTTGTTCAGGATTCGCCGGTTCGCGGCCATGCGCGCCGGCTTTTTGCCCTTCCCGTATCGGCACGATATGCACATGGTAGTGGGGGACAGTCTGACCGGCAGCGGCCCCGTTGAACTGGCTGATACGCATGCCATCGGGTGCCAGCGCTTTTTGCACAGCGCGGGCAACCCGCTGGACATTGGCAGTAACAGCCAGCAGATCCACTTCGGCAATCTCGAATAGATTGGGCGCGTGTGCTTTGGAAATCACCAGCGTATGGCCTGGACTCGCCGGATAAACATCCATGAAGGTCAGGGTCTGGGCGTCTTCGTGGACCTTGGCCGCCGGGATTTCGCCCCGGACGATTTTGCAGAAAATGCAGGAAGCGGATTCGGACATCGGGGTATTCCTGGAGGAAGGTTCAAAGACTGCGGAAGCGCATGGACAGATCCAGCGCCCGGACATCCTTGGTCAGGCCGCCGATGGATATGTAATCCACGCCGGTTTCGGCAATCGGGCGAACCGTGTCGAAATTGACGTTGCCGGAGGCTTCCAGTTTGGCCCGTCCGCTGGTGATTTTTACCGCACGGGCCATGTCTGTCAGCGTAAAATTGTCCAGCATGATGATGTCGGGCTGAGCGGCCAGTGCTTCATCCAGTTCGGTGAAATTCTCGACTTCCACTTCAATCGTCACACCGGGATGCAAGCGCCGGGCGGTCGCAATAGCGTTGCCGATGGAACCGGCAGCCATGATGTGGTTTTCCTTGATCAGCACCGCGTCAAACAGGCCGATGCGATGGTTCTGGCACCCACCACACCGGACGGCATATTTCTGCGCCAGCCGCAGACCCGGCAAGGTCTTGCGGGTATCGAGAATAGTCGCTCCGGTTCCTGCCACCGCGTCCGCATAGCGTCGGGCCAGAGTAGCGACGCCGGAGAGCAGTTGCAGGAAATTCAGCGCTGTGCGCTCGCCGGTCAACAGGGCGCGGGCCGGGCCACGCAGGGTGCACAGCCGTTGATCCGGAACGATGCGGTCGCCATCCGCCGCCGCCCAGTCCACGGCAATCCGCGCATCGAGTTGGCGGAAAACCGCAGTAAACCAATCGGCTCCACACAGAACCGCCGGTTCGCGGCTGATGACCGTCGCCTCCGCCTGAGCGTCTTCGGGAATGAGGGCGGCAGTCAGATCGCCGCTGCCGACATCTTCGGCCAGGGCCAGTGCAACGGCTGGATTTGGATCGGGCGCAGTCATCGGGGGTTCTCCAGGTCAAGGTTGACGTACCAGCAGCGGTAAAAAGCCGGTGTTAAAGCAACGGTTTTTCCGACACCAGCAACCCATCCTCGTCGGCGTAGATATAGCCGCCGGGCTGGAAGGTGACGCCGGCGAAGCGCACCGGAATATCCCGCTCGCCGACGCCACGCTTGACGCTTTTGAGTGGATGGACGCCAAGCGCCTTGACGCCAATGGGGATTTCACCGATGGCCTGGGAATCGCGGATGCAGCCGTTGACGATCACCCCGGCCCATTCGTTATCTTCAGCCAGTTCGGCCAACTGATCGCCGACCAGGGCGCAGCGCATCGACCCGCCGCCATCCACGACCAGCACCCGGCCATCGCCCGGCTCTTCCAAGACGGCGCGAACCAGGGAATTGTCTTCAAAGACCTTCAACGTCACGATGGAGCCGGAAAACATCACTTCGGCACCGTAATCGCCAAAAATCGGCTCAGCGACTTGCAGACGGTCGGAAAATTCATCACACAGATCAGTGGTTTTAAAATCCATGGGGGCTACTCTCGCAGAGGGTGGAAACAAGGAATAACGGCCAGTTTACCACAACATGTTTTGCGGCTTAATGGCGGCTATCGGTTCCTAGCGGCTGGTAATCTTCAATTCAATGCGCCGATTGCGGCGGTAGGCATCCGGGTTTTCGGCGGAATCAATCGGGTGATATTCCCCCATACCCACAGGGGCCAGTCGCTGCGGTGGGACGCCCTGCCGGATCAGATAGTTCACCACTTCCTGCGCCCGGGCGGTGGACAGTTCCCAGTTAGACGGAAAGCGGGCGCTGCGGATCGGTGCCCGGTCGGTGTGTCCCTGTACCTCGATGATGACCGGCAAATCGGGCGGTAACTGCGTTGCTAACTGCTGGTAAACCATGGCGAACTTGTCCAGATCGCCCTGACCGTTCGGCGACAGCGCCGCCTCGCCGGAGCCAAACAGCACCTCGGACTGAAACACAAAGCGGTCGCCAACCACCTTGATATCCGGGTTGTTGGCGAAGACCTGGCGCAACCGGCCAAAGAAATCACTGGCGTATTTCTCCAGTTCCTCGACCCGCTCCAGCAACCGCTTTTTCAACGCCGTATCCAGCGCCTCAATGCGGCCTTTCTGTTCCACAATCACCGCATCGCGCTGTGCCAGTTCCTCCTGATTCGCCGCCAGCGCCCGGTTCAACCGCTCCAGTTCTGCGGCCAACCGTTCGGTGCGAGCGCTCAACAGTGCGGCCTGCTCCTGAACAGTCGTTGCTGTGAGTTCGGCCTTGCGCTTGTCGGCATCCAGCGCTGCCCGCGCCGCCTGCACTGCGGTGAGTTCATCGCGCAATTGAGAGGTCAAGTGATCCCGCTCGCTGACCGTGGTTTCCAGTCCCTGCACCTGACCCCGCAACCGCGCCGCTTCTTTTTCCGCATCACTGGTCAGCCCTTCCAGATGCTCAACGATGCGTTGCAATTGACCAATCGCGGTTTCCTTGCCCATCATCTCGCGGCCCAGCAGCACCTCGGCGATGACGAACACGGTAATCAGGAATACCAGCACCATGACCAGCCCGCCCAGCGCGTCGGTAAAGGCCGGCCAGATATTGAACTCGCTGAGCGACTCACGCCGGCGGCGCATTGGCGGCATCCCGTTCAGTCAGCAGGCGAGCGATAATGCGCAGTTCATGGCGCAAATCCGCTGTGCGGTCATTTTCGATATGCTGCAACGTCGCCCGCAACGACTCGATGCGTTCCCCCAGACTGGCCACCTGTTCGGCCACCCGGCTCACGCCTTCGCCGCGATTCGCCAGATATTCGGTCGTCGCCGCGACCCGCTCCAGCCGGTCAGTCGTCGCCTGCAACAGCGCCGCCAGATGGCGCGGGGAAATGGTTTCGGTGCTGGCGGTAATGGTCACTACCGGTTGCCAGAGCGGCACCAGATCGCTGACCACCAGCCCTTCCAGTTGGGCATGATGGTCATTCTGGGCGTGAAACAGTTGCAGCTCCAGGAAACCCAGCGCCAACGCGCCGAGCAGACCGAACAGCGAGGCGGAAAACGAGGTGCCCATCCCGCCCAGTGGCGCGGCCAGCCGGTCCTTGAAACCGGCGATCAGCGTCATGGTGTCGGTGGCATTGCTGGTGGACAAACCGGCGATCACATCGCGCACGCCAGCGATAGTCAGCAGCAGACCGTAGAAGGTGCCGATCAGGCCGAGCAGTACCAGTGCGCCGACCAGATACCGCACCAGCGCCCGCCGGTCATCGCCGCGCGTCGCCAGTGAATCGAGCAGATACGGCAAAGTCGCCGCAGCGTCGCCATGCTGGATGACCCGGTAGACCTTGCGCAAAAATTCGCCGGTATCGCCAGCGCCCTCCAGCAAGGTCTGATTAGCTTGTGGCAGCGGTAATTCATGGCGACGGGCTTTCAGCGCCACTGCAGCGGTTCGACCGGTAGCGCGGGCATCGCGCAGAATTTCCACGAGAGCTTTGAACGTGTAAGCAACGCCGAACAGAAACGCCGCCGCAATCGCGCCATTCAGATAGGGGTTGGTGAGAAATGCGGCAGTCAAGGGTTGCTGGATTGCCGCACCGTGGGCGGACTACATCGCCAGAAACAACAGGGAGCGCAGCTGATAGCGACCGGAAC
>JAUPTV010000152.1 GCA_030917925.1 Pseudomonadota bacterium
CAGGTTGTAGGATTCATAGGCATTGCCGCCCCCACCCTTCTCCAGCCACAGCTGCTCCAATTGCCGGGCAATGCGGATATCGGCCTCGAATTGCGTGACTTGCAGCGGTGCCTGGTCGTAAAGCACGTCGCCAATGCCCATGCATAAAATATGCGGGTCAGGCACCGGCCGCCGGGCCAGGATTTCCTCAACCAGCGTCCCCAGACCCTGGCGAGCCAGGGCGTCAGCGATCATTCCCATCGAGCCGGTCACGTCCAGCCCGACAATGATCGCGGTGGCTTCGGGATTCTCGTCGGAATCCCGCGACTCGCGCAGGTCAAAGTCCAGTGGGTCAAGCTCCGGCGCTATCGACCGCAACGCAAACACCGCTTCGGTAGTCTTGCGGGACGTATCTGTGGCGTAGTCGCTCCAGTCATCATGATTCCAGCGTGCGCATCCCATGGCGTTCTCCTTCTTCAGGTCAGATTTTAGGGTTATCGAATCCCTTCGCCTCTCAAGTTCCATGGGTGAGAAGTTTATCCTTTTTATTTGTATTTTACAACTAACATTTAATAAAAATCGAAAATAACCTGGCGGGAGCCTCGTGATTTACCTAAATGGATGTCAAGCCATCACTTGCAGCAACGGTTCCTCTTGCGGAGTAATCGCGGCAAAGATCCGTCGGGCCAGCCGACCTGCCGGAGAATCCTCCTCATCTTGCTTGCCGGGTTGCTCCGATTTTGCCGTCTTCGGATCAATCAGTTCGATACGCGCTTTCGATTCCATCTGCGTGGCGCGCGCGGCGATAGCCCGATCAGCGCCGGAGGGATCTGCCGGAGCCATCGCCGCAGCGCGAAGGGTCCGGGCTTTCTGCAAGGTTTCTTCAGGGGTCTTGCCGGGCGAGATGTCCATATTGACGTGGCCGCCAACTGCGTAATTTTGCCCGTCCGGACCGCGTTGATAGGAATAGTTGGGACCGCCCTGCGCCAGACCGCCACTGGCGGCCATATGCGCCATTTCATGCTGGCGCACCTGTCGATCACGCTGCTTCAGTTCACGCACCATCGCCAGTTCCGGCTCACTGAGCTGGGTTTTAGCAGTCGCTGCCGCTGCTTTAGCTTTGGCAACCGGTTGATCGGTTTCGGCAGCACGGCTATTGCGGGTACTATCGGTTTGTGGATCGCCTTGAGCCGTGGTGCGTCCACCGGTCGTTGCGCACTGACAGCCTGGCTGACCGCACTGACAACTTGGCTTTTCGCCGCCACTGCGAACCAGTGGCATGTAGGCCGGAGAATCGCTGGTATGAATGCTGCCGATGGCCATGGTTATACCCCCCGAAAAGGGATTGACATTTACAAAAATTTCGGATTTATCCTAATCCGCTTTGATTGATTTGTACAGACCACTTTAACGAATTCGCTACCCACGTTATTACAAGGGAACGCCCACCATGCCCAATAGCGCCCTGCCCAGTCATTCCCGACCCTGTTTCCTTATATGACTCAGCCCCTTTCCCCCGGACGAGTGGTCATGCGCGATGCCCGGCGCGGGACGTGGCTGGAATTCACCGAACTCCGGCGCATTTTGACGACCCGGCGTATCGAGGAAACGCTGCCGCTGATTGGCCAACTGGTAGATGACATCGAGCGGGAAGGGGGTTATGCCGCAGGTTTTATCGCCTACGGAGCCGCGCCTGCATTTGATCCGGCATTACCCGTTAAGGCCGATAAAGAATTTCCGCTACTCTGGTTCGGGTGGTTTGAACAGGTCCATGAGATCGCTCTGCCACTCCATGACCCCGCATCCAGCCTGGTCCTTCCCTGGCGTCCCTCCCTCACGTCTGCTCAATATCATGCAAGTCTTGACGTCATTCATCAGCTCATTCGAGATGGAGATGCCTACCAGGTCAATTTCACCTATCGACTGCACGCGGAAACCGATGTTGATCCCTGGAACCTGTTTCTACAAATTGCGGGCGACGCTACCGCGCCTTTCGCAGCGTTCATTGATACCGGGGAGTGGGCAATATGCAGCGCTTCACCGGAACTGTTTCTGCGACTCGATGGCCGCCATATCGAATCGCGTCCCATGAAAGGCACGGCAGCGCGGGGAATGTGGTTCGAGGACGATCAGGCGCAGCAAGCGATGCTGATCCATTCCAAGAAGGAACGCGCCGAAAACCTGATGATTGTGGACATGGTGCGCAATGATCTGGGGCGGATCGCGCACTGTGGCAGCGTCCAGGTTCCGTCGCTGTTTGCCATTGAGAAATACCCGACGGTGTGGCAAATGACCTCCACCGTCTGCGCCGAAACGGATGCTTCCCTGGCGCAAATTCTCCAGGCGACTTTTCCACCGGCGTCGATTACCGGAGCGCCGAAGCGCCGCACGATGGAAATTATCGCCGAACTGGAATCTTCTTCCCGGCGCGTCTATACCGGCGCTATCGGTTTCATGGGCCCGGAACGCCAGGCGCAGTTCAACGTCGCCATTCGCACCGTGCTGCTGCATAAAGCGTCTGGCCGGGCTGAATACGGCTGCGGGAGCGGCATCGTGTGGGATTCTCAACCGGACGCTGAATACGCCGAATGTCTGACGAAAACTCGGGTGCTGAATCCCGCGCCCCGCGATTTTGAACTGCTGGAAACGCTCCGGTGGTCGCCTAGCGAGGGCTACGGGTTGCTGGAACGGCATCTGCAACGACTGGCCCGGTCGGCAGATTATTTCGACTTCCCGGTAGACCTGAACGCCGTCCGACAGGAACTGACGCACATGGCCACGAGTTTACCCCTGAAACCGCATCGAGTTCGCCTGCGCGTCTGCCGGCGCGGGAACCTTCAGAGCGAAGCAATACCTTTGGGGGCGATGGCTCAGCGCTTTGGCGATATAGTCCTGGCCAGCGAACCGGTTGATATCCGCGAGGTGTTTCTGTACCACAAGACCACCCGCCGGGGCGTGTATGAAGCGGCGGTAAGGCAATGTCCGGGAAGTGATGACGTGCTGCTATTCAACGCTGCTGGACAAATCACCGAGTCAACCATAGCGAATGTGGCGGTCGAAATCGATGGTGTGCGGTACACGCCCCCGGTGCGCTGTGGACTGCTGCCCGGCACATTGCGCGCCGCGCTGCTCGACAGTGGACAGTTACAGGAACGCATCATCAGCATTCGGGAGGCGCTGAACAGTCCGAACGTTTATCTCCTGAACTCTGTCCGGGGAATGCATCGGGTTCGGGTTCGGCATTAACCGGCGCGTTCAAGCCGCCGCCCGTATTCAGAATGAATACCCATTGCGCCGCAGTCACCGGCAGTATCGACAATCGAACACCTTCTTGCGCAAGGTCAGCGAACGCCCCTCCATGACGAGGAGGTGCAGGGCCAACAGCGTTGCGTTGTGCACCTCCTGCTCACCATCCACGATGGGGACGGTCCAGTTGGACTCGGGACGGTTCGTCTTGTGTGCGCTGTAGTGTTGTCAGGGTGGCGGTCAGTTCAGCATTGGTCTGCTCGAGACGCTGCATCGCGGCAGCCAATTCAGCGGTGCGGTTTTCCACTCTAGCCTCAAGAGTTTGATTCAATTCCTGAAAGCTTCGTTCTGCTTGTTTGCGCACGGTGATGTCCAGGTAGGTAATCAGGATGAGTGCATTTTGTCCTGATCTCACCGCCGTTCCGGAAATCAGACACAGCCGTTCGCCGCCATCGGCATGCCTCAAAATTAGCTCTTTCAAACGCCGGGTTGACGTCGATGTACGCACCGTCCGACATCTGATTGAGTACGACAGAGTGAGGGAACGCCTCGAAGATGGTTCTAAACTTTTCCTCCGAAAGCTCCAGACTGGTGACTGCGCGGTTGAAGGCGCGCCAGCGCCGATATTTCGTCCTGGCCTTCGGCCTGAACTTCCGCCCATATAGAACGGCGGTTAAGTTCACAGAACTTCTCGGCCTTCGAGCGTTCCGTCTCCAGTTCCTTTTGCTGTCGGGTACAACGATCCCGGCGTTTCACGCTCAAGCTGCCATGCGCGGCCCATCCACTTAGAGACTGTACAAAAATAATTTATTGATTTTTACGGGGTAAATTTGCGAAAATTGGACAGAATTCAGCGATTATTTTAATTTTAAGCATTCTATTCGAGGTGACCTATGGCATGGCCTAAAGAAGTTCCGTTTAAAAGATACCCTAGTGATCTGAGTGATGAGGAATGGTTAATAGCAGTAATTCCCGGTCTCTTGAAAAGTTCTATTTAATCAGTGTATTATGTGTTGATGCATAAATAAATAAAAAGCATAAATCTGACAAAGTAGAATTATAGTTCAGTGGGTTTTTTTCAAAACGGAAAGAGGTGTCTTGATGATGGCGAAAAGGGTAATAATTGGCGGGCTGGGCCTCTTGATAGCCAGTACGCTTTCAAACGCGCAGGATTTACTGGTAGTGAGCGTCAGTTCCACGCCGGCGCAAATCACTGAAGGTCAGTCCATGACCTGGACTTTCAAGTTGAGTCAGCCGACGCCGAAAGAGGGTCTCAGCGTTACGCTCAACCTGACGCAAGATAATGACCCCGCGCCGGGCGATGTTAAATACAACGCCCCTGGTAGTCAGGGCATCACCCAATCGGCATTTACCTACAAACCCGATGGCTCCATTCAGGGCATGATGGTTACTTTAGCGGGCAGCGTGACCGAGGCGGTCATGGTGTCTGATGTATTGGTAGATGGCAAAACGGAAGGCCCTGAATCCGCCACATTTACCCTGGTCGATGGAAAAGGCTACCAGGCTGATCCCAAGCAAAACACGGTCAACCTGACCCTGCTTGATCAATAGCGCGGTCTGATCGTGTCGATTCATGGTGCGCATCGATACGATCAGGACTATGACCTGACTCACCGAAGTCAACCACGCTGACTGTGACCCAAGCGGTGCGCGAGGCCTGATGATCACCCTGTACCAACTCAAACCCCGATTTCAGGACGGATTGCGGCCTGTCGCCCGCTGGCTGCATGGTAGCGGCGTCAGCGCCAATCAGATCACAGTCGCCGCACTGGTGCTGGCGATAGTTACAGCGGGAATCATTACATTACAGCCAGTGCCGACTACGCTGCTATGGTTGCCGCCGATCTTATTCCTGCGGATGGCGCTGAACGCCCTCGATGGTATGCTGGCCCGCGAATTTCAGCAACCGACGCCCCTGGGCGCGGTGCTGAACGAACTGGGCGACGTACTGGCTGACGCCGCACTGTATCTGCCGCTGCTACTCATTCCCGGCGTATCCGCCCCGCCTGTCATAGCGCTGATCTGGTTGGCGCTACTGAGCGAATTCTGCGGCGTGGTCGCGGTGCAAATCGGCGCGGGTCGCCGCTATGACGGGCCATTGGGTAAAAGCGACCGCGCCCTGTTACTCGGCGGGATCGCGCTATTACTGGGTTTCGGCGTACCGGCTGGTTTCTGGTTGACAGTGACCTTGTGGATCGCCGCTGGCCTGGTCGCGTTAACCGGCTTGAACCGCTTGCGCGCCGCATTACAGGAGATTACTTTTTCGTGTCCTTCGTGATTTTCGTGGTGATCGATTTTGAACCGCTTGCGCACCGCATTAACGGAGTCGCCGCATGTCCATCACGTTGACCTCGCCGGTGCTGGCGGCTCTGGGTGGAGTCTGGGCGCTCTTGGTTGCCGCAACCGTCGTGATTTGGCGACTGGTGCCTGTGCCGGATAGCGAGTTGCGCCAGCGCATTCGCAGTTGGTGGCTCATCGTCGCGCTGTGTTCGCTAGCGTTGACCTTCAACCGCACAGCCGCCCTGGTATTTTTCGGCATGGTCAGCTTCCTGGCGCTGAAGGAATACCTGACCCTGATTCCCACCCGCCAGACCGACCGCCAGGTGCTGTTCCTGGCCTATCTGAGCATTCCGGTTCAGTACTTCTGGATTAGCATCGAATGGTACGGGATGTTCATCATTTTCATCCCCGTCTACCTGTTCCTGTTGCTGCCGGTGGCGATGGTGCTGCGCGGAGAAACCGAAGGTTATTTACGCGCCGCCGGTACGTTGCACTGGGGCTTGATGAGCATGGTGTTCAGTCTCAGCCATCTGGCCTATCTGCTGGTGTTGCCGCAAAACGAATATCCACAGGTCAGTGGTCCAGGGCTGGTGCTGTTTCTGCTGTTGCTGACCGAGTTGAACGACGTGGCGCAATACTTCTGGGGCAAGCTATTGGGGAAACATAAAATTTCGCCCAGCGTCAGCCCGAACAAGACGGTGGAAGGCTTTGTCGGCGGTGTGTTGACGACCATCCTGTTGGCAGCGCTGTTGGCACCATGGCTGACGCCATTCTCCCGTAGTGATGCGTTACTGGCTGGCGCGCTGATCGCCGTAGCGGGCTTCTTCGGCGATTTGAGCCTGTCGGCGCTCAAACGTGATTTAGGCATCAAGGACAGCGGTAATCTGTTACCGGGGCATGGCGGCATTCTCGACCGGGTAGACAGCCTGACCTACACCGCGCCGCTCTTCTTCCACTTCACCCGTTACTTCTACTTTTGAGCGTCGCCATGCGCTACGCCGTATTACGCGGATTATTTTTCCTGCTGATCGTCAAGCCGTTTCTGCTGCTGGCGGTCGGCGTCAACGTGCGCCGCCGCGACCGCTTGCCGACTGCCGGTCCTGCGGTGATCGTCGCAAACCACAACAGCCATCTCGATGCACTGGTGTTAATGGGGTTGCTGCCGTGGCGACTGCTGTTTCGCACACGGCCAGTCGCCTCGGCGGAATATTTTCTCAGCAATCGCTGGCGAGCCTGGTTCGCTAATCATGTGATCGGCATCATTCCGGTAGCAACCAGCGGCGGACCATCACGTGCGGAAATATTGGGACCGGTGCGTGAGGCGCTGGCGGCGGGCGACATCGTGATTTTCTTCCCGGAAGGGACACGCGGCGCACCGGAACAATTGGGGAAGCTCAAAACTGGCATTGCCTGGCTGGCCCAGCAATTGCCGACGACGCCAGTTTGCCCGGTTTATCTGCACGGGCTGGGCAAGGTGCTGCCCAAAGGCGACTGGTTGCCGGTACCCTTCTTCTGCGATGCCTGGGTCAGTGAGCCGCTGTATTGGCGTGGCGACCAGGGCGAATTCATGAGGATGTTGGCGGAGAGTCTGGGACCGCAGATTGAGGCGGGTTGACCGGGACTGACGCCGGGGACCCATACCGTTGCTGCCATTCTGCTTCGGCGACCTCATACCGCTCTTGCGCCAGGCGGTAATAATCCCACATGCACGGCACACAACCCCGCTCGCAACATTCCCCAGGAACGGGCGGTTTCGGCGGCGTCGGTTTCGGGGGGTGAGCGGTTTCTGGTACGGTCATCGGCTGATCTTCTATCGTTGCATCCTGTTTCGGTCTAAACGGTGACTCGCTGCACGATCAGCGGGACGAAGCGTTCATACAAGCCCTGCTGGACGGTGCCCAGGGTGGCTTCCACCACGCCCACCGTTGCCGACGGCGAGAATTCCAGATGGTCGCCTACCGTCGCCGGATTCTCCAGCCAGCGCCATAACCGTTCACGCGGCGATTCCGGGAAAGCCTCCAGCAAGTCGTCAATGCGGGGACCGGTGAAGTCGAAGGAAATGGCGTAGTTCTGGCCAGCTTCCTCGGTACTGAGGGTGATGCTGACGGTGCGCAGAGCCGGGCGCGTGAGGTGACTGATCGGGAGATCGAAAAACATCAGTCGTGTCTCGGGCCGGACGCCTTTCTTGAGCAAGTAGAGACCGTAATCGGGGAGGAAGGGGTCGTCGTTCATGAGGCTATTTTTTGCACACGGCCTAAGCCATTTCTAATGCTGCCCACGCCTGACGGGCTACCGCCTCTTCCCGTGCGTCGTCAATGACCCGCATGATCTCATCAACATCCGCTGCTTGCGCACTGCGCTCAAAGTGTCCGGTCAGTTCCATCCCCGGCAAGAGCAGACCCTGTTGATAAAGCGCCCAGATTTCCGGGCCGTAGTCGGTGGTCAGCAACTCGTGGGCAAAACGCCCGAAATAAGCGGTGATATTGGCAACATCTCGCTCCAGCATCGCCCGGGCGCTGTTATTGGCTGCAGCATTAACCGCTTGAGGCAGATCGATAATCACCGGGCCTTGCGCATCCACCAGAACATTGAACTCTGACAAGTCGCCGTGGATGAGACCCGCGCAGAGCATCCGCACCACTTCCGCGAGGAGACTCCGGTGGTACTCCCGCGCTTGGACGGGGGTCAACGTCAGTTCATGAAGCTGGGGCGCAGGGTGTCCCTCCGCATCCATGACCAACTCCATCAGCAGGACGCCTTCTATAAAGCCCAGGGGCATCGGCACTCGTACTCCAGCTGCGGCGAGCTGATATAGCGCGTCCACTTCCGCATGGAGCCAGGCCGCTTCCTGTTCTTTCTGCCCGTACCGGGTGCGCTGGGCCATGGCGCGAGTGCGGCGGCTACTGCGCACTTTCCGGCCTTCCTGGTACTGAACGGCTTGCTTGAAACTGCGTTGATGGGCTTCTTTATAGACTTTGGCGCATCGAATCGCCTGGCCACAACGCACCACATAGATTTGCGCTTCTTTACCGCTTTTTAACTGGCCCAGAATTTCATCGACCAGACCTTCGTCAACCAGCGGCTTCATTCTTCGAGGTACTTTCATAAGCTCTTTATACGCGGATTATCCGTCATTGTCGCCTCACCCGGTGGCTGTTCTGCTCCGGGTTCATGCGATGAGGGTTTAATCATTCAGCCAGTCGATCACGGTCAGATCCAGGGGCAACTGATTGACGTGATCGCTGGGCGGCTCAATCGGAGTGATGGTCACCGGTTCGCCGGTAGCCTCAGCGTGATCGAAATCTGCCGTTCCGACTTTGTTAATACCGGTGATCCGGAAATGATCGAACATGTATGGCAGTCCATTGGCGACCAGACCGGAAGGCGCATCCATAACGTGCAAATGCAGATGTGGAACCAGGGAATTGCCGGAATTGCCGACCCGCCCTAATACCTGACCGCGCTGCACCCGGTCGCCGGTTCGCACCGACACGCTGCCCGGCTGAAAATGCGCGTAGAGCACGTAAACGCCCTGGCCGAGATCGAGGATGACATGATTGCCATCGGCCTCGGTCAGATTCAGACCCTGGGGATACTCGCCAGGCGTCGCTTCCGGCAAACCGTCTACCGCAGTGGCCACCGTAGCGTCGGCGACTGCCAGCGCCTCCTGTCCGTAAATAAAATAGCTCCGGGGATCGCTGCGGGGACCGACATAAATCCGGTTCTCCGCATCAAGCTGTTCCCAATCGATAGCGAAGCGCTGACTAAGCCGGTACTCGCCATTCAAGGGCAACAGGGCGCGGATATGGCGGGGGGCGGTGCAGCAGCCATCCGCAGCAAAATACCGCTGCCCCCGGAGCGGCGGTCCCAGGACCACTTGGGGCGACCGCGCTACTGCACTGATTCCACCGGTTGAGATCCCCGATTTCTGATCCGGCGGCGCGGCGTCAGCATAGGCCGTGACCCGGTGTTCCAGGGTCAGCGGCACGGAGGATTCATCAGGAAAGCTCAAGTGCAGATACAAAACGCCGAATTGCGCCGTGTCCAACAGGGCGGCGGATACACGCTGACCCGCGACCTGGAGCCGCTGCGTCAGGTCTTCCCCGGAAAATGCCGCCAGCGTCATCGCCCGGACGGGATCACGCACTTCAACTTGTTCCAGCACAGCATGGCCGGTCGTGGCGTTGCGCAACTCCAATTCATAGACCAGATGCCAGCGCTGGTCAGACCCAGGCGTGGCGATCGGCTCGGCCAGCACCCGCATCAGTACCGGGGTAAACGCCGGTTCAACCGCTGACGTCGCTGACGCCGCTTCAATGCTATCCTCGTCGCAGCCGACTAAACCACAACCAAGTAGTAACAGGAAAGCCAGAACTTTCGATACCTCACGACCGACCTGCATGGTGATGCTCCCAGGGTTTTAATCCGTCTGGATTGCGATATGATTTTGGATCATAACCGGATTGAACGAGAGATCATACCGGGCATTCTGCTATAGTAATTAAACCTTCTCTCCGCAACCGGGTAGTTCGCCATCATGCCTGATTTCCTGCGTAAATTCATTGGCCTGTTACTCATTTTCGCTGCCGTAGGCGTGGCGTCCTGTCAAGCGCTGGTCGCGTCCTGTGCACCCAGCGTTCCCCCGCCTATTCACGCGCCGCGCTGATTGGGAAACGGTTATGGGCCGATTTCTCCTGCTGGCCGGCATTATTATCATTCCGATTACCGCTCTCTTCCTGTTCATTAAAGGGATGATTCAGACCATGGCTGAACGCTACCGCCTACCCGCTGGCCAGTTTCCCTCGACCAAGGGTTTTCTCATGTTTCTGTTGCCGTTGCCAGTGTTGGTTGCGGCTATCGTGGCGCTGGGCCGTGGGCAACTGGGTCCGCTTATCGGCGATGCCGCCGGTTACAGCCTGTTTCTGGCCGGGGCGCTGCTGCTACGGCGTGGTCTACTGTCCGCAGGCGATTATGACCGACGCCGGGTGGCCAAAGCGCCCTGGCCGTTGAAAACATTGGGCAGTAGTCTCATTGCCGTAGCTACGGGAATCACTGCCTGGCTGGGGGCTGGCCACCATCCGGCCATTGGCGGCGCGTTTGGCCTGGCCGCGCTGCTCGGTTGTTATCTGAGCTACGGCTTCGACGCACGCACCGCCAAGCGATTTACTGACCGTGACGGCATCGACTCGACGGAACAGGTTGTGCAGGCACTGGAACAAGCTGAACGCACCATTGCCGCGATTGAACAGGCCAGCCATGATATTCGTAATGCGGAATTGAACGCTCGGTTGCGGCGCATCGCCCAGTTGGCGCGGGATATTCTGAAGCTGCTGGAAGAAGATCCCCGCGATCTGCGCCGCGCCCGCAAGTTCCTGAACGTCTATCTGGATGGCGCACAGAAGGTGACCGAAGGTTACGCCAAAACTCATAGCCGGGTCGCTGCGCCAGAACTGGATGACAATTTCCGCCGGGTGTTAATGACGATTGAAGAGGTATTTCAGGAACAACAGCAGAAATTACTGGAGGCCGATATTACCGATCTCGATATACAGATCGAGGTGTTGACCACGCAGTTGAAGCGGGAGGGTGTGATTTAGCCTCCCTCATCGCCAACGCCCCTTTGACCTCATGACTTTATCCAGGGAACCCAGCCTTATGTCTACTGCAAATCCCGAAATCCCCACCCTGCCCGCGATGGCGAGTGTCTTCGCCGAGGCATTGCCGCAAGTTCAGCACGACCTGGCGGCTCGTGCGCCTGCCCCAGCCCAGGATCAACAGCAGGTTGCCGCTCTGGTGGCACAACTCGACTTGCGCGATAGCCATTCCATCATGTTCTTTGGCAGTAAGGCTCAGGAGCAACTCACTACGATTTCCGACAACATGCTGGAAGGGGTCCGCGCCAAGGACGCGGGTCCGGCGGGTTCGACTCTGAATCAGATGGTCCAGGTGCTGCGCGGCTTCAATCTGGAAGAACTTGATCCGAATAAAAAGCCGGGCTTCTTCGCCAAGCTGTTCGGCAAGGTCACGCCATTAACCAAAATCGTGCAGGAATACGAGACGGTGCGGAATCAGATCGACCAGATCAGCAACACGCTGGAGCGGCACAAGACCCAGTTGCTGACCGACATTACCGCCCTGGACCGGCTGTACACCGCTAACCTCGACTACTTTCACACCCTGGAACTGTACATCGCCGCCGGTGAACAGAAGTTGCTTCAGGTCGACGCCGAGGAATTGCCTGCCATGGAGCAGGAAGTCGCCGCCAGTGACGACATGGTGAAGGCGCAACAATTGCGCGATTTGCGCGCTTCCCGTGATGACCTCGAGCGGCGGGTTCACGATCTCAAGCTGACCCGGCAGGTGACGATGCAGGGTCTGCCCAGCATCCGGCTGGTGCAGGAGAACGACAAGAGCCTGATTAACAAGATCAACTCCACGCTGGTCAACACCGTGCCACTGTGGCGGCAGCAATTAGCGCAGGCGATCACCATCTACCGCTCCGGCCAGGCGGCAGAGACGCTGAAAGCCGCGTCCGATCTGACCAACGAGTTGCTGGCCGCTAACGCCGAGAATCTGCGGCAGGCCAATGCCCAGGCTCGCACCCAGATTGAACGGGGCGTGTTCGACATCGACACGGTGAAGAAGGCCAATCAAACGCTGATCGCCACTATTGAAGACAGTCTGCGCATTGCTGACGAAGGCCGCCGTCGTCGCCACGAAGCGGCTGCGCAACTGGAAGTTTGCGAAACTGAATTACGGCAAGCGCTGGCGTCAGCCCAAGCGCGTACTCAACCACCGGCAGGAGGTCGCTGAAATGGGGCTGTGGGATAAATTGATGGGTGAATTCGTCGATGTCATTCAATGGCTCGACGATTCCAACGATACTCTGGTGTACCGCTTTGAACGGCACGGCAACGAAATCAAGTTCGGGGCCAAATTGACAGTGCGCGAGGGACAGGTCGCCGTATTCGTCAATGAAGGACAGTTGGCGGACGTGTTCCAGCCCGGCATGTACGAGCTGAAGACGAATAATTTGCCGATCCTGTCCACTTTGCAGGCGTGGCAACACGGGTTTGAAAGCCCGTTCAAAGCGGAAGTGTATTTTTTCAGTACCCGCCGCTTTACCGATCTCAAATGGGGTACGCAGAACCCAGTGATGCTGCGCGATCCTGAATTCGGACCGATTCGGTTACGGGCCTTCGGTGCCTACGCCATTCGGGTCAAGGACGCCACAATCTTCCTGCGCGAAATTGTCGGCACCGATGGCCGTTTCACCACCGACGAAATTACCGGCCAATTGCGCAATATGGTGGTCTCGCGCTTCACCAATATTCTGGGTCAGGCGAAGATCCCGGCGCTGGATCTGGCAGGTAACTACGATCAGCTTGGGCAATTTCTGCTGCAACGCATTGCCCCGGAATTTGAAGCCGTTGGGCTGGAACTGACGAACCTGTTGGTGGAGAACATCTCGCTCCCGAAAGAGGTCGAGGCGGCGCTGGACAGGCGCACCAGCATGGGCATCGTGGGCAATCTGGACCAGTACACCCAATTCCAGGCGGCAGAAGCTTTACGCGATGCGGCGGGGAATCCTGGTGGCGGTTCCGAAGCGTTGAATATGGGGCTGGGATTGGCGATGGCGCAACGATTGAGCGAGACGTTGGCCAGACCTGCGCAACCGACTCCCGCACCGCAACCCATTCCCGCAGCACCCCCGCCCTTGCCCGTCGCCAATCCCTACTTTGTGGCGATGAATAATCAACAGGCGGGACCGTTTCCCATGGGCGAGTTGCAGCAGCAGGTCCAGGCGGGTCAACTCACACGGGCGACGCTGGTTTGGGCGCAGGGTATGGCGAAATGGACCCCGGCTGGCGAAGTGGCGGAACTGGCGGCGCTGTTTGCGAATCTCCCGCCGCCATTGCCGGGGTGAGTGACGAGAGGTTAGTGGTCAATTATTAGCGAGGAGTCATTAATTATGAGCGCGGTTGCCAGGAAAATCCTGATGAGCGAGGCGGAGTACCTGGAGTGGGAAAGCGACGCGAAAGAAAAGCACGAATATATTGATGGCGAAATCTTCGCTATGGCTGGGGCCAGTGAGCGCCATAACCGGATTGCACTGAATATCACTTTCCACTTACAACTTGCTACTCGTGGCCGTTCCTGTCGGGTTTTCATGTCGGACATGAAATTGCGGATCGCCGACGACCGCATTTATTACTACCCGGATGTGATGCTGGTTTGCGATGACCAGGACGCCGCTCCCCTTTATAAAACCGCCCCCTGCTTCATCGCCGAAGTGCTGTCGGCCTCGACAGCGACCACCGATCAACGGGAGAAGTGGGCGCGTTATCGGCATATCGCCAGTCTGCGTTATTACCTGATGGTCGATAGCCAGTGTCTTCGCGCTAGACTATGCACTCGGGTCGAAGGCGATCAGTGGATTGAGCAGATTGTCGGGCGTGGGGAAGCAATTGATATGGCCTGCGGCGACGC
>JAUPTV010000023.1 GCA_030917925.1 Pseudomonadota bacterium
ACGACTTCCAAACCCGCGCCGCGCCGCCCCCCCTGCTCGCTTAATGTGCGTCGCCACGCCCGCGCTCCGGGGATGCCCTGGAACAGCCCCAGCATCAGTCGGGTCATGCAGTGTAGCGGCGTACCTTGTCGCAATTGCTCCTTCATATAAGGAGTGAATGCGGCAACTACCTGATGACGGCTGATGGGTGATTCGCGAGAATTGAAAAACCGTTGATCCACTCCAGCCAGCAGAAAAGGGTTCTCGCAAGCTGCCCGGCCCATCATTACCCCGTCAACCCGGTTTAACTGCGCTGCCACTTGATCCAGCGTCGTCAACCCGCCATTCAGCACAATCGACAGATCGGGAAAGTCCCGCTTCAGTTGATCAACCACTTCATAGCGCAATGGCGGAATCTCCCGGTTCTCCCTGGGACTCAAACCCTTCAGCCACGCCTTGCGAGCATGAATGATGAACGTTTCGCAACCGCCCGCCGCCACCCGCCGCACAAAATCCACCAGTTCCTCATAGGAATCGCGGTCATCGATACCGATGCGGGTTTTGACTGTGACCGGAATCGCCACTGCCGCCCGCATTGCTGCGACGCACTCAGCGACTAGATCCGGCTCGGCCATCAGGCAAGCGCCGAACCGGCCCGACTGCACCCGGTCGCTGGGACAACCGACATTCAGATTCACCTCGTCATAGCCAAAGTCTGCCGCGATAGAGGTGCACTGAGCCAGATCGGCAGGATCGCTGCCGCCCAGTTGCAGGGCCAGCGGATGTTCAGCCGGATCGTAAGCCAGAAACCGCTCCCGGTCGCCGCGCAACACCGCCCCGGTAGTGACCATCTCCGTATAGAGCCGGACATGGCGACTCAACAAGCGTAAAAAAAACCGACCGTGGCGGTCGGTCCAATCCAGCATGGGGGCAATACAAAAGCGATGATTGAGCATAAAGGACAGGGAGGGTTAACTCAAAAAGATGAACCGCCAAGATGTCCAGACGGTTCAAAACGCCAGATGTGCGATCAAGGTTCAGGGCGAGCTTTTGACCGGACCCAGAACTTCATCAAAGAACTGCCGCATGGCCAGCCAGGAACGAGCGTCAGCCACAGCGTTGTAGGCAGCGCCCTTGCTGTTGTCGTTGCCGTTGGCAGCGTTGGTAAAGCCATGCACGGCACCGCCATAAGCAATGAGTTGCCAATCCACACCACCCTTGCGCATTTCTTCCTCGAACCCAACCACCTGTTCAGTCGGTACATAGGGATCATCCGCGCCATGCAAGGCCAGCACTTTGGCGTGGATGTTTTTGGCATCCTGGGGGGCCGGGGTATCGAGGCCCCCGTGGAAGCTGACCACGCCCGCCACGTCCGCGCCACTCCGCGCCAACTCCAGCACCGTCGTGCCGCCAAAGCAATAGCCAATCGCCGCTACTTTATCCGCCGCGACTGCGGATTGCGCCTTGAGCGCCGTTAGACCTGCGGCGACCCGCGCCCGCAACAGCACCCGATCTTTCTTGTAGGTACTGGAAAGCGCACCGGCTTCCTTCCGGTCGGCGACGACCTTGCCATCGCCATAAATATCTGCGGCGAACGCGACATAACCCAGTTCTGCCAACTGCTCAGTGCGCCGCTTGGCGTAGTCATTCAAGCCCATCCACTCATGGACTACCAGAACGCCCGGACGGGGTTCTTTGGCGTCCATGGGATACGCCAGATACCCCACCAACCGGGTATCACCTTGCTGGTATTCCACGGTTCTGGTTTCAATGGCGGCCTGACTCAGGACCGGTACCCACAGCGCCAACACTAACCCTAACCATTTGGACATCATCAGTTCTCCCGTTAGTTGATTTTCTTGCTGCTCGCGTTCAGCGCCTTAACGGCTTCTGAAATCAGTTCCGGTCCCCGATAAATGAAGCCGGTATAAATCTGCACCAGACTGGCACCGGCAGCGATTTTGGCGACAACATCGGCCCCACTCAGAATGCCGCCAGCGGCGATGATCGGTATTTGGCCTTCCAGAATGTCCGCCAGTCGGCGCACGACCTCGGTAGACCGCGCCATTAGCGGCGCACCGCTTAATCCGCCCGTCTCATGGGCATGGGGTAGTTGTTCAACCCCCGCTCTGGAAAAAGTGGTGTTCGTCGCAATAACCGCATCCATACCATGCCGGAGCAGCGACCGCCCCACGGTGGGCAAATCGGCGTCAGCCAGATCCGGGGCAATTTTGATCGCCAGTGGCGCGTAATGATCATGGACATCGGTTAACCGCTGCTGTTCCTCTTTCAGCGCCGCCAACAGTCGATCCAGCGCTTCACCGTATTGCCAATCACGCAAGCCCGCCGTGTTGGGCGAGGAGATATTGACGGTGACATAGCTGGCCCATGGATAAACCTTGCGTAGACCGATCAGGTAATCATCAATCGCCCGCTCAACCGGCGTGTCAGCATTTTTACCGATGTTGATGCCGAGTATGCCCTTGAAGCGGGCGCGGCGCACTTGCGCTACCAGGTAATCCACCCCCTGATTATTAAACCCCATCCGATTGATCAGCGCTTGGGCTTTCGGCAAGCGAAACATTCGGGGTTTGGGATTACCCGGTTGTGGGCGCGGCGTGACCGTACCAATCTCAACAAAGCCGAAACCAAGCGCATCCCAGACCTTGATGCATTCACCATCCTTGTCGAGACCCGCCGCTAACCCGACCGGATGGGGGAAATCCAGACCCATGACCCGCACCGGCTCTGAGCGGGTACGTTTTCCGCAAAAAAAACGCAGTGGCAAAGAAGGGGTCATTGACAGAAATTGACGGGTCCAGTCGTGCGCGGTTTCGGGATCGAGCTGGAACAAGACCGTGCGTAACAGATTATAAATCATTAAAAACCTCAACTTGGGTTGGTATGCGCTCTTCATCTACTCATGAAAGGTCACGGGTTTGTGGCAACTTTAGGTTATTTTTATTCAGTAGTTAGTCTTCATTTTAAATTCGAATTGTACTATTATGCTCAATAATGGTTTCATGCATGGTAGATGAAGCGACTTGGCCATGATTGCGAACCATACCGATTAACCTGTGCGCCTCACGAGGCGACGTCAGATCCAGCACCGATCAGACGGCAGTTCGTGGACAACGCGACAATCGATGGAAAATACAACGGCTTTTTTGAAAAGTCGATATTTTCCAGGCAATTTTCGAGATGGTCGTGAATTTTGCGCGACAGTGAAAAGTAACTATGAGGGCAGCCTTTGCGAGTAGCTGAGATCAAGCACCCTCTACCTCCAACAGTCTAAAGAGATAGGAAAAACCCGATGCGCAAGCTGCTAATTCTAAGTACCGGACCGGTTGAGGAGGGGTTACTCCAAAAGATCGCGGCGGCAGACTGGGAAATCTATTGGGCGCAGGAAGCGGGCCTGGCGAGAACCCTGCTCACTGAGCATTCGTTTGAAGTCGGCCTGGGGATCCTGTTCAACTGTGAACCAGAACGGTCAGTCCAGTGGCTGGTGGACCTGGTCCTGGCGCGCCGGAAAATGCAATGGGTGCTGGCGTTGTCCCGCCAGTGCCTGGATCGCAAACAACTCTCCGGCATCGTGACTGAGCGTTGCTATGACTATCACACGCTGCCGGTTGACGCCCAGCGGCTGGCTGTTACCCTGGGCCATGCCTACGGCATGTCCACCTTGAGCGAAACGACGCTTCGTCAACAGCGTGAAGTGGAATCGCAATATGGGTTGATTGGCAACAGTCCGGCCATGCAGGCGCTGTTCCGGGGCATCCAGAAGGCGGCGGAAGTCGAGGTGCCGGTGTTGATCACCGGCGAAAGCGGCACTGGCAAGGAACAGGCGGCCCGTTCGATTCATGAATATTCTGGTCGGGCAGCCTCGCCGTTTGTAGTCATGAACTGTGCAGCGTTGCCGGCCAATCTGATTCAATCAGAACTGTTCGGCCATGAAAAAGGCGCTTTCAATGGCGCAACTGATCGCCATGTTGGCCAGATGGAATCCGCCGATGGCGGCACTCTGTTTCTGGACGAAATCGGCGACCTGGCACCCGAAGTACAAGCCAATCTGCTGCGGTTTCTTGAAGAGAAAAAGATTCGTCGGCTGGGCAGCACCAAACCGATTCCCGCCGATGTGCGGGTGATCGCCGCGACCAACACCAATCTTGAACAGTCCGTTCAGGATGGGAAGTTCCGCGAGGATTTGTACTATCGGCTAAATGTCCTGCACTTGCGTGCGCCGGCTTTGCGGGAGCGCAAGGCGGATGTTGAACTGCTGGCCCGGTACTTCTTTGCCAAATTCTCTGCAGAAACGCGCACCTCCGCCAAAGGTTTCAGCCGTGACGCGCTGGAAGTTGTCAGCCGCTACGATTGGCCGGGCAACGTTCGGGAGTTGATGAACCGGATTCGCCGGGCGGTGCTGCTCAGCGAAGGCCCCTATGTGGTGCCTGCTGATCTGGAATTGGAACGGCGTTCACTGGGCCGGGGCTTTGTCACTCTGGACGAAGCGCGGATGTCTGCTGATCGTGAAGTCATTCAGTCCACGTTGTTGCGGACCCGCTTCAACATCGCCCGCGCCGCGCAGGAACTGGGCGTCTCGCGCATGACCCTGTACCGGCTGATGGAGAAGTACGATATCCGGCGGGACAATATGTAAGTAGCGAGATGGCGAGGTAGCGAGATAGCGAGATAGCGAGATAGGGCCGTCATAACTAATCGCCAACCCCCAGTCCCTGGATGTTCGACTCCAAGGCGTTTCTTAAAACCCTGACCGCGCTGCCGGGCGTCTATCGGATGCTCGACGAGCGCGGTCAGGTGCTTTATGTCGGCAAGGCCCGCAACCTCAAACAGCGGGTGTCCAGTTACTTCCGGGAAAACCACGCCTCAGCCAAAACGCGGAGTCTGGTTTCGCGGATTCACGCTATCGAAGTCACGGTGACGCATACCGAGGTCGAGGCGCTGATTCTGGAAAGTACGCTGATCAAGCAACTTCAGCCCCGTTATAATATTCTCCTGCGTGACGACAAGGGCTATCCTTATATTCATGCCTCCTCTGGCGATTTTCCCCGGTTGTCGTTGCATCGTGGCGCTAAACGTGTACCGGGCCGCTACTTCGGCCCTTATCCCAATGCTAATGCCGTCCGTGACACGCTTGATCTATTACAAAAGGTGTTTCGCCTGCGCTCGTGTGAGGACAGCTTTTTTCGGGGCCGCACCCGTCCCTGTCTCCAATATCAGATCAAGCGCTGCACCGCGCCCTGTGTAGGATTGGTGGACCAGGCCGGTTATCAGCGTCAGTTGCGGGACGCTGTGCTGTTTCTGGAAGGCCGGAGTGGTCAGGTGATTGATGATCTGGCGCAGCGGATGGACGTTCTGGCGGCTGAACTGAAATTTGAGGAGGCCGCGCTCTGCCGCGACCAGATTGTCGAATTGCGGCAGATTCAGCAGCGCCAGCATGTGGAAGGCGAGAACGGCGATCTGGATGTCGTGGCGTGCGCGGTGCGGGAAGGTGCGGCCTGTGTGCAGGCGTTCATCTTCCGTGATGGACGGTTGCTGGGCAACCGGGCCTTTTTTCCCGCCTTGCCCGAGGGTGAAGCCGCAGGAGTGATCCTGAGCGCATTTCTGGCGCAGTATTACTTGAATAAAGTGATCCCGACCGAGGTTCTGCTCAGCCACGAACCTGTGGAGTCAGAATGGCTGGCGCAGGCGCTCCAGCAGCGGGCGGGTCGGAAAGTCGCCCTGACCGTTCATCCACGCGGCGAGCGGGCGCACTGGTTGGAGATGGCGCAACGTAATGCCGAGCAGGCGTTGGCCGCGCATTGTGCGAGTCGGGCGGGAATGCGCCGCCGTCTGGATGAGTTGCGTGAAGCGCTGGGACTTGATCGTGACCTAGCGCGGCTGGAGTGTTTCGATATCAGCCATACGGGCGGCGAGGCGACTGTTGCGGCCTGTGTGGTGTTTGACGCCGAGGGCGCGCGCAAATCCGACTATCGACGCTACAATATTGAAGGGATTGCGCCGGGCGATGACTATGCCGCCATGCGGCAGGCTTTGACCAGGCGTTATACCCGGTTACGCGATGAGCAGGGACCGTTGCCGGATATCCTGTTTGTCGATGGCGGTAAGGGACAACTAACCCAGGCCCGCGAGATACTGGAGGAACTGTTGGTGACAGGCGTGATGGCGGTAGGCATTGCCAAAGGACCGGAGCGCAAGCCGGGGCTGGAGACGCTGTATCTTGAAGAGAATCGCCCGGTGCGGTTGCCAGCGGATTCAGCGGCCTTGCATCTGGTCCAGCAGATTCGTGATGAGGCGCATCGTTTCGCCATTACCGGTCATCGCCAGCGGCGGGCCAGGGCGCGCACCCTGTCCGCACTTGATGACATCGCGGGCATTGGTCCGCAGCGTCGGCAGGCGCTGCTCCGGCAATTCGGCGGCTTGAAACCATTGGCGCAGGCCGGGGTTGAGGATCTTTCACAAGTGGACGGCATCAGCCATGAATTGGCGCAGCGCATTTACGACGCTTTCCATGGCGAGGCCTGACCATGCCGCGAACCATACGCCTCAATGTGCCGACTTGGCTGACCTTGATGCGGATCGCCTTGATCCCGGTGTTTGTTGGCGTGTTCTTCCTGTCGTTCAACGGCGTTAATCTGGTCTGCACGGCGCTGTTTGGCCTGGCGGCGCTGACGGACTGGCTGGACGGTTATCTGGCGCGGCGGTTGAACCAGACCTCGGCGTTTGGTGCGTTTCTGGACCCGGTTGCCGACAAGTTGATGGTGGCGACGGCGCTGGTGTTGCTGGTGCAGGCGATACCCACGCCGCTGATGGCGGTCGCGGCGGCGATCATCATCGGGCGGGAAATTGCGATTTCGGCGTTGCGGGAATGGATGGCGCATATCGGCAATCATGGGCGCGTGGCGGTGTCGCAGGTGGGCAAGTTCAAAACCACTGCACAGATGATGGCGGTGCTGTTGTTGTTGTATAGGGAGCCGTTGTGGCTGTTTCCTACACTGGAAATAGGGATGGGATTGCTGGTGGTGGCCGCGGTACTGACCCTCTGGTCGATGGTGCATTATTTGCTGGCAGCGTGGCCGGCGCTGAAACAAGGTTAGAAGGCTTGACAGGCCGGTTTTTCCGGCTAAAATGGCCGACCTACACAGCGGGAATAGCTCAGTTGGTAGAGCACAACCTTGCCAAGGTTGGGGTCGCGAGTTCGAGTCTCGTTTCCCGCTCCAAATTTCCAGGCCTCGGTTCTTCGAGGCTTTTTTATCTTCCAGAACAGCGCCGAAACGCTCATTTGGGCTAGGTGGCAGAGTGGTCAATTGCAGCGGTTTGCAAAACCGTAAAGTCGCCGGTTCAAATCCGGCCCTAGCCTCCATCAAACGCTTTACCCCAGTTATTCAACCCGCCAAGTGCGGGTTTTTTAATGCCTTTCCCCTTTTGACTATCCCCCTTAACTTCCCTAATCTGTATCCTATCCCGGCATGAACTGAGGTACACTCTGGGGTATCGTCCCGGAACCCGCTGGAATCGTACCCCAACCCGCTATGCTCACCGGCGGGTGATCTACACCATATTGGAAGATCGGCAGCTATCGTTGATGGATCGGGCTTGAGCCTGACTCGCTAACGGGAAACCCGCCCCACGCCTTTTTTGCCCGATAATCGTATACAATCCCCGCCGCAACCATGAACCGGACTGGCTTTATGGTTGTGGCAACCCTTTCATTGGCAAAACGAATTTTCGCCGGATGGCGAGGCAAGGCATGGCGCGAATCAAACTGGAACTGCCCGAACATTTTCCGTTCAGCACCGAGCTGCGGGTCAGAATCACTGATGTCAATTACGGTGGCCACCTGGGTAATGACGCCCTGTTGGGCCTGCTGCATGAAGCGCGGGTGCAATTCCTGGCGCATTATGGGCTGAGTGAACTCGATATCGGCGGTGCCGGCATCATCATGACCGACAGCGTGATCGTCTATAAATCCGAAGCTTTTCCCAATGAAAGGCTGGACATCGCGGTGACGGCCACCGATTTCAATAAATACGGCTGCGACTTCGTGTACCGGGTCACCGAACGCGCCAGTGGCCGCGAAGTGGCCCGCGCCAAAACCGGCATCGTGTTCTTCGATTACTCGAAGCGCGCCGTGCAAAAAGTCCCCCCGCTCTTCCTTGAACTGTTTTCAGCCGATGTCCCTGCCTAAATTACCGTTGTCGCCCGCCGCTCGCGCCTGGCTGCCGGTGCGCCTGTTGTTAGCGGTTGGCACCAGCATCGGCGTGGCGTTCATGTTGGTGCTGGTCCTGTATATCACTGATCTCGGCCTGTCAGTCTGGGAACGGCTGCAACAGCGCGGCCCGGTCTTCTGGCTGATCTACCTGCTGATTCTCGCGGGACTCAGCCTCGGCGGCGCTTATGGGGTCTGGCGGGTCTTTCGCTGGGGTCAGCCGATCAGTAAGCCGCGTTCCACTGCCCCGCCGCCGCCTCCGAATGAAGCCACTTTGCGCCAGCGACTGGAGCGCAGTGAGGCGGCGGGCGTCGTTGTCACGGATATCCGCCATGAGTTGGAGGAATTGCAACGGCGGCGGGCGGCCGGCGAAATTATCGTGGCGATCTTCGGCGAAATCAGCGCGGGCAAGTCATCCCTCATTCGCGCCCTGCTGCCGGGAACCGATGTTGCGGTCGACGTGTGCGGCGGCACTACTCGCGAAATTACCTATTACACCTGGACCAGTTCGGCTGGCGACCGGTTGATTCTGGCCGACCTGCCGGGCTTGAACGAGGCGGGCGGTCATCTGGACCGGATGGCCCGCGATGAAGCGTTACGCGCCCATGTGATCCTGTACGTCTGCGAGGGCGATCTGACCCGCGATCAGTATCAGGCATTGCGGACGCTGGTCGATCTGGGTAGTCCGGTGATCGTGGCGCTGAACAAGATTGATCGGTTGACCGAGCCGGATTTGGCCCTGGTCCGGGAACGACTGGCCGAACGGATTGGCGAACAGGTCGAGGTTGCGCCGGTGCAATGCGGCGGCATGGAGGAAGTGACCCGCATTTATCACGACGGGCGTGAAGAGACGACCGTGCGCGAACGTAAGGCGCAGGTGGAGGACTTGCGCCGCGCCCTGCAACGCTATCTCGACGCCGATCCCCAAGTACTGGATGCGCTGCGCGATACCGCCGTCTTTGTGCTGGCTCAGCAGAAGCTGGATACCGCCGTGGCGGAATACCGGCGCGACAAGGCCAACGCCATTATTCACAGCTATTCGCGCAAGGCGGTGTTTGGGGCGCTGGCAGCGGTCAGTCCCGGCACCGATGTGCTGATTCAGGGCTATCTGGGCTATAACCTGCTCAAGGAACTGTGTGCGCTGTATGAAGCGCCCGCCCGCGAAATGGATATGCAACGGTTCCTCGATTTGGCCGGTAACCAGATCAAGCGCAGTCTCAATCTGCTGCTGGCGCTGGTCGGCAATATCTTCAAGGCCTTTCCCGGCGTCGGGACGGTGGTCGGCGGCATGATTCACGCGGTGGTTTATGGTCTGATCTTCGAGAGCCTGGGGAATGCGGTCGCCCGCTCCCTGGAAAGTCGTGGCGACCTGGTGAGTGGCCCCACCCTGCGAATGTTCGAGGATAATCTGAGTGAAGATCTGGAAGCGCGTACAAGACGTTTTGCCCAACTGGTCTGGAACCGGCAAAAAGACGGAGACAACGCCGGAACCCCCACCGGTTAGCAGTGATGCGCCGCTGTGGAAGCGCGTACAAGATGCGTTGCCGGACTGGTTCGGGCACGGTAAAGGGACGGCGACGACAACGCCGTCCGAAGTCGCCTCGATGGGCGGCGATGCGCACCTGGCGCTGGCCCGGGAGAGTCTGCGTGAACTGATCGATGATCAGCGGGTGCCGCCGCCGGTGCGGGCAGCGCTGGCCGAGGATTACCAGCAATTGCAGTTATTGCTGGAAAAAATTGAACATGGCCACATCCACATTGCGGTGTTTGGCCGGGTCAGCGTCGGCAAGTCGGCGTTGTTGAACGCGCTGCTCGGTGAGATAAAGTTTTCCACCAGTCCCCTGCACGGCGAAACGACCCGCGCCAGTCATGCTCGCTGGCAGGAATACGACGCGGGCGGGGTGTTTCTGATTGACACCCCCGGCATCAACGAAGTCGCGGGGGAAGAGCGGGAGCAGCTCGCCCATGAAGTAGCCAGCCGCA
>JAUPTV010000153.1 GCA_030917925.1 Pseudomonadota bacterium
TTTCCGGCGCCGCCCGGCACAGATGGCCGTTCTTCTCCAGCAGCATCAGGGCATAGTAAACATGCGCGGCGTCATACTCATCGGCCAGGGCCGTGATCAGGTCATCAACGCGGTGGGTTCCGTCGAGTAGCGGGGCGAGGCGTTCATAGAGCCGTCCATGCAGGGCGCGGGCGCTATCCTCGGCCAGCAGCAGGACGCCCTCATCGGGGATAACTGCGGGGGTCAGGTGGGGTTTGAAGACGGGAGATTCAATCACGGGAGAGGCTCTTATCGAATGGGTATCGCTGGCTGCACGGCGGGTTGCGCGGTCGGGTCAGCACCAAAGGTGCGTTTTACCCGCATCTGGATCACGGTACTCAAGCAACTTTCCCTCACCGGCTATGCCCCGAAATCCAGATGAGCGGCCTCTGGCCTGCCGGGAGATGGGCGGTTGTCGCGTGCAGATTGACGCGCTATGAAGGTTGATGCATAAGCGTAGGGGCGACAGCAATTCCCGGTCTCTTGAAAAGTTCTATTTAATCAGCATCTTATTAAAGATGCTTTTCAACCTCAACGGATGAATCATCTGGCGTTTCTGCCAGCCAGGCCAGTAACAGCGTATAGGCAATCGCGACCAGGGTTGGTCCCAAAAAGACCCCGATCAGGCCATAAGCCACCAAGCCGCCAATCACCCCAAGAAACACCAGCGTCAGCGGCATCTTCATCCCCTGCATGATCAGCATCGGGCGAATAATATTGTCGATGCCGCCGACCACGAACATTCCCCAAATCAGCATAAAAATGGCCCAACTGGTCTCGTCCGCCCCCCAGTACAGCCAGCCAGCCACTGCCAGCAACGGCAGGAAAGCGCCGAACTGCGCCAGAGCTAACAGAAAGCAGACCATGGCAATCACAATCGCGAAGGGAATCCCGGCAATCAGTAGCCCGATCAGCGCCAGACCGGCCTGAATCAGCGCAGTCAATCCCACGCCCATCGCCACCGCCCGGATAGCTTGTCGCGCCTGATCGCGGGCTTGAAGCGCCTGTTCCCCGCCGATCCGGTCAGCGAGTCGCCGGGTCAGTTCATCCAGCGTGTCACCATGCAGATACAGCACCAGTGTAAACACCACGACCAGTAAAAACTGGAGAAACAGGTTGCCAATCGCGCCGACCTTACTTAAGAGCCAGCGTCCACTTTGCTGCAATGCCGGACCGATCCGTGCCCGTATTGCTTCACTGTGAGCGGCGTCACGCCAGGATTGCGCCAGTCGTTCGCCAACCCAGGGCAGTTCACCGACCCAGGCCGGCGGTTCACTGGAAAGGGTCTCAACGGTAGTTTTGGCCTGGGTGAACAGCATGTCGCCGTTCTCGGCCAGTGTGAAAATGCCGGCTAACAGGGGGCCAATAACGAAACCGGCCAGCGTTACCGTCAGCAATCCGGCGCAGGCAGCCCGATTCCAGCGGAAGCGCTGTTGTAACCAGGCCAGCCCCGGCCAGGCGGTAATGACGATGAACGCGCTCCACAACAGGCTAGGCAGGAAGGGCTTCAGGATGTAGAGCACTGCCAGCAACAGCGAACCGCTAATCAGCAGGCGCAACGCAGTCCGCACGGGTTCGGAAATGGCTAGGGGAGGGGGGTTATTGACAGAGTTCATAGCGGAGGGTCCGGGAAGTTCAGAGTAGGGTGAAAATAATACACCTTAAAGCTGCCCGCTCAGCCCCAGCAAAGCGCCAGTGGCAATCAGCCAGAGGGGATGCAGCGTTTTATAGCGCAGGTTCAGGAAAGCGGTAGCGAGTACGACGAGCCAGGCACCCAGCCGAAAATCGGCGGCTTGAGCAATGAGCGTCGCTCCCGAAAAGATCAGGCCGACTGCCAGCGGGGCGACCCCGAGACTGATCGCCTGTTGCCAGCGCTGGCCCGAAAGCCGTTCCCAGCGATCCATCAGCAGATAAATCAGCACACTCATCGGTAGACACATGCCGAGCGTCGCCGCCAGTGCGCCGGGCAGTCCAGCCACTTCCCAGCCGATTAACGTCACTACCAGGACATTGGGTCCGGGCGCGGCTTGGGCGATGGCATAGAGATGCGTAAAGGTGGTGTCGTCCATCCAGTGATGGTGATCGACGACCACGCGATGCAGTTCCGGCAGCAACGCGGTCGCGCCACCGAAGGCGACAAACGACAGCAGGACAAATTCCAGGAACAGCGTGATGAGGATCATTTCCGGCCCAACTTCCAGTAAGCCACGCCGCCTGACAGGAGCAAACCTGCGATCATCACCAGTGGCATCGGCCAGCGCAGGAACGCAATGGCGCTGACGGTCAATAGCGTAAAGGGCCAGAACAGCGCTTTCTCTCGAATGGCCATGCCCATGCGCCAGGCCATAGCGAACAACAGGCCACAGCCGACCGCCGCTACGCCGCGCAATACGCTCTGAGCCTGGGGTAATGTGCCGTAGTGGTCATACAGCAGCGCCAGCAACAGCACGATCAGCACCGGGCCAGTGAGCAATCCCAGTGGCGCGACAATAGCGCCGGGCAGTCCCTGATAACGCTTGCCCACAACGACGGCCAGATTGACCACGTTCGGACCCGGCAGGAACTGACACATGCCAAGTTGGGTATTGAAGTCCACAGCGGTCATCCAGCGGCGCTCGTCGACCAACATGCGCCGGGCGAAAGGCAGTACGCCGCCGAAACCGGATAGACCGACCCACGAGAAGCCCCAAAACAGCGCGTTCAGGGTGGGAGCGGGTTCTGGCCCGGACGGCGGGGCAGGGGGATGGGCAATATTCATTGGTTCCTTCTGCTTAAATGTCAAACGAATCGCTCGATCACTCAAGAATGATTTCGATGCGGCAGAGATAGAAGTAAAGCACTTTCCTGAGTAAGATTTGGCTCCCCCTTGGGCGCTATATGCAAACAGGTTCAATTAGCGTTCAGTGTCCCTAAGGATTAGAAATCCTTACCAAGTTGAAAACAGTTCTGAAACCGGAGATTGACAACATGCCTATTGTTAACCGTCTTGCTGCCGAATTTGTCGGCACACTCTGGCTGGTGCTGGGTGGATGTGGCAGCGCTGTACTGGCTGCCGCCTTTCCGAGCGCCGATCCCACCAATCCCCTGGGCATCGCCTTTGTCGGGGTATCGCTGGCTTTTGGTCTGACCGTGCTGACCATGGCCTACGCCATTGGCCACATTTCCGGCTGTCATCTGAATCCTGCTGTATCGGTGGGCCTGTGGGCGGGTGGACGCTTTCCCGCATCTGATCTGGTTCCCTACATTATCGCTCAGGTACTGGGCGCTACCGCTGGTGCCGCGATTATCTACATGATTGCCACTGGCAAGCCCGGTTTTGAACTCGGCGGCTTTGCGGCTAATGGCTTTGGCGAACACTCGCCAGGTCAATACGGCTTGAGCGCGGCGCTGATTTGCGAAATCGTGATGACCTTCATGTTTCTAATTGTCATTCTGGGTGCCACGCATAAGAACACCCCGGTCGGCTTTGCGCCCATTGCGATTGGCCTGTGTCTGACGTTGATCCATTTGATTAGCATTCCCGTGACTAACACCTCGGTCAATCCGGCGCGCAGCACCAGCCAGGCGATTTTTGTCGGTGGTTGGGCATTGCAACAACTCTGGCTGTTCTGGGTCGCGCCTATCGTCGGCGCTGCGCTGGCCGGCTTTTTCCATCGCTGGATGGCTAACGATCAACCCACAGCCTGAGAACAATAAGGTTGCCCGTCGGCGTGATTTCCACGTTCTTCGGGCAACAGGGACGTGAATGCCGGATACCGCTCAAACAGAAACGCCACCTGTTTCTTTTGATTGGCGAAACGGGTTGGCCATCAACAGCGTCCATCGCCGCGATATTGATCGAACAACTCCATCAAATCTGTGGCGATGCAATCCCGGCCCGGATCGCAAATTTGACCAAACCCGGCAAATTGTCGATGCCCAGTTTGAGCATCATCCGGCTGCGGTAAGTCTCCACGGTTTTTGCGCTAATGCTCAATCCATCAGCAATTTCTTTAATGCGCTGACCTTCGGCCAGTCGGCGCAAGACCTCAGCCTCCCGTTCACTCAAGGCGTGTTGGTCGAGATGAACGCTGCGTTGCACCGCCATTGAACCGTGCTGGGCGACAGCGGGACTGATGAAGCGTTCTCCGCGCAGCGCCGCCTCAATGGCCTTAACCAGGTCGTCAATCGCCTCGTTTTTCAGCACATAAGCCGATGCGCCGGCTTCGAACATCCGTTCCTGATAATGAATGTCGCCGTACATGGACAGCGCGACCACCCGGGTTCCTGGCGACACTTGCCGGATTTGTCGGGCCGCTTCAATACCGTTCGTTCCCGGCATTTCCACATCCAGCACCGCGATCTGCGGTTGGTGCGCCTGAGCCAGCGCCACGGCTTCTTCGCCATGGCCCGCTTCGCCGACCACCTGCCAATCACGGTGTTCACGCACCAGCAAAGCCAGACCCTGCCGGAAAAGGATGTGGTCGTCTGCGAGCAGAACCGTGATGGTCATGCGATAGCAACCTCTTGGCCGGTCTTTTCCATCATCGAATGACAACCATCATTGATCCATGCATTGTCAAAACGGTATGCCAGCGGTGTCCGCACCGAGACGCGGGTTCCGGCAGCATTTGACTCAATGGACAGGCTGCCGCCCAGCAGCGCCAGGCGCTCCCGCACGCTGAACAACCCATAGCCTCCCCCAGTCCCCGGTGAAACCGCCATCGTGGCAGACGGGAAACCCCGGCCATTGTCGCTGACCACCAGCAACACCGCCTGATCCTGAATGTCGAGTTCGATCCGGCCTGCCGATGCTTTGGCGTGCTTGGCGACGTTGTAAACGAGTTCCCGTGCACACTGAAATAGCATAATTGCCAAATTTCGATCCAGGGTCAGCGTTGATGGTGGGCTGGTAAACAACAGGGCCACGCCAAAGCGTTGGGTTGCATGGGACGCCAGCCAGTTCAGCGCCGCCGCCAGCCCCTCCTGATACAACAGTGGAGGACTGAGTTCAAATTGCAGGGTGCGCAGTTCCTGAAGCGCTTCGCGTAGCAACTCAAGTCCGGTGTCGAGACGCTCTTCCGCCTCTTGATCCCGATGTCGGGTGCCTGCCGTGATCTGGAACTGCGCCAGCGCCAGTTTCTGCATCGGACTGTCGTGCAGTTCGCCCGCCAGGCGCTTGCGTTCCTGTTCCTCGATCAGGGTCGTCTCCATCGCCAGTTGCCGTAACTGGAGGTTGGCGAGGTTCAGTGCTGCCGTGCGCTGGGCCAACTCCGCTTCGAGATGGTGCGACAACCAGCCCAGTTGGGCATGGGCGCGAACCCGGACCAGCAGCACCTCCGCGTTGAACGGCTTGAGCACATAGTCTGCGCCACCCGCTTCAAAGGCCCGCACGATAAGATCGGCATCATCCCAGGCCGTGAGGAAGATCACCGGTGTATTGCGTAGCGCGGCGCTGGCTTTCAAATGGCGGCAGGTCTCAAGGCCATCGATACCACCGGGCATCAGCAGGTCCAGCAGAATCAGGTCCAGGCGTCCTTCCCGAACGATCTCCCCGGCCTTTTCCAGCGCCCGCTCGCCACTCTCGGCGGTATGCACCCGGTAGGCTTGTTCCCGCAACAGGTCGCTCAGGAAATGGATATTTTGTGGTTCATCATCGACCACCAGAATCTGGCCGTTGAATGCGCTTTCTTCCAACGCTTCTCCCGCACGCGAAGCGTCGTTTACCGTCACAGAGGGTTCTTTAGCGTCGGCGGGAACGGTGGGTAGTACGACCTGCGCGGGAATTCGCACCTCGAACGTGCTGCCTTGCCCTAGCGTACTCGTCACCGTCAGCGTCCCGCCCATGCGCATCGCCAGTTCGCGGCTGATCGCCAGCCCCAGGCCAACCCCCAGTGCCTGATGCTGGGCATCGCCGGCCTGTTGAAAGGGTTCAAAAATCGCCTCGATCTGTGCCGGCGCAATGCCCGTACCGGTATCCACCACCGCCAAACACAAGGTGTCGTCCGTGAAACCCAGACGCAGGATGATGCGGCCCTGCTCGGTGAACTTGATCGCGTTGTCGAGCAGATTAACCAGAATCTGCCGCAGAAATTTGAGGTCGCAGGACAGCATCCGTGGCACCGGCGTTGAGCGCTCGATGTGAAACGCGAGGCCCTTATATTCGGCGCGTCCCTGGAACAAGCCGGTCAATTCCTGCACCAACTCCGCGCTGTCCCAGGCGACCGGGCGGAGTTCCAGGCGATTCGCTTCGATTTTTGCCAGTTCCAGCACGTCGTTGATGAGATCGAGTAATTGTTCCCCGCCCCGGCGAATGCTGTGGATATATTGGCGTTGTCGGTCACCCATCGATCCTTGCCGCTCCAGAAGCTGCACGAAGCCCAGTACGGCATTCAGTGGCGTGCGCAGCTCGTGGCTCATGTGGGCGAGAAAAGTGCTTTTGGCCCGGTTAGCGGCTTCCGCCTGCTGCTTGGCCTCGGTCAGTGACGCTTCGGCCAAGCGGCGCTGTTGGATTTCATGGGCCAACCGGCGATTCCAGTACCCGATGATGAGCAGAATTAGCGTTGCCAGCACCATGATTTTCCACAACAAACCGTAGTCAACGCCATGCTGGTACCGGATGGAAATCCAGTCATTATAAATGGCGTCCCGCTCGCTCCTGGGGATGGCGTCGAGACCCTTTTGCAGGATACCGGTCAGAATCGGCCGATCTTGCCGGACCCCCATCCCCAGTTGATAGGTGTAGGGCGTTTCGCCCACAACCTTGATCTGGGTCAGACCCGATTGACCAATGTAATAACTGGTGGTGACCAGATTGCCCACGAAGGCAAAGGCTTTGCCCTCCGCAACTTTATGCAACGCCTCTTGTGTGTTGGCAACCGGCAACAGCGCCAATTGCGGCCAATCCTTTTGTAACCAGCCTTGGCTTGCTTCATCCTGCACCACCGCAACGATTCTCCCTTCCAAAGCGCTCAGACCACCGAGATAGGCGACATCAGCGGCGGAGAAGATCGCGGCGGGAAAAGACAGATAGGGTTCGGTGAAGTGAATCGAATGTTGCCGGTCCGGCGTGATCGCCATCGTCGGTAATAGATCGAGGCGACTTTCATTGAGTTGCTGCTTCGCCTCGGTCCAGGTCAGATCCGGGACGAATTCGATGCGTACTCCGAGCAATTTCTCCAAACGGCGCAGATACGCCACGGAAATGCCTTGGGGCTGATCGGCTTCATCCATGAATTCCACGGGCGCCCAATGGGCGTCAATGCCGACCCGCACGACCGGGTGCTCGTTTAGCCAAACCTGCTCTTCGGTGGTGAGCGCGGCCTGTGGCGCGATGCGGCTCAGGTAATCCTGCCCGAACCAGCGCCGGTAGAGTTCGGCCATCTCTTCCTGGCTGATAGCCGCGAGTCCCTTATTTAGAACTTCGACGAGTTCCGGCCAGTCCTTGCGAACGGAGATGACCAGGTTGGTTTGCGTTCCCGTCAGCATGTGCACCGGCGTGAAACCCAACACGCCGTGGCTCGCCCGCCAGTATTCCAGGGCATAAAGATCGACCACGGCTTCGATCTCGCCCCGCAGCAGGGCGTAGGCCAGCGCCTCCGTGCTGTCCATCGGTATTGCCTCTATCCCCGGATGCGCTTCCAGCAACTTGCGGAGGTTCAGGACACCCCTGGAGTAGCCGACCCGCTGACCCCGGAACCCGGCGATGCCGTCATTGGGCATCGATTGTCCGGTTCGCAGGTAAATGAAGTACTGCACGGTTTGGAAGGGCAGGGTGAAGAGAAAATGGGTCTTGCGTTCCTCCAGGGGGCCGGACAGGGTTAAGCCGGACAGGTGGCCCGCCTCGGCTTTTTCGACGATGGCGTGCCAGGGTCCCGCTTCCAGACGGAGGTTAGTCCCCAGCTTGCGGTTGAGCAGATCGATATGCTCGAACGCGAACCCGGTAAATAGGCCATTTGGATTCTTGACTACCACGGGCGCCCATTCCGACCCGACGCCCAGCACGATGTCTGGATGTTCGGCCAGCCAGGCCCGTTCCGTGGGGGTCAGCAAATCCGGTTCGGTTTCACTGGCGGCGAGCTGACCGGTCAACAGTAATCCGGCGCATAACAGCAAAGTTGCGTAGAGGTTTTTCACCCAATTAGCCTGGTTTTTCTATTAACTTTTTGATGATAATGAATTTTATATTTTTAGGCAATCATTCACGCAAAGGGTTGTCAGGAAAATCCTTACAGGAAAACGTGGATTTACCGACTGAATCCGAGAAACTAGACTTCAAGCCACCTATTCCAAGAAGTCGTACCCCCTGAAATCCACTGTGGAGAAAATAATGACGATCAAAAAGCGACTGAATATCGGTGTGAGCCTGGCGATTGCCGCTGCCATGGCTTCACCTTCGGCCTTTGCCTACAACCAAAATGACGCTATTGAGGATTGTCAGGATAAGATTTTCGATGATTCCCAGTACTCCAGGTACTCCGGTGCCCATGGCGTGACCGCCCAGGAGACGGGGCGCAATTCCTACAAGGTGACCGGCCTGGTCAAGGATCGGGATAAAAAAGATCATCGGTTCAACTGCCGGATCGATCACCGCGAGGTGGTGAGTTGGAACGTCAGTCCGGAAGAAATTTCGGATGCCGACAAGAAGAAGGCGGCAGCAGTCGGCGCAGGCATCCTCGGCTTGGCCATCCTCGCCGCTGCGGTGAGTGGCGATAAGGATCATGACGATAAACGGAGTTCCTACGGAAAGGGCGAGAATTCCCCGTTTGATGACATGGGCTACCTGAAGCGGGAATGCACCAACGAAGTGCGTCGCCATCTGGATCGGGACCACGGTGCGGTCCGCGATCTGGAATTAACCCATCCGCATTTGAACGACCGTACTCTGATCGGTAACGGCCGGGTTTCCTTCGAGCGCGGCGGTCATCGGGAACTGTCGTTCACCTGTGATTTCGACCGTCGTGGCCAGGTTCAGGACGGGCACTACAGCTATGTGGGCGGCGATGACGATGACCGCAGGGGACGTACTGACGGAGATAGAGCGGGTGCCACTAAAGGCGGTATCCCGCTGCTAAACGCCACCTGTCCGGGCGGCTACGAGGTGCATGCCGATCAGGGCGGCCCGATCTATATCGGTGGCAAGGAAACCAAACTCAAAAAGTTCAACGACAACGCTTTCGAAGCCACGGGTTCTGATATCACCCTCTCCCTCACCATTAACCCCGACGGTTCGCCCAGCTTGATGTACACCGGCAAGCATGGCGCTAACGGCATTTGCACGATCTCGAACTGAGTCCATGCACGAGCGGCAGGCCGAGCACTTCCGCAACGGCCTGCCGCTATCGTTTTTCCCACCGAAGAGCCTTATGCGCTGTTTCCGTCTGTCCCCAGTTCTGGCGAGTCGCCCGCTGTCGAGATTCGGTTTCGGTTTGGAATGGAGTGGACACTATGAACTATCATCAGATCCTCGCATTGATCGCAGTACTCACCGGAAATGCGGGCGATGATTTCGCAACGCTGAAATCCGGCGGGGCTGACCCCAAGGCGCCCATCGCGCAGATTTTGTGTCCGCGCCCCTTGCCGGCCAATGAGAACGAGGGCAAGACCGTATTCTGTGGCACGGTGCAGGTTCCTGAAGACCATGCCAAGCCTGACGGTAAGAAGATTCCCCTCCAGTTCTCCATCCTCAAGTCCTGGTCGCAATATCCTGAGCCTGATCCGTTGGTCTATCTGCAAGGCGGTCCCGGCGGCAGCGCCATTGACCAGATTCCGCTGTTGGCCCGCACCTTTGAACCCTGGCGCAAAACCCGTGATGTGGTGTTCTGGGACCAGCGTTCCGCCGGTCTCTCGGGCCAGTCCGTGAAGTGCTTTAATGCCCTTGCTGTGAATGCGGCCAAGATTGCAAAAAAGAACTACACCACCACCGACATCAGCGGTTCCAACAAGGACAGCAACACCGTTGCTGACTGCTTGAAAGAAATCGAAGCGGCGGGCATCGACATTGCCAAATACAACACCTTCGAGAATGCCAAGGACGTGCGCACCATTACCAAGGCGCTCGGCTATCAGACCTATAATCTCTATGGCATTTCCTACGGCACGAAGCTGGCGCTGGAAACCATGCGCGTGGCGCCAGAGGGCATTCGCTCGGTCATCATTGATGGCGTAGCCCCACCCTGGGTGAAACTCTATGAAACCCTCACGCTCAAGATTGGCGAAGCCATCGAGAACGTGGTGGTGCAATGCAAGGCCGATGAAAGCTGCAACAAGACCTATCCCGATCTGGACAAGATCATCATCGAAACGCTGCACATGGCGAAAGCGGGCAAGGTCATGCATCAGGGAAAGCCGGTAGATACGCTCACCATTTTCCGCCCCTTTGATGAGCGCAACGAAAAATACGGCAACCTGTCGATGACGCCCTATATCCCCGCCTTCATCTATGAGCTTTACCGCGGCAAGGAGATGCCGACGGTAGACATGCTGGTGAGCAGGAACTTCGTCATGCCCATGCCGGGTGATGATGATGTGTCGGCAGCCTCAGCCTCGCTGCCGAAAGAGCAGCGCGAGCTGCTTTCAACACTGGCTGACAATGCGGCGATTGCGCAGCGGGTGCAGAAGTCGAATGAAAATGTGATGGAAGAGCTGCGGGATGCGGTGGACGTCAGCACCAACTACGGACCCGTGGCCACATTGTTCGACCAGGAACTGGAAAAGGCATTGCTCGCGAAGAAGGTGAGTGACCCTGCCAGTGTCGAAAAAATCCTGACCGATTATGTTGCACTCCAGACGACGCAAGCATCGAAGGAAGCATTGACTGCCTTTGTCAAAGCCCAGGTGGCGGGCGAGGCGCAGACCCGGCTTCTGGCGCTGATCGACGGCATGAGTGCGAAAGAACTGTCCGCGTCTTTCGCCATCATCAAGCGCGATGCGGCCAAGTCGGAAGCGGATTTCTTCGGCAACATGTATCTATTCAACTATGCCTGCCAGGAAGACATACCCTTCAACACCTATGAGGGTTACAAGAAATATACAGCCAGCGCGAAGTACCCCTATATCGGCGATGCTTATGACCCGTTAGCCCAGATGGTGTTCGGCTCCTGCATGTCCTTCAAGCCACAGCAGCGCGATAACTGGCAGGTGCCTGTGGTGAGCGACATCCCCACCCTGTCCATCGGCGGTCTTTATGATTCACAAACACCTGCGAGCTGGGCCAAGGTGGCGGTGGAAAAACTGTCAAATGCACAGGTCTTCCTGATCCCAGAAGCTGGGCATGGTGCTGTCAGCTACCAGCCTTGCGTGGCCGATATGGGCGTGGCCTTCATCAATAACCCGCAGCGCAAGCTGTCGGACGATTGCGCCAAGAGCATCAAGATCGACTGGCACATTCCCGATTGGGCGAAGGCAGCGAAGTGACGGCTGCTTGAATGACTGCACCATTGGCTGGAGAGGCACAGGTGATAGAACAAACGAACCCGGATAAGCCCCTGTGGCTGCGTGTCCTGCAGTTTCCGCTTGTCCGCCTCATCCTGCTCGGCCCGCTTCTGTTCCTGATGATGGGCGTCAGCAACGGTTTCTGGGGACATACTTTTGCTGATTCGCCGCTGATCGGTATCGCCATGGCAGCGTTGATGGCCGCTCTTGGCTTTGCCGTATATGTCGTTTTTGTGCAATTTGTTGAGCGGCGCCCGGTCAGTGAGCTGGCTCTGTCGGCGATGGGCCGTGAACTTGGACTGGGTATGTTGATCGGCACCGGCCTTTATACGCTTTGTGTGCTGGTCCTGATGGCGCTCGGCGTTTACCGCATTGAAGGTATCAACCCGTTGACGATGCTGCTGCCGTCTGTGGCCATGGCGCTGAGTTCAGGGGTTTTTGAGGAATTGCTGCACCGGGGAACACTGTTCCGCATCGTTGAGGAATCGCTGGGCAGTTGGATCGCGTTGTTGTTCTCGGCGCTGTTTTTCGGTTTCCGGCACCTGTCCAACGCTGACGGCAACATCGTCGGGGTCCTTGCCATCACCATCGAAGCGGGCCTGCTGCTTGCCGCCGCCTATATGCTGACCCGTCGCCTGTGGCTAAGCATCGGCTTTCACATCGCTTGGAACTTTACCCAGAGCGGCATTTTTTCCGGTTCTGTTTCCGGCGGTTTCGAAAAGCCTGGCCTGTTCAAGGCCATAATCGAAGGGCCGGAATTGTTGACCGGGGGCAAATTCGGGATGGAAGCCACCATTGTTGCATTGCTGATCTGCACCACCGCTGGCTTGGTGATGCTGGTCATGGCCATCCGGCGCGGCAAAATCGCGCCACCGTTCTGGCGGCGCGCAGGCTGACTTGCATTACTGACGCCATTGAGAATTGGGCCTCGCCGTCTCCGGAGGTTTCCCGGACGTACTCGCGGGAAAAGGCTAGGGCGCGGTTGGGTATATAACCGCCCGTTGATAATCTCGCCGGTCAGATTTTCTGGAAAGGCTTCCAGTTCGGCATATAAATCATCTGCATAGTGAACAACTTTCATGACTGCGGACATGAGGGCCTCCGGTTGGATTCAAGGTTGTCGCTGGCTGTTTCGCATTGTAAACCTACCGGTTCTTCAACTACGAAGAAAGGGCAACCCCTCGATCCAAGAGTATGCCTTGTCAGGAAAATCCTTACAGGAAAGCCGGAATTGTTTTTGAAAGCATTGCCGTATAAGGTTTTCTTAATACTATCAATTCCCACTCTGCTGCCAGCCCATCGCTTTCTTGCCGCCACCGACAGCCTGACGAGTCTATCGACATGCAACCACTGATCCCCTCTCTCCTTGCCGGACTCCTGCTGACCCTGGGCAGCGCACCCCAAATCGTCGCCCAGGAAAACAATTCCGACCGTCCCTTATGGCTGCGCCACCCGGCCATTTCGCCCGACGGGCAGCATATCGCGTTTGTCTACGGTGGGCAGATTTGGCGGGTTCCGGCAGGTGGCGGCGAAGCATTGCCACTGACCAGCGCTCTTTTCTACGCGGCGCAACCGGTCTGGTCGGCGGACAGCAGCAAAATTGCCTTCGCATCGACACGCCACGGCAACGCCGACGTGTTCGTGATGCCCGCGCATGGCGGCGACATCCGGCGACTGACGTTCCACTCGTCGAATGATGCGCCCTATGCATTTTCCCCTGACGGCCAGTCGGTGTATTTCGGCTCGGTGCGCCTGGGCGACGCTCAAGAAGCCTTCGGCGGTTACAGTCTGGGCGGAGCTGGTCAGCTCTACTCGGTTCCAGTTGGCGGCGGGCGTGAACGGCTGGTGATTCCCCTTCAGGCACTGGATGTGGCTCCCAGCCCGGACGGGCGTACCCTGCTCTACACCAACCGCCCGTCTCAGGAGAACGAGTGGCGTAAACACGCCGTCTCGGAAGCGGCCCGCGATATTTGGGCCTTTGACATGACGAAGGCGACGCATCAGCAGATCACCACATTCCGGGGCGAAGACCGCGATGCACTATGGAGCGCAGACGGCAAGACGGTCTACTACCTCAGCGAGCGATCCGGGTCGTTCAACGTCTGGCGGCAGCCGTTCGACGGCGAGGGCGAGCCGGTGCAGGTGACTTTCCACCAGAACCACCCGGTGCGCTTCCTGAGTCGTACCGATCAGGGCGATCTGGTGTACGGCTACGACGGCGAAATCTGGAAGCTGGCGAAGGGCGTGAAGGAACCGGTGCGGGTCGAGGTGCGGATCGCACAAGGTTCGCTGCTGGCCGGGGATTTCTACGCCAAGGTCAATGACGCGGCGACCGAGATTGCCGCATCGCCGGACGGGACGCAGCTTGCTGTCGTGGCGCGAGGTGAAGTTTTCGTGGTCGAGACGGCCAGCGGCAAAACCCGTCGCATCACCACCACGCCGCAACATGAGCGCGACGTGAGATTCAGTCCAGATGGGCGCAGTGTGCTGTACGTCTCGGAACGGGGCGGTCAATGGGATGCGTTCGAGACCACATCGGCCACGCCCGACGCCAAATCTTTGCTGGCTCCAGGGCCGCTGAAGGAAACCCCGATCACCAACACCGCCACCGATGTCCTGCAACCGGCTTACTCACCCGATGGTCAGCGCATCGCTTTTCTGGAAGATCGCAAGCGCCTCGTCATCCTTGATCGCAAAACCGGCAAGACCACCACGGCGCTCCCGGACGGCCTGCTGTTCTCGTACCACGACAACGATCTGCCGTTTACCTGGTCGCCCGATGGCCGCTGGCTGGCCGCCACTACCGGGTCGGCGGCCAGTCAGTTCGAGATTCATCTGGTGGACGCCAGCGGGCAAAAGCCGCCGGTCAACATCAGCCGCAGCGGTTTCCAGGAGTTCGCGCCGGTGTTCAGCCCGGACGGCAAGACCATCTACTACCTGTCCACCCGCGCCGGGTTGCGCACCACTGACGCCAAGGACGCGGAGGCGGACATCTACGCCACGTTTCTGACCCAGGATGCCTACGATGCTTTCGTCAGGCCCGCCGACCAGGCCGTTCACGCAGCGGCTGCCGCGAAAGACGCGCCACCCGCTACCCCGACCTGGGAGCCTCAGCTTGACCGGCTGGAGTTCCGCTCCGGGCGGATCACGCCTTTCTCCTCGAACATCAATATGTTCAGGATCGCGGCAGACGGTAAGTCGCTGCTGTGGGTGTCCACCTCGGCCACGGCGGGGATGACCGGCTACCGCATCAATCTGGGCGCTCCCGGTATGAGCCAGGTGTTTGCCAAGCCTCCGAGTCCGATTGATTCCTACGCGACGGATGCCAAGGGCGAAGCTCTCTACTTCTTCAGCGCTGGCGGAATCGAGCGGATCAAGCTGGCCGATGGCAGCGCGGCAACCATCCCCTTTGCCGCCGAAATGGCCTATGACCAGCGCGGCGAGATGGCCTACCTGTTCGAGCATGTCGGGCGACTGACCCAGCAGAAGTTTTATCGAGCTGATATGCAAGGCGTGGACTGGGCATTTTATCGAAAGGAGTACGCCAGGTTTCTGCCCCATATCATCCACTGGGAAGACTTCGCCGAGATGCTCAGCGAGATGGCGGGCGAACTGAACGCCTCGCACATGGGTTCCGCGTTTAGTCAGCCGGTCAGCTATGGCGACGCCACCGCAGCGCTTGGCGTGTATTACGACCACGCCTTCCAAGGTCCGGGGATGCGGATCGTCGATGTCCTGAAGCAAGGTCCGGCGGGTCGCGCCGATAGCCAACTGCGGCCAGGCGCGACGATTTTGGCGGTTGATGGTGCGCCAATTACCCCGGACATGGACATCTATCCACTGCTCAACCACAAGGCTTCGGTACCCATGCGGCTGACGATTCAGCCGGCGAGTGGCGGCAATCCGGTGGAGGAAGTAGTCACGCCCACGCCTTTCGAGAACGACCTCATCGCAGCGCAGACCCGCTGGGTCGAACGGGCCAAGGAAACCACCCGCCGACTGTCCAACGGCCGGCTGGGCTACATCCATGTTCCCTTGATGAACACCGCCAGCTACCAGACGTTCTACAGTCAGCTCTTCGGCAGTGATTTCACCGACAAGGAGGGCGTTGTTGTCGATGTGCGCTTCAACGGCGGCGGCAATCTGGCCAATCAGTTGATCGCCGACCTGTCCGCCTCAGCGGCGGGTGCCAGCATCGACCGTGATGGCCGGTTCATCACCAGCATCCCGGAAAAGCGCTGGAGCAAGCCGAGCATTCTGCTGGCCAACGCCTACAGTTACTCCGATGGCAGCATCTTCCCGCATCTGTATAAGCAGGCCAGGCTTGGCGCGTTCGTGGGCGATCCCGTACCCGGCACCGGCACTTCGGTGTGGTGGGTCCCGATGATCGGCGGCAAGTTGAAGTACGGCATTCCCGAAATCGGTCGGAAGGATCTGCAAGGCCATTGGTTCGAGAACACTGAAGATCAGCCCGACATTCCGGTGCGCCGCACCCCCGATTCGATTGAGGAAGGCCGCGATTTTCAGCTCGAACGGGCGGTGGAACAGCTTCTCGGCCAGCTTGGCCAACCGCACTGAGCAAGGCTCAACGTCAACCCATTACTGAGGAGTTCATCTTGACCTCCTCCCCGCCCTGAAGGACGGGGATTCCTGACTTCACAATCAG
>JAUPTV010000154.1 GCA_030917925.1 Pseudomonadota bacterium
AGCGGCGTCAGCAAACCCGCTATCCTGGCCAATCGTTTCCAGTAGTAGCGTCCATTCATTTTTGACCCGTTGCAGCGTGGGGCCGAGGGTGTTGGCCATCCCCTCCGCGCCTTTGCCCATCTCATTGAGCGCTTTGGCGACCGCCGTGCCGAATTGCTGACTGCTGATTGCGCCGTCTTCCCAGGCTTTTTTCATTTCAGCCATGGACATGCCGAGGGCGTCGGCGACTTTCTTTTGCAGGCCGGAGATCGGTTCGAGCGCCTGCATGGCGTTTTCAGTGGTGACAGTCCCCATGGCCAGCGCCTGCGCCAGTCCGGTCATGGATTGCTTGATTTGTTCGTTGCCCGCCCCGACCATCAATGCGGCTTTGGCGTAGCCTTCCAGTAGCGACCGCGCCTGCGCCTGAGTGGTCAGGCCGGACTGTTGCAGACTGAGTAGTTGCGCATAGGACTCGCGGGCGATGTTCAAATCCAGCGAGAGTTTGCGGGCGGTGTCCTGGACATAGGCCATTTCGGCAGCGCCCGCCCTGGCGGAACCGGCCATGGCTTGGAAGCGGGCCTCGAACGCTTGCAAGGAGGCGCTGGCTTCAAACAGGGCGCGGGTGGCTTCTTTGAGAAACTCAAAACTCAGATACCCGGCAATGAGCTTGCCGACGGTCTGGGCGGTATCGCCCATCCGCTCCATGCTGCGCTCGACTTCGCGAGTGCCTTCAATGGCGGCGCGGCCATCGGCGCTGATGCGGATACGGAGTTCGAGATCTTGAGCCATGGGAGTTCACCGTTTCTTTCTGGGGCGAGCGTGTTCCGCCTGCTGGAAAAATGCCTGTAACGCGGCCTGTTCCATGACCTGAACCCCGGCAAACACCTCGCGGTGCTGGTCCGGGTCGACGGTGAGGCGTAAGACGCTTTCGACGCTGGGGTAGTGCAGTCCCGTTCGGCCCCCGTCCATCCCGGCGTGTTGCCACTGGGTACTACAGGCGAGAAAGGTGTGCAGAATCTCGCGGTGTTCTTCCCAGACTTCACAGGCGGGCGGCGTGGGGTCAGCGGCCTCGGCATCCATCCCGAAAAAGGCGGCGTCGCGGTCCACTTCATCCCGCCCGGCCCGGCCCCCACTGGCCCACCAGGTCGCCGCGTCGGTTAGTTTTTTGCGCTGGCCTTGCGCCTGCTGCTGAACGCAGCGTCAAACAACCCGGCGCGCACCTCGGTAATGTCCAACACCGCCGCCAGGGTCTCGGCATTGAAGGGCAAGGGCGTCCCGTCTTCGTCGGTCAGGCCATCCCAGCCAATCAGCACGTTTTCGATGAACTCGTTTTCCCGCTGATAGCGTTCCGCCGGATCCAGTTGCTGATCCGTCAGCCGTTCCAGTGCGTCGCGAAAGGCTTGATCGGCCAGTTTCTTGAAATGGCCGATGAAGGTATGGGCTTTCCACTTGCCGGGCTTGGCGGGGTCTGGGGTCTGTACTTCAACCGTCCAGGAGTAGGTCGGCTTTTTCACAATGGCAAACATGGGGCAATCCTTGGGGTTTGGTGTAGGGCGGTAGGGAGCGCTTCTCGCGACTCCCTACTCGCGACGCGCTGGTTAGGTGAAGGTCAGGGTGAGTTCGTCGTTGCCGGCGTCGGGAATCAGCGCGAGGTTCATGTTGAGCATGAGGATGCCGTTGGAGTCGGCATAGGTCGGCTGGAGGAGCTGCACAACGGGCGCGTCAAGGGTGACGATATTCCCGGCGACCGTGCCATGCACCATTTGCAGCGCTCCCGTGGTGTGGGCGGCGCAAATGGTGTGGAAGTTCTTGGTGGCCAGGGCGGTTTCTTCAATCGAGACATCGCCGCTCGGGGCACGGTCTACGATATGCACGGCTTCGTTGCCGACCACGTTGCGGTACACCACTTCATTAGCCAGGTTGATGTTGAACCCGCCCATGGTGGCGCTGTAGCTGTGCAGGCTGAACGTCGGGGTGGCGCTGTCGGTGACCGGGATCGGGGTCTGGAATTCCGTCAGGGTCGGCGTGGGCAGGGCAGTATCCGTTGGGGCGTTGCGCAACCCGGTAAAGGTGAAGTTCATCTTCGGAATGCCGCCCGGCGACAGGCTGAACGTGACCGTGCCCATCGCGCCCGTGACTTTGTGCAGCAACCCATCCTGATGGTAGTACAGGGTCAGGGATTTGAAGCCGCTGGAGACCGGGACATACACGGCGTCGGTCGAGGCGGTGAGCGTTTCGGCAAAGCCGCAGGCTTGGAGTAAGGGGCCGAACGCCGGGGCGGTGCCCGCGTCGCCACTGCCGGCCAGTTCCACGCCAAAACTCAGCATGGTGTAGGGCGCGACGTGGTAGGTCAGTTCGTTGCCGAGCACCTCGCGGTCGGTGTTGCGTTGCACGGTCTGACCTTGCATCAACTGGATAGTCAGGTCCGAGGTGAGGATGGCATTGGCCGCACCGCTGGGCGTCGGGTCCGTGCCGTAGGTCGTTTCAATCTTGGCGAGGAGGATTTTCTTGCGGAAATATTTGGCCATGAGGTTAAACCGCCCTTAGGGTGTAGCGCGTTTGAAATTGGTCTTGCCAGAACAGGATCGCGTTTTGGAAATCGAGTAAGCCGCCGGAGACGTAACTGATCGGTTCCGTTGCGCCGGTGGGGAAATGGTTGAGCAAGGCCGTGAAGACGCTCTGCCGCAACGCGGACAGACTGTCAGCGGCGTTCATGCCCTGGGCATCGCGCACATCGCGCACGGCGTACACCACGCCCAGGGTCACGGTGATTTGTTGATGGACGCCACTGTTGAGAACGTTGGTATCGCCGCGTTCGTCCAGCGGCACCAGCCAGACCAGCGGCGCACGGGCTAACCCGCTCGCGGCAATCGCGGCGAATTCAATCGCCCCTTGCACCGGAACCGGCGCTAAGGCGGCGCTTAACGTGGTGCGCAACGCGGCGAGATCGATCATTTAGAAATCCACCAAGGCGTCCACATCCCACAGCCGGGTCGGGGCACTGTAGGCCGGGGAGCCGGTATCACTGGCGGCGGTCGGCGGCGTCGGTAAATCCAGTTGCGCCCGGCCTGCCGCAAGGTCTTTGAGGTAACTGCGCGCGTCTTCGTAGCGTTGCCGAACCGCTTCCGGCGCGGCCAATGGATAGCACCGGTAACGCGCCATATCACAGGCCAAGGCCCGCAACCGGTTGGGAATCGCCGACAACGGCAGGGCATAGCGCACCCGCAGATAGCCGTCGATTTCCGCGTCCACATCCGCCAGCACCGCCACGATATACCCGGCATCCGGGACCGTATCACCGTCACGGTCGGTCAGTTGCAGGATTTCCGCCTCGCCAAAAACGTCCAGCAGGTCGTCCAGTGTGCAGTAGCTCATCGCCGTCTCTTTGAAGGGTTTTAGGTGAACGTCACCAAACAAGCTTTCTGCCAGTAGCCGTAGCCAACGTTGCGCATCGCCTTGATGCCGTACAGATGCCGGTCATGCTTGAACGCTTCTTCGGAGTTCTCGGCGATGGCGCTGATCTTGAGTCCTTCTTCTTCCTGGCGAATGAACGGCGCGACGCCACCATCACTACGGAAGACGGCAAATTTTTCCGTCCAGGTCAGCCGGGGGTTGATCGCCAGTTGGAAGCCGAACCCGCCGAGGTTGACCAGCGTATTGGTGAAGCTGGTAGACCCGGTGGTAATGATCGGGTTGTTCAAGGCGGCCGCCGCCGCAGACATAAACGGGGTCGGCACCATCACCAGGAACTGGCGGGCCGCTTCGTTCATCGGTTCGCCCTGATCGTCTTTCAGGCCGATGAGCGTCTCGACCGCTTTCAAGACCGCCGTTTCAAACTCGGCGGCCGTGGGCGCGGTGGTGGTGGAGATGTTGACGCCGATGTCGTTGGACTGACTGCCTGAATCGCCTTCGCTGTGATCGGTATCGAAGAACAGTTGCCCGTCGTAACAGGCCGTCGTTTCTCCGGCAATGATCAGGCTGGTCAGCAGGCTGGCCCAATGCGCCTGAGCGCGCTGAGCCAGTTCGTTGATGCGAATCTCAATCTGGCCGGTCTTGTCGCGGCGCAGCCAGTCCACCGGCACTTCCAGTGTCGCTTCAAATTTCTTATTGGCGATGGTGATGCCGTTCTCGCGGAACCCTTTGGCCTGGCGACCGCCGACCCATTCCCGCATCGCCGGGGCCATGCCCAGCCATTTGTAGGTTTCGGATTCCTGATCCGACTGGAACAGCATCGAAATGGGGCTGACCCAACTGGCCCCGAGATCCTGCTCCAGGGCGCGATAGAAACGGCCAAT
>JAUPTV010000155.1 GCA_030917925.1 Pseudomonadota bacterium
TCCCGCCAGTGGCCCCAGGCAGGAGGCATTGCCCTGGCCCGCTTCCAGAAAACCGACCCAGGCGCCCGGCAGTTGCAACAGGCGAATGGTGTGACCGGTCGGCGCGGTATCAAACACAATGTGGGCGTAGTCCTTGATCAGCGCTGGATCGGTCAGCAGCGCCGTGAACTCATCGAACGCGGCAATTTCCGTGGTGCACGCGCCCGATAACTGCTCCTCGATGCCTTTGACCAGATCATCCGGCAACACGCCGCGCACCGGATCAACGATGCGGTTACGGTAGGCTTGCGCCGCTGCCTGTGGGTCAATCTCCAGCGCCGACAAATGCGGTACGGCGTCTATCGGCGTGATCGAGTGCCCGATAGCGACGCCAAAGACCTGGCCGACGTTGGAAGCCGGATCGGTGCTGACCAGCAGAGTCGGTCGGCCTTGCGCGGCCAGATCAACCGCCGTCGCGCAGGCCAGTGAGGTTTTGCCGACCCCGCCCTTGCCGGTGAAAAACAGAAAGGTCGGCGGCTGGTCGAGAAACCGCCACGGCAGGGTGGGCCGATGGTTCATCAGCAGCATCCTCCACTTTCGCCGGAAGTCCCCTTGGCGGGCGAACAACAGGCGGCGGTGCTCGACCGTTGTAAAAGTGCGGCGGTTTCCTGGCGAATGGCGGGCTTTGCCGGTAATGCGCCGATCCAGGCCGCCAGTTCATCCCGCGATGGGTAACGGCCACTGCATTGAAGTTCGCCATTCACCAAGGTCAACGGCAGGCCGGATTGCCCCAAACGCTCCAGCGCCGCTTTCACCGTAGGCTGGTTGACAAATACCATCGGCTCTTGCGCCAGGTTGAAACGTTCGACCTGTGCGCCGTTGCGCCGAATCCAGTCCAGATCGGCGGCAAAGCGGGCCAGATCCTGATCCACTTCCACGCCGCACACCCCCGTGCTGCAACACAGCGCCGAGTCAAAAATTTGCAGGGTCGTCATTATTCAATCTCCAGAGGTGTGGGGCAGGAGTGCGCCGATGCGATCCAGTTCGGACTTGAAACGGGCGCGATCCTTCTGCAATTCCGTCAGCGGCAGCGCGAGAAAAGCCTCAATCCGCGTCCGCAGCACCTGATAAGCCTGCATAAACGCGGCATCAATTTCCGCCTCGGAACCAGTGACATGGGCCGGGTCTTCCACCCCCCAATGCGTGCGCAACACCGGCCCCAGATAGGCCGGACAGGTCTCGCCCGCCGCGCTGGAACAGACGGTAATCACGATATCCGGGGTGACCGGCAGGTTGTCCCAGGACTTGCTGTGATAGCCTTCGGTCGCGATGCCTTCACGCGCCAGCAAGGCCAGCGAACGGGGATGCACCTGACCGGTGGGATGACTGCCGGCGCTCAGGGCTTTCCAGCCGGATGGTGCCAGATGGTTGAAGGTTGCTTCGCCCAGGATCGAGCGGCAGGAATTACCGGTACAAAGAAACAGGATGTTCATTTTTAGATATCCAGGTAAATTTAATGGGTCGCAGTCGCTGGAACCTTCAGCCCCTGTTCATACCAGTCGCGACTGCGATTGACGATACGGGCGACCAGCAGCATGACCGGCACTTCAATGAGTACGCCCACCACGGTGGCCAGCGCCGCGCCGGAGTTGAAACCGAATAAGGCAATCGCCGCTGCTACCGCTAATTCAAAGAAATTGCTCGCGCCGATTAACGCCGACGGTCCCGCTACACAATGCGGCGACCCGACTTTCCGGTTCAGCCAGTACGCCAGCCCGGAATTGAAAAACACCTGAAACAGGATCGGAATTGCCAGCAACAGAATCACCAGTGGCTGCGCCACGATTTGCTCGCCCTGGAAACCGAACAGCAGCACCAGTGTCGTCAACAGCGTCACCAGCGAGGTCGGGCCGAGGATGTCCAGTAATCGGGCCAATCCTGCCGCGCCCTGCGATTTCAGCACGGCGCTGCGCACGACCTGCGCAATAATCAGGGGAATCACGATGTACAGCACCACCGACAGAAACAGGGTAGCCCAGGGAACAACGATGGAAGTCAAACCCAGCAGCAGGCCGACGATGGGGCCAAAAGCGAAGACCATGATCACATCATTCAGCGCGACCTGGCTCAGGGTGAAATGCGGCTCGCCTTGGGTCAGATTGCTCCAGACAAACACCATGGCGGTACAGGGCGCCGCTGCCAGCAGGATCAAGCCAGCGATGTAGGATTCGATCTGATCGGCGGGCAGCAAAGGCGCAAAGAGTCCGCCAATGAACAGCCAGCCTAGCAGTGCCATCGAGAACGGCTTGACGCCCCAGTTGATGAACAGGGTGACGCCGATCCCGCGCCAGTACTGACCGACACCGCGCAATGCGGCAAAGTCGATCTTGACCAGCATCGGGATGATCATTAACCAGATCAGCACGGCGACGGGCAAATTGACCTGGGCGATTTCCAGCCCGCCGATAGCCTGGAACAACCCCGGTAGAAAATGGCCCAGCACAATGCCGGTCACGATGCACAGCGCCACCCACAGGGTCAGATAGCGCTCAAAAAAACCCAGTTGCGCCCCTTCGGCGGCTTTGGCGTTGACTTCACACGCGGCACTCATGCGTTATTCTCCAATAGGGTTTGGCCAATCTTGTCCAGCCGGGATTGCCACCTGCTTTTGTTCAGGGATTGGCAAGGCAGGCTCATGAAAATCTTGATGGTTCTCCAGTTCACGTCGGGGCGCACGACGACAAACGGGTATTCAAGTGTTGGGCGTCACCCAATGCACCGTCCGCGTTTCCGGTTCCGGTTGCAGCGTCGCGTGGTGAATGCCAAAGCGCTCGGTCAGCAGGGTATGACTGGCGTCCAGTACCGTTTCCCATTGCCGCAGGTCACGCACCACCAGATGGGCGGACAGCATCACTTGCTCTGGGGCGACGCTCCAGATATGCAGATCATGCACCGAGGCTACGCCGGGAACCGTCGCCAGCGCCTGACCGACCTCTTCCGGGATGAGGGTGAACGGCGTTCCTTCCATCAGGCCATGTAACGCCTCGCGCAACAGTCGCAGACTGGAGCCCACAATCAACGCGCTGATGCCCAGTGACAGCAAGGGATCTATCGGCGTCCAGCCGGTGAAGGCGATAACAATACCCGACAGGAGTGCGGCGACGGAACCGAGCAGGTCGCCCATGACATGCAGCAACGCCGCCCGCACATTGAGACTGCGCTCCCCCCGGCTGAGTAACCACGCCACTAGCAGATTGATGCCTAACCCGATGGCCGCCGCGACCGACACCGCTTCCCCGATGACCGGTTGGGGTTCATGCAGGCGCTGGACCGCCGACACGGCAATCCAGGCGACCAGGATTAACAAGGCTAAACTGTTGACCAGCGCCGCCAGGAATTCCGCCCGCCCAAACCCATAGCTATGCCAGGCCGACGCGGGCCGACCGGCGAGCCAGGCCGCGATAGCGGCTAAAGCCAGGGCGGCGGCATCGTTGACCATGTGTCCGGCGTCGGCGGCCAGCGCCAGCGATCCCGCCCACCACCCCACGCCCGCTTCGATGGCGGCGTAGGCCAGGGTCAGACCGGTGGCCAGCCACAAGAGATAGCCAGTGGCCGGATGGTGATGATGGGCGTGAGAGGCGGGCATGGCGGCGTGGGATCAGGCGTTCAACAGCGTCTTGATCTCGTCCACCGACAGCACTTTGCCTGTGCTCCTGATTTGACCATTGACCGCCAGCGCCGGCGTGCTCATCACCCCGGCGTCGATGATGGCGTTCATGTCGGTAACTTTCTCCAGTTCATACGGCA
>JAUPTV010000156.1 GCA_030917925.1 Pseudomonadota bacterium
GGCAAAGTCAGCCCATCTTTGTCCGGGGTTGTGAATTCGCTAATGGCGCGGTGGATTGCCGCCAACAGGCCGCTCCCGAAGACCTGACGGTCAAAGCGCAGGTGGCAGCCTACCGGGAACCGGTGAACAGCTTTGCAGGCGTCATTGTCGGTCAGGCCGGTATGTTCTTTGATGGCGGTCGGGACCCTGGCGTCCGGACTCAGGAAATGCCGCTGGGCAATCTGATTGCCGATGTTCTGCTCGCGTCAACCGCCAAATCGGACAATGCCGTTGCGGCTATTGCCAATAGCGGCGGCATCCGCGCCAGTCTCGATCAGGGCGATGTCACTTTCGAGAAAGCCCTGAATGTGCTGCCGTTTGGGAACACTGTCGTAGTCGTGGAACTCACGGGGGAAGCACTGGTAGCGGCGCTCGACCATGGCCTCTCCCAACCGGGCGCGGGCGCTTTCCCCCAGGTAGCTGGCCTGAAAGTCAGTTATTGCGCCAACCTCCCCTGCCCCGCCGCACTTCGCACCAATGGCATCGTCACGCAACTAACGGTTAATGGTGCCCCGGTTTCTTCCACCGCGACCTACCGAATTGCGGTCAACAGCTTCAGCGCCAGTGGCGGCGACAACTACACGATGTTCAAGGACGCCTGCGCCAGTGGGGCGTATTGCCGCGATACCGGTATTTTGGAACTGGATCTGCTGGTTGAGGAATTCAAGACCCATTCGCCAGTCGTGCGCAGCGTTGAAGGTCGTATCACTGTGCAGTAGAAAATGGCGCTGTCCACAGGATGGAAGGGAAAGCGGACCGACGTCTCGCTGGTTAGCCGTCTACCGAAAGCGCTTGCCGAATCTCCCTGGCCAGCGCTTCCCGGGAAAACGGCTTTTGCAGGAAATGGACGCCTTCATCAAGAACGCCGTGATGAGCGATGACATTGGCGGTGTAACCAGACATGAATACGCACCGCATATCCGGACGCAGCGCACTCAATCGTTGCCAGAGGTCGCGACCGCTCATCCCCGGCATGACCACATCGGTCAGTAATAAATGAATCGGCTCATCATGCGCTTGAACCTGTTGCAACGCCTGGTCGGGACTCCCGGCGGCCAGCACGGTGTAACCGAGTTGCTGAAGCATTCGTGTATTAAGTTTTAGCAGCGCAGCTTCATCTTCAACCAGCAAGACGGTTTCAGTCCCTAGTGGTGTAGCTACCGGTATGAGCGCTGCTTGGGTGTCAACCAAATCCGTGGTATGCCGAGGCAGGTAGATCTTGAACGTCGCGCCTTTCCCCGGTTCGCTGTAAACGTAAATGAAGCCGTCATTCTGCTTAACAATGCCGTACACGGTCGCCAACCCAAGGCCGGTGCCCTGCCCCGGCGGCTTGGTGGTGAAAAAGGGATCAAACAGCCTGGCTAATACGACATGATCCATACCGATCCCGTTATCACTGACAGCCATCAGCACATACGATCCGGGGCTGCACTCAGCGTGCGTCTCACAATAGGCGTCGTCAAACGTGACCAGGCCCGTCTCAATCACAATGGTTCCAACGCCGGAAATCGCATCACGAGCGTTCACCACCAGATTAGCGAGAATCTGATCGATCTGGGCTGGGTCCATATTCACCCGCGCCAGGTCATGGGCGGGTTTCCACAACAACTCAATATTTTCGCCGATCAGTCGCCTGAGCATCTTGAACATGCCAGCGATGGTCTCGTTCAAATCCAGGACTCGGGGCGCAATCGTCTGCTTGCGCGCAAAGGCCAGTAACTGGCGGGTCAGGTCGGCTGACCTCTGCGCCGCGCTCCGAATTTCCTGTAAATCAGCGGCTAACGCACTGTCCGGCGCGACCTGCTCCAAAGCCAAATCGGCATGGCCGGTGATAACCGCCAGCATATTATTAAAATCATGCGCAACACCGCCGGCCAATCGCCCGACCGCTTCCATCTTCTGCGATTTCTGGAGCTGCGCCTCCAGTACATCGTGTTTACGCATTGCCTGGCGTTCCCTGGCCTCGGCGCTGCGTCGCTCTACCACCTTCCAGACCGCCTCCATCAACAGGGTGAGTTGCAAGATGTCGGTTTCATGATAATCGGTGACTTTATTGGCGACGCCGATCACCGCAACAATCTTCCCGCCGCTGAACACCGGTACTGTGAGATATTTCAGCAGTGGCGTATGACCGGCGGGATAGCCTTTCTTGAGCGGGTGCGCGGCAGCAAAATCATTGACCAGAATGGGTTGGCGTTGCCGGACCGCTTCGCCCCAGAGACCCGTTTTATCCAGTTCATAGCAAGTCTGTGGGTTAACAATCGAACAGTCTTCCATGACGCCCCGTGACCAGGAATTCAGCGCAAACTCCCGACGATCTTCATGGTAGCGGTAGATGTAGCCAATCTTGCTGCCAGTCAGCCGAATGGCTTCATGCAGGGCATGATCCAGAAAATCCTGTATGGAATCACTGGGATACTGCAAAATATTGGCCAGACTGCGCAATCGGGCCTCATTGCGACGGATTTCAGCCCCGGCGCTGCGTTCCTCGCTTTGATCGCGGAAGACCAGCACCACGCCGGTGATGACGCTGCGCTCGTCGCGAATCGGTGCGCCACTGTCGGCAATCGGGCGTTTGGTTCCATCCCTGGCGATTAGCAGGGTATGGTTGGCCAGCCCGACGACGGATCCCTCGCGTAATACCCGTTCAACCGGATTCTCAACGACGGCATAGGTTTCTTCACTGACGATATGAAAAACCGTGTCGAGCCGCTGACCCCGAGCTTCAACCTCCAACCAGCCGGTGAGCTGCTCGGCCACCGGGTTCATTTGGCGAATCCGGCTCTCGGTATCGGTCGTGATGACCGCATCGCCAATACTGTAGAGCGTAATACGGAACTCTTCCTGCGCCGCCTGCTGTTCCCGTTCCGAGCGATAGAGATCGTGATACAGACGGGCTTGCCGCTGTCGGTAAGCAATGATCGTCGCAGCCGCCGCGAGCAGAATGCCCAACGCCACAAACAGCGCCACCATGCCTGCACGGTAGCGGGCCTCAGCCAGCAGCTCATCTGCATCGACTTTAGCGATTAAAAACCAGGGCGATTCGGGAATCGGACGCAGGTCAGCCAGTACCTCAACGCCGCGATAATCCCGGCTCTGGAACAGGCCCTGTTGTCCAAGCACCGCCTGGACTGCGGGCAGATGGTCATGGTCGTTCAATGGAACGCGCAGGGATAAAGCCGTATGCGGCTGGTGACGCAGTTCATTCAGAAATACGACTTTTTCCCCTTCCCGGCGAACCAGCAAAGTTTCGGCGCTGTGGCTGGGGGTAGGCCAGGACTGGATCAGGGGATACAGATAAGATTCCGCGAGACTGCGCAGGATGAGCATAGCCAGCGGTTGCCCGTCGGTGTTAACAACAGGCG
>JAUPTV010000024.1 GCA_030917925.1 Pseudomonadota bacterium
ATAGTTAATGTGGCGTTTTTTTAAACGCTAGAGGGGATTTTTTGTCTTTTTTATTAGGTAGAAAAAATACTTGTTTGGCTTATTGAAAAGTAGAGTTGAATAAGGAGACCGGGAATTGCTGTATAAATAGAACCTCGCTTCCTCGCAGGACGCCCTTTCGCGGCGGGTACCTTTCGCCCCGCAACGCCCCGCAAACGTCCTTCAGCAATGTTCAGCAGGGCCAGAAAGCCAATCGATAACGCTGCGCACAAAAGATTTGCTTTAAAGCAAGTAATATATTGAATATCAATATAAATCATGCTATCCAGGCCGCTGCCAGCCGTTTGCGTTAAAGCACTTCAGGCCCAGAACGGCAGGTAACGAGCGTACCGGGTTGACGTAGACTCCGAATCATCCTGTTTGATCAATCCGGCTTCCTTGGTTATCCCGATGATCAGCGATACGGTGGCCGCCTTCGATTCAGGCAAACCGAATCGCTCGCGCAGGGATTGGTTGGACATGCGTCGATTGCTGACATATTGCAGGCAACAATGCTGGTAGCAGGCGCGCATCCGATCCGCTTTGCTCATATCAGCGAAATTCTCATGGGCAAACAAGACTGCCGTGGTGCGCATCTCCCCGACCCGGAAATCGGGTGCGGGCAACTGAAAGATCTCGACGGCATTGATCACCTTATCAATACCGCTCCCTTTTTCCTCACAGATGCCCAGGCGGCGCATCAAGTCCGCTAACTGTTCGTTGCAGGATCGATACTCATCAATAAACCGTTCTACCTTGATGGGCGGAATACCTGGGTTAGAAATCTCTGCTCGGTCATCAAAGAGCTCGATCATCACCGAGGCCCCCGAAGCCGTGAAATCTTGATGTATCAAAGCATTTGCAATCAATTCCCGCAGTGCCTGCTTAGGAAACATCTTGGTTTCCCGTCGCACCGCCTCTTCGATAAAGCGATTTTGTGGGGCAGCGGAGTGAGTAAAATCAACGAATTCCTCAAACCCAACTGCGTATCCCCGATGGAGGATTCTATCCTCACGGGTGAATAGTTTGTTGGTACCCTGATAAATCACGACCCTCAGCGCTTTTCTGGCTAACGCCAAAGGGAACGCATCTAACCGTTTAGCAAGCAGCAAGGCGGCAAGATGACTGATGTTCCAACCGTTGCTGTCCTGGTTAATCAAGGTTTCGCCGACCAATCGTGCAAGTACCGCCTCGCGTGTGGTGGGGTAAGGCAGCTTGAGCAGGTCGAAATAAGTCTGCGTATCCAGCAAAGCGATCACTTCATCAGCACTGGCACCACACTTGGCCGGTTCAGTGAACCAATCCGGCTGGCCTTCGGAGAAAATACGCCGGAGCTGATCGGGTGTCATCGGTACTAAATCTTCGCCGGCGCGCATCAGGTAGGCCCCTTCAAAACCAATCGGGTGACCCACTGGGCGTGATGGCACTTCAAAGATCAAAACACGGCCATCCGGGTGATTTAATTCGACCGCTTCCACCCGCATGTGCAACCTTTCAACTATAGAAGCCTTGATTTTGTTCAAGTTATTTGGATCAGCGAATGCTTGCGAACCGACGACGCGGCGAGGTGGCTTGTCCGATACTCCCAAAACAAGATAACCACCTTTCTCATTCGCCAATGCAACGCAATATCGCAGTAATTTGGTGGTATCAAACTGTTGTTTAGCTTCTTTGAATTCCAAGCGTTCGTGTTCGGCAGGTGAGCGCATCCAGCGCTCCAAGGTTTCGAGATGGATCATCAGGTAGATTACTCCGGTTCCGGCGCATCAATCCCGGCGAGGCGCACCGTGACCTGCTGATTCCCGACCACCAGCAAGGTCAGCGTATCGCCGTCATGGACGCCCACCACGCGACCCGTGAGCATTTCCGCCGAAACGGGTAAGCCCGTAACAGACAATAGCAGACACAGTGCCGACGGCCACCTGCCTATCACACTTTCACCTTCAATTCATCGGTTTTCGGTTGAGCAAACGCATTGAGTAGTGTCTGCAGAGCATCCTGTTGATCAGGGCACAACTGATCAAACACCTGGGCCAACAACAGCGCCCGCCGACTCAGCCCACCTTGATCATCATTAGCCACCGCTACTTTTTCAGGTGTGGGAGGAGAACTAGCGCCATAAAGCAGCCATTCCGTGGTAACACCGAGCGCCCGCGCCACCCTATCCAGATTTTCACCCTCCAGCGCCTTGGTTTCCCCGGTCTCCCACTGCGTAACCGCAGGACGCGACACACCCACCGCATCCGCGAGTTGCTGCTGCGTGATCTTCGGCTTGCGTGCAAGCCGCGCCTGCTTAATCCGCTGTCCGATGTTCATGAAAGTCATCTTACAAAGTAAGTATCGCTAAGTAACCGTAAGCGTATTGACGTAAAAAGTAAGTAAGTTTACAATTTGGCCATGAACGCCTATGATATAGAACAAGTGACCCAGTACTTCGGCAACAAAACCAAGCTCGCCAAAGCGCTGGGAATTGCCCCACAAGCGATTTACCAGTGGAAACGCATTCCGCCCCGGCGAGCGCTGGAAATCGAAAAGATAACCCATGGTGGATTCAAGGCTGAACCCACGCCCCCTGTTCAGGATGCGGCTTAACCGATTGCGTTGGTGGTTCCCCAACTCCGGTGACATCCCCCTTTTCAGTCACCGGAGCTTTTTACACACAGTCCAAAGGAGTCAATCAGATGCCTAACAAAGAGAAATGCCTCGAATCCATCCACATCCACACCGGCAAAGTGGTTCTTAATACATCTACAGGGCGACTGCAAAGCTGCGCCCTTTTAACCCAATAGACTAGGCGCATTAAGCACCCATGGGGGAACGACGATGCACGACCATTGCGGCAAAGTCCCTTATCCCAATCCCGCCATGGCGTGGCGGGCCATTCGCACCCTGAGTAGCAAGCTGGCGCTCACCAGCCATACTGCCTTTCCGCAAGCTATCCGGACGTGGAAATGAACCAAATTTTCATTTTGTTGTCAATCGATTGTAGAGGTTACACGATTTTATTA
>JAUPTV010000157.1 GCA_030917925.1 Pseudomonadota bacterium
TATTTGGCGGGTATGGCGTACAAAATCGGGATGATCGTTGCGCTGCGTATTCTTGATCATCTTTACAGAGGTCGGGAATCGCCTAAATCCATTGAGTTTTATCAGGCGCTCTTGCTGAAAACGAAGTCTTTGTCCGTACATATTGCAAAAAACTGGCAATTTCCGGTAACCGTTCTTGAAGCGCTGGATGATCAGATCAATATGGATGATGAATCTGACTTATCAACATTAAGCGGACTTCTTTATATGGCGGATCGTATCAGCCAATTACATGTGCTGGTTGAGGACCGACGTCTGGAAGACGATATCCATCATTTGAATCAGCGACTCGGTGAAAAATTGTCCGACGGCGAGTTGCGCTGTTATACAGAATTGACGCGGATGGCCAAAGCTACCCCTCGTTAATACAATATACTCCGATAATCAGTATGCTGATTGCTGGCCTTGATTCCAGCCCTGATTTTTTTGTCATCGCTCCACAAACCACAACGAGGAGAAGCGCGATGCGGGACATTTACCACGCACTGATGCTGAATATGCACCAGCCCCCGGGTAATCTCGATACGTTGCTCGACAATAACGAATGGGAGGCCAAGGAAATTCTGTTGGCCTATGATCGAATGCCCCGGATGCTCTGGGACTATCAGGATATAGCTCGTGTTCATTTATCGCTGTCCGGGACGTTGCTGGAAACTTTGTCCAATCCCGGATTCCAGAGCCGGGTCTATGGCATGGTGGACTGTGGCAAATTGCTTTGGCATCTGCAAAATCAGAATCTGTTCGAGGTTCTTGGGACTGGCTACTACCATCCGGTACTGGCCTTGACGCCTGAAGCCGACTGGGATGAACACATTGCCCGTTGGCAAGCCATCGCTCGTCATCTGCTCTGGCGGCCTCAATTCAACGGGTTCTGGCCGCCGGAAATGGGGTTCGATATGCGGATGATTCCGCATCTAAAGCGGGCTGGTTATCGCTATGTGATGGTTGATTGCGAATATGTCGATCCCGTGGATACGATGAGTTGGCAGGAAATCCGCTATCGGCCGCACATTGCCGAATACGGTGGCGAGCAGATGGTGATCATCGTTCGTGACCGCGAGTTATCCGATGCCCAGTTGGCGGGGATGGACTATGGCTGGTTCTACCATGAGATTCATGAGCGGACAAAGTGGTGCGATTTTCCGCCGCTGATCACAACGGCAACGGATGGCGACAATGGCGGCTGGTTCCGCAACGTCGCCGAGAAGTCCAATTTCTGGACCTGGTTTTATCATGAGGCGATGGAGGAAATTCGCGCCGGCCATTCCAGCTTGCGACCGACCTTTATCACCGAATATCTGGACCGTTTCGGGGCGCATGGACGGGTGACCGTGCGGCGTGGAGCCTGGAACACTGACGATCACCATGGTTGGGATTTCCAGCAATGGCAGGGATCGTGGGTGCAGCGCGACACCATGGTTCGGGTGCATGACCTCAGTCGGGAGTTTCACGCCATGGCCGGGGCAGTCGCCCGGGCTGGCGATCCGAACCCTGAACTGGCGCGGGTGATGAGCGAGGCGCACTGGCATTTGCTGCGGGCCGAGACCAGTTGCAACTTCTACTGGGGGGAAGCCTGGGTCCATAAATCTCATGCTGATCTGGACAGCGTAGCCTGGCATCTAGGGGAAGCGAAAGGGATGCTCGGCGACCGGCTGTTGGTCTTGTTGACGCCAGCCGAAGCGCCCGCGGTAGAAACCGTGGAAATTGTGGAAACAGTCGAGGCGACTGATACTCCAGAATCCGCCATGCCGGTCGATAAGGATCCTGCTGAAGCATCCAGCGCCGTAGAAAAACCGGTATAGCCTGAGTCTGGCGATGATCTCCATGGTCAGGATGATCGCCTTATTCCGTCATCCCGCCCGCCTGCTGGTGTTCAGCTTCGCCGCCGCGATTCTCGTGGGCGGCGGTTTGCTGACTCTGCCAGCCGCGAGCCAAGGGGTGCCCATAGCTTTCCTCGATGCGCTGTTCATGGCGACCAGCGCGGTGTGCGTGACGGGCCTGGCGGTGGTGGATCCTGGCAGTACGTTCAGCTATTTCGGCCAAGCGGTATTACTGTTTCTGGTGCAGATCGGTGGTCTGGGCATTGCCACGCTGTCCACTGCCCTGTTGCTGCTGATCGGTCAGGATATCTCCTTTTCCAGCCAGGATGCGGTGCACGATAGCTTTGCGTTGAGTCACCGGGTAGGCTTGGGTTCGCTATTGCGGCAAGTATTGATCTGGACACTGATCATCGAAGCGATAGGCGCGGGCCTGCTGTTTTTGACCGAGAGCCAGCGTCTGCCCTTTGGACAAGCGGTATGGTTCTCGGTGTTTCATTCAGTCACTGCTTTTTGCAACGCCGGTTTCGCGCTGCGCCCCGACAATCTAATGGGAGATCGGGCGAATGCTGCGGTCATACTGCCGATTGCGCTGCTGATTATTCTCGGCGGACTGGGCTTCTCGGTGCTGGCGGAATTGTTGCGCTGGCGGGTTCGTCGCTGGCGTGGGCTGCGGACCCCGCTCAGTCTTCATGCCAAGGTGGTGTTGACCATGACCGGCCTGCTGCTGCTACTGGGCATGATCGGTTTTGCAGTGCTGGAACGCGATAACCTCCTGCGCGATATGAATTTTGGTGAAGCGTTGCTGGTCAGTGGCTTCGCCTCGGTGACGCCACGCACGGCCGGATTCAATACCATTGATTACGGTCAGGCGACCGCCGCGACGCTCTATTTCACCATGGTGCTGATGCTGATCGGCGGCTGTCCGGGTTCAACCGCTGGCGGGATTAAGGCCACCACTTTGGGAGTGTTGCTGGCGCTGACCCGCGCCCGTTATCGGGGTGAACGGGGCATTCGGTTATTCAACCGCAATGTACCGGAAGCGAATATCACCAAAGCAGTCTGGGTCGTGGCGCTGGCTTTGATGATGGTGACGGTGGGGAGCATTCTGTTGTTGGCCATCCAGATTGGCGGCCCGATTCACGCGCATTCCGGCGAATGGTCACTGAGTTTGCAATTTGAAGCGATATCCGCACTGGGGACGACCGGGCTGTCCACCGGCATCACCCCGCAATTGAACGAAGGCGGCAAAATGCTGATCATGGCGCTGATGTTCATTGGGCGATTGGGACCTTTGACCATCGCCCTCGCGATTGCCCGACAGAAATCCCGTCCAGCGGTATCCTATGCGGAAGAACAGGTCATGATCGGCTGATTGAAACTGGGGAGCGTTGCCATGCGTGTTGCCGTACTGGGATTATCGGATTTTGGTTTTCATCTGGCGTGTACGCTGAGCGAACTCGGCGATGACGTGATGGCAGTGGATCGAGATGAGGAGCGGGTGCACAACGTGATGCGCTCGGTCGGCAAGGCTATTGTCGCCGACGTGGCCGACCGTGAAGCGCTCAAGGATCTCGGTATTCGCCAGATGGACGTGGTGGCAGTGGATGTTGGCGAACGGTTCGAGACCAGTGTGCTGCTCACGCACTATCTCCGGGAACTGGGCGTGCCGCGAGTGCTGGTGAAGGTCGCTAACGAAGATCAGGGGCGAATTCTGAGTCTGATTGGAGCCAGTGACGTCGTTCAGCCCGAGCGGGAAAGTGCGATCAAAACCGCGCATCTGGTGCATTACTCCCGTTCCCGACTCATGGACGCTATGCCACTAGGCGGCGGCTATTTCGCCATCAGCGTCCAGACGCCACCCGGTTTTGTTGGTCGGGCGGTCGCCGAACTGGAGTTGCTCAACCGTTACCATATCCAGTTGATGGCGATTAAACCGGCTGAGGAAACTGCTGCGCCCTTTTTACCCCCGGCGGATTATTTGCTGCTGAAGGATGATGTGCTGGTGGTGATCGGCCAGGAAGCTAAACTGGTTGAATTGCATCAAAAATTAAAATAAGTATGCTACATACGCCAGTCGAGATCGATTTGGCCATCGACGATGCCTACGCGGCGATCGGCGATGCTGGCGAAGGTGGGATCGTGAGTGACGGCAACGACGGTTTTGCCCATGGATCGGGTCAGGTCATGCAGAATTTGCCGGACATTGGCGGAGGCATGGCTATCCAAATTGCCGGTCGGCTCATCGGCCAGAATAATCGGCGGATCATTGGCCAGGGCGCGGGCGATGGCGACGCGCTGACGCTGACCGCCGGACAGTTGGTGCGGATGCTTGTGGGTATGCTCGCTGAGTCCGAACTGATCGAGTAACTGTTCTGCCCGTTGCTGCGCAGC
>JAUPTV010000025.1 GCA_030917925.1 Pseudomonadota bacterium
CTGACTCAAAAGAAGGCAGTCGGTGGCTTTGTTGCGTTGAAAACGGTTTACCGCGTGGGTGCCTTAACGCATTAGCAATAGGATACAAGCAGCTATTAATCCATTCAACCAAAAAGCTGACTGTGCTTCGCCCGGTGCGCTATCCCTCCCCGCCCTAAAGGACGGGGCCTCTCGCGCAATTCTGGTGAATTATTTGAAGGCGTTGTTGGGCGATCCGCGCCATGATGTGCTGTTGGTCGGGTATCAGGCGGCGGGGACACCGGGACGGGCGATTCAGCAGTATGGGCCGAAGGGCGGATATGTGGATCTGGACGGTCAGCGCTATCCGATTCGGGCAAAGGTGCATACGCTGGGCGGGTATTCGGCCCATGCGGATCAACAGGATCTGGTCAATTTCATCAAGCGGATGCGGGTGAAGCCGAAGCGGGTGATTCTGGTGCATGGCGAGGAATCGGCTAAGGCGGTACTGGCCAGGGCATTGCGGCAACGCTTTGTGGATGTTGAGGTTTGCATTGCTTGAATTTATGCCAATCGTCCATGTAAATCTCATATTGTCGGAGCGTGTAGTGGACTGGACGCAACAATGGAAGCAGGAAGACCGTCAGGAGGGTCTGACTTCGGAGCGGCGGTTGTTACTGCAACAAACCCGCCGCCGATTTGGTGAGGTCATTGCGATGCAAAGCACCCTGGCTTTGGAACAGATTGAGCAACTGGCAGTTTTTGAAGACCTGGGCGAGGAGCTATTCGATTGCGCTGATGAGACTGTTTGGCTTGGCTGGCGCGATTGCAAACCGCGACAGTGGAAGAAAGGCACTGAGCGCCATTGAGGTAAAATATCAAGTGTGTAGAGTCTGATAATAATGAAGATCTCGAAATCGCTCGCTATTCCTGCCTGGACAGGAACCCTAATACTGGTCATTTGCGCCGCCAGTCTGAGCTATCAAAGCGCTTTAAACCACGGATTCCTGAGTTGGGATGATTATCTCTACGTCTATCAGAATGCTCAGATCAAGGGCTTGGGGCTGAGCAATCTGTACTGGATGGCCACGACATTTCATGGCAGTAACTGGCATCCGCTCACCTGGTTGTCCCATGCGCTGGATTACGCCATCTGGGGGCTGAATCCCTGGGGTCATCATCTGACCAATGTTTTGTTGCATATTGCCAATTCGCTGCTGGTGATACCGCTGACGATCCTGTTGATGGCGGCGGTCAACCAACCCATCAGCGGTGATCGGGATCCGCTGCAGGTGACTTGGCCGATGTTACTGGCCGGAGGATTCAGCGGATTGCTGTTCGCCGTCCATCCGCAGCATGTGGAAGTCATCGCCTGGATCGCCGAGCGAAAAGAGCTACTGTGCTGCTTTTTCTATCTATTGTGTCTGATCGGTTATTTGTTTTATGCCCGGGACGGGTGCCGACTTTGGCGGCATTTGGCGCTGCTCAGTTTCGCCCTGGCGTTGACGGCTAAACCGATGGCGGTTAGCTTGCCATTGGTGTTGCTGCTACTGGATGTGTATCCGTTGAATCGGATGGCCGGTAGCCAATGGCGGGAGCGGGTGGCGCTATTGCGGGAAAAGCTTGGGTTTTTCCTGCTGAGTCTGGCGGTGATGCTCTTGACCTTGCTGGCTCAAGGGCAATGGGGGTCGATCAAATCCCTGGATGAGGTGGATTTGATACAGCGCCTGCTGAACGCGGCCAATAGTCTGGTCTTTTATCTTCAGAAATGGTTGCTGCCGCAAGCACTCTCACCATTTTACCCCTACCCGGACTGGATACGCGAACCGAACGGGCTGGCGCTGTTGCCGATCCTGGCGGTGATGGCCATTACGCTCCTGGCAGTACGGGAATGGATCGCGGGCCGGCGCTTTTGGTTGATTGCGTGGTTGTATTACCTGATTACGCTCGCACCCGTGCTGGGGATTGTGCAGGTCGGTGGACAGGCGGCCGCTGACCGCTATGCTTATCTGCCTACCTTGAGCTTTTATGTTCTGGCTGGTGCCGGAGTCGGCTGGTTGCTGGCCACGCGCTGGCGCTGGCTGACGATAGCGATGGGAACTTTGGCGGTAGTGATATTGGTGGTACTGACACGATGGCAAACTGCCGTTTGGGAGAATGACACGACGCTGTGGACGGCAGTGATTCGTTATTATCCGAACCGGGCAGCAGTGGCCTATCATAATCTGGCGAATGTGTCTTTTAATCAGGGTCAGTACGAGCAGGCCATCCTGCTGGCGCAGAAGTCTCTGGACATCGAACCTGATTACCCATCAGCCCTTTTGAATCTGAGCGTCTTTTATGAACGCCTCGGGGACTTTGAGCAGGCCACGCGTCAATATGGTTTGCTGTTATCGAAAGGTTTTGATCAAGCAGAGGTGTTGATCCGGATGGGCGGGTTGCGCAGACGACAGGGGCACTATGATGAGGCGCAGCGATTATATCGTGAAGCGCTTGGGATCGCCCCTGACCGGGCCGATGCGCTGTATGGTCTGGCTTTGATCGATAACCACTTGAATCGATTTGATCAGGCGGAACTGTTCTTGCAACAGGCGCTGGCGCGGAATCCTGATTATGCAGATGCCCTTTTATTACTGGCGATGTTGCAACACCGGCGCGGTGCATGGGAATTGGCGAAAGCGAGCTATCGCCGGGCGCTGCTGCTAAAACCCGACGACGCTACAACCAAACATAATCTGGGTGTTTTGGAGCAGATGAACCCGTGACGGGTTTAGAGGTTTGTTATGATTTTTAATCAGGAAGCGGTCGATCCAGCACCTTGCCGCTTATGTGGGGCTACTACTTTCCAATTTTGTCTGAATGCGCCGGATTTTGACACCGGCCAGGCGTCGTTCACGCTTTGCGAATGCCGGAGTTGCGGTTTGGTGCGAATCGAGCCGCTGTTGACGGAAGCTGAATTAAGCCGGTTCTATCCATCGGTCTATTATGGCGCGGGCCAGGAAAAATTTGTGGGACCCATCGAGCGACTGACTCGCTGGTTGGCTCGGCAACAGGCGCACCGTCTGCTCCAGAGTTTGAATGAGGGGCGTCAGCCTGTTGGTCCGATTCGCATCCTGGACATCGGTTGTGGACGTGGCAGCCTGTTGCGGGCGTTCGCGCAGATGGGGGGTGAGTGCCATGGCGTTGAGCGGGCGGATTTTCCGGACATTGAACCGGATGCGGGTTTCGTTTTGCATCGTCAGCCGTTGGCGGATCTTGCGTTTCCCGACGGCCATTTTGATATTGTGGTTCTTTGGCATGTGCTGGAGCATTTGGCCGATCCAGGAACCGTGTTGACGGAAATTCATCGGCTGTTACGACCGGGTGGCTTGCTGGCCTGTGCCGTGCCTAATTTTTCGAGCTGGCAACGTCGCTGGTTTGGTCCGGACTGGTTTCATCTTGACCTCCCCCGCCATGTTCATCATTTTGAGTTGCCGACGCTGCGCCATGGCTTGGAGGAACGCGGTTTCCAGATTGTGAAAGTTGAAACCCGCGCCCTGGATCAGAATCTGTTCGGCTTTGTGCAAAGCGCCCTCAATCGCTTGCGGCGTTCCCGCCCTAATCGGTTGTATGCGTTGTTGAGACGACCCGAAGGGTTTTCGCTGGATAGCGAACTGGCAGGGTGGCTGCTGGCGGCTGGGATATTGTCGCCACTGGCGGGGATTGAATATATGCTCTCTGGACTGACCAATCAGGGGGCAACGGTAGTCATGCAAGCTCGGCGTTGCTGAGCGTCGATTGATTTAAGCTTTGAATTGAGAGTCTCGATGATAAAAAACAAGATGATCGTGGTGGTTATGCCGGCTTACAACGCGGCGGCGACTCTGGAAAAGACCTATCGGGAAATTCCCCACGATATTGTCGATCAGGTGATTCTGGTCGACGATCACAGTCGTGATAATACTCCCGGAATTGCCCGCGCTTTAGGTATTCAGCACGTCATCGTCCATGACCATAATCGGGGCTATGGTGGTAATCAGAAAACCTGTTACCGTCAGGCGCTGGCTTTGGGTGCTGATGTGGTGATTATGCTGCATCCTGATTATCAATACACGCCGCAATTAACTCGCGCAATGGCTGCACTGATTGCTGAAGATGTGTTTGATTGTGTGTTGGGTTCACGGATTCTCGGGGTAGGTGCGTTGGCTGGAGGGATGCCGTTATATAAATATGTGGCTAATCGTTTTTTGACGGCATTTCAGAATTTCTGCCTGAATTATAAGATTTCCGAATACCATACCGGCTATCGGGCGTTTTCTCGCCGGATTCTTGAAACGTTGCCGCTGGATGCCAATGATGAAGGATTTATTTTCGATAATCAGATGTTGCTGCAAATTATTAATGCCGGTTTTCGCATTGGCGAGATTACCTGTCCAACTCGCTATCTGCCCGACTCATCATCGATCAGTTTCCGCAAAGCCGTCGATTACGGTATCGGTGTGGTTGGAACGACAATTATTTTAATACTACATCGATTTGGATTTAGAAGGAGTCGACTATTCGAAAATTAGATTGCTTTTAATGTTTTTTACTCTACATCGCTATATCGATGTTAGATTTTCTTAAGAAGTTATAGCTTTGAAATTTGGAAAAAAGAAATGAAATTTTTAAATATTTTAACTGGTCAAAATATCCGCATGGCATTCGTTTTTTTAAGTGTTTTTTTTATCACATTTTTTTGCTACCTTAGTACTCTTAATAACGGTTTTGTTTGGGATGATATTTACTACATTCTCAAAAATAGAAATATTAATAATTTAGGTTTAGATAACATCAAATGGATGTTCACAAGCCTATATATGTCAAACTGGCATCCATTAACTTGGTTGTCAATGGCTTTAGATTACTTATTTTTTGGTCACAATCCATCGGGCTATCATCTGACCAATGTTATTCTTCACTCATTAAACTCTGTACTTGTTTTGATATTGTCCGCAATTTTAATTAAAATAAATCAGAATCCTAAAGTTAGCATACCTCATTTAAATATTTTTTCAGACAAAAAGGTAATTTTGAGTAGCTGGATTGCTGCGTTATTATTTGGTATACATCCACAGCACGTTGAATCGGTTGCATGGATTAGCGAACGTAAAGATGTATTGTCTATGTTTTTCACAATTTTAACATTTTTAGCTTACATAATTTACGCAAGGGCTTTAAAAAATCGTACTATTTACTATGGTTTGAGTCTTCTATTTTTCATGTTAGCTCTTATGGCTAAGCCAATGGCAGTAACAATCCCGGTCTTATTATTATTACTCGATGTTTATCCACTACAACGCACCAACTTAACTGCTCATTCTGCTAATAGTTTGCTCTATGTTAAATGGAGCATCCTTCTGTCAGAAAAATTGCCATTTTTTTTATTTTCTTTAGCTGTTGTTAGTTTAACTCTTATAGCACAGACAGGGGCTATGGTAGATTTAGATCGCTACGGTCTAGGAGTCCGTCTTCTAAATGCATTCAACAGTGTGATTGTCTACATATCAAAATTTTTGTTTCCTATCAATTTACAGCCTTTTTATGGTCATCAAGTAAATGTGAATGACTTTGAAAGTTATGTGCCTTTAATCGCCTGTTTCTTAGCAACATTAATTCTTGTTTATTGGTGGTTCAAGAAAAATTATTATCTCTTGATCATCTGGCTCTTTTACCTCATTACATTGAGTCCAGTTATTGGAATTATCCAAGTTGGCTTACAATCTTCGGCTGACCGCTATGCTTATTTGCCAACGCTTCCCTTCTACATTATTACGGGTGCATTTATTAGTTATCTAATTTATATCCCACAGCAAAAAATGATTGCCAAAACAACTATCGTGACTTTTTTTCTCGTCGTTATTGCAATCTTGTTCTTTAAAACTCAGCAACAAATCACAATTTGGAAAAACGATTTGGTTTTTTGGAACTACGTTGTTCATATGAATCCAGAGAATGGCCGGGCACAATCTAATCTAGGGCGAATTGAATATTCTTCTGGAAATTATGAAAAAGCTATTGAACATTTTGGAATTGCACATTCAAAGAATGCGTTACTATTGGAAGATATGCTTTTTTGGGGTGAATCCCTTCTGAAGAATCAGCAACCAGAACTAGCATTAGCCGTTTATTCGGTCATTGTTAATACGCCAGTTAAGATTGACAAAAATAAAAAGAGCTGTATTTATTATACCATGGGCTGTATTTATCTACTAAACAAAAAGATAACAGATGCAAAAATTTTATTCGAATCTGTTGAAATAAACACCCCATTTTATCAAAAAAAGCAGGAAATTTTATCATATATTAGCCAATTCGATAATTTTCAGATGACTCAAAATCTGCCTTCATGCCAGTTTTGCTTCGAAAATGATGAAAATTAAAAAAAACAACAAAATTATTGTCTTCCAATTGATTATAACTGGATTTTTGTTTTGGTGGTTATCTAGTCAACTGGATATAAAAGAATTCTCGCAAGTAATTCATCAAACCCAATTATGGCCAATACTTGGCCTATCCGTCTTGCTACAAACCCTGGCTTTTGGATTGGGTGGTTTGCGCTGGTTGATTCTTCTAAAAGCTCATCAAGTACCTTGTAATTATTGGGAAGTTTTATCAAGTTACTATTTAGGTGTATTTTTTAACAACTTCCTCCCAACCAGTATGGGTGGCGACTTGATAAGGACATGGCACCTGCATTTAGCTGGATATGCCTTGGAACCTCTGATTGCCACATCAATTCTCGATAGAATAATCGGCTTAATCGTTGTTTTGACGCTAGGCGCAGTCGCTTTGCCATTCTGGGATCCTCCATTTCTGGAGGATTGGATGCACTGGATACCGATAATGCTGACCATGGTAACGTTGGCTTTTTTCTACTTGGTCTTGTATTTACTGGATACTCGCTTGGCGCATTATGAAAGTCTGTTCGACCGTCCCTTCTTGCGCGTCCTATTCCAAGTTCTGCAGATCTGCTGCGCAACCCATAGAAGCAAGGGCGCGTTACTCATAACAGTAATCTTGACCCTACTTTTGCAAAGCTTGGTAGTGTTTGTCTATAGCCTGCTCGGAGAGTACATTGGAATCGCGATACCGTTACCTGTTTACTTTATCAGCAGCCTGGCGGTGTTCATCGTGGCCACCTTACCCATCTCCCTCGGTGGTCTGGGTGTGCGCGAAGGCACACTGGTTGGTGTGTTAGTCTTCGCTGGTGCCGAGGTTCATCAGGCCACTGTGCTCTCGTTGCTCTATCTTGCTGTCTTGTGGGCTGCGACCTTGCCCGGCGGATGCATCTTCCTTATCACCCGGTTTCAACGAGCAGTTCCCGAAAATTCGCCATCTTCCCAACCCGGCCTGACAAAAAAAGTCACTACTCGCTAGTTCGCGTCACCTCTGGCCGGCAAAAGTTCCCGTATCGCCGAAGTTGGAAGGTCAATTTTTCGTTTATTAACAGGTTTTTCTTTATTTTCCATTTGGTTAATTAATAAATTAGGGAAAGTTTCCGACTTGGCACATCCTCTGCAATCTCTCGTCGCGAAGGGATTGAAACTGAATCCCCCCACTTCCTAACCCAAAAACGGGTTTTTCGAAAGCAAAACTGAGGAGTTATCTCATGAAGAAGCAACAGGGCTGTACCTTGATCGAACTTATGATCGTCGTAGCCATTATCGGTATTCTGGCGGCCATTGCGATTCCGGCTTATCAGGATTACACGATCCGTGGGCAAGTCAGTGAAGGCTTAGTCCTATCAGGTGGCGCTAAGAATGCGGTGGCCGACACTTGGTCAAATCGTGGGGCTTTCCCAACTAGCAACGCTTCGGCCGGTATTACTGCTGCTGCTTCCATTAGCGGTTCCTACGTGACTTCAGTTACAATCGGGGTCGGCGGCGCAATTACCGCCGCTTACGGCAATAAGGCTAATAGGAAGATTACAAGCTCTATCGTACTTACCCCATCAGATGCCGGTGGTAGTGTGACGTGGAGGTGCACCTCTGGCTTGCCGGCTAAATATCTCCCGGCTGATTGCCGTTAATCTTTAAATCGGCCTGTTTTGAATGAAGAAAGCCCGGCGAGTCCGGGCTTTCTTTTTTTTAATTGCTACAGATTTGATTTTCCACCGCTTGCTGCGCACCCTCGTCTGCTCAATACCCCCTAGCGTACTGCGACAGGGTCGTCTATTTTAGAACAAACAGCATCCACCATGATTGCAAAACTACGCTCGGCGCTTCCTGGACTCGGATTTTGGCTATTGCTAATGGCTATCTACGGGTTATACCTGCCCGGCCAGCAGGGCGCATTGCATTTCGACGATGAAATCAATCTGCGGGGACTTAGCCAAGTACAAACCGGTGGATCGGCGCTGATTTTCGTGACCAGCGGTGAAGCCGGCGATCTTTCCCGCCCCATTGCCTTAGCCAGTTTCCTGCTCAATATCGGCGACTGGCCCCAGAATCCCCAAGGGTTTCTGTATATCAATATCCTCATTCACTTACTCAATGGCGCACTACTGGCCTGGTTAGTCCTGCGTTTAATTCGCTTAATCCGCCCCGAACTGGCCCAGCGCACCGAATGGATTGCATTCAGCACTGCGGGGTTGTGGCTGCTGTCGCCACTACTCGTTTCAACTTCCCTGATCATCATCCAGCGCATGGCTAGTCTGTGCGCGACCTTTATGCTGGCTGGCCTGCTGACCTATCTGATCGGCTTATCCTGGGAGGCGGCAGGTCGCGTTATCAAAGGCCGCTGCCTGCAAGCGGTGGGCATCGGGTTAGGTACTTTGCTCGCCGTATTAAGTAAGGAAAATGGCGTCTTGCTGTCCTTGTACGCGTTGATTCTCGAAGTCACCGTGCTGGCTGGCGTGGGCACACTCGCGGCCTGGCGGCGCTGGCGAATGATACTGCTGGCCTTACCTCCCTTAGCCTTGCTGATCTATATTGCTGACCGTTTGTCGCCCGCTGCCTTCGCCGCCCGCGACTTTACCCTGACCGAACGCCTGCTGACCCAGCCGATTATTCTCTGGGATTATTTGCGCCTAGCCCTTCTCCCACAAACCTTTGCCTTTACCCCTTTTCACGACGATTACCCGATTGCACATGGACTTCTGGATCCCCCCATCGCCTTGCTGGCTATTGCCGCTTGGCTGATTGTGTTCGTGTGGGCGGTATGGCAACGTCGGCGCTGGCCTTGGTTTGCATTAGCCGTATTTTGGTATCTCGGCGGCCATGCTCTGGAGTCATCAGTATTGCCGCTGGAATTGTACTTTGAGCATCGCAACTACATGCCGCTGATAGGTTCGATGATGGCATTGGCCTGGCTGGCGTGGACAGCGACCGGAACCTGGCGACGGATTGCGCCCGCTCTTTTAGCCGCTTACGCACTGATGCTGGCGGTTGTCTTGTGGCAAACCACCAGTCTGTGGGGACAACAGCTATTGGCCGGGGAAATTTGGGCGATCCATCATCCGGCCTCGCCGCGCGCTCAACAATTCCTGGCGCAGCGTTATGTGCTGATTGGTGAACAGAACACGGCGTACAAGGTGCTGTCGCACGCCGCCAGGGACAACCCCGCACGGATTGATCTGGCGATACAAGCGTTACAATTGGCTTGTGATGCCGGGCGTGAAACCGAGGTGAATGAGGACTATGCCCGTGCCGCCAGCCGGTTAGCCACAGGCGTCTTCGGCAACGCTGCGCTCAGTGCGCTCTCCATATTGATTGACCTGCGCGAGCAGCAGCGGTGCGCGTCTCTGAGCAACCAGGATATGCACCGGATGCTGGATGACCTGCTGAACAATCCCAAGTATCAAGCGGCTCATGCGCGTCATCATCTGCATCACATGAAAGCGCGTCTTTATCGCCAGGAGAAAGACCTGGACCGTACCGTGCACCATCTCGATGCCGCTTTTCGGGCAAAACCCGAGATTGGGACAGCGCTGATCACCATCGGCACTTTTTTAAGCGCTGGCTTACACCAAGAAGCGCTGACCTATCTGACTACTGTTCGCCAGCAGGCTCCGGCCAATCCAGTGTTACGGTCACAGTGGATGACGTTGCTGGATCAGCTTGAAGAACAGATACCCAGCCTGACGCCTTCCCCTGCACCGTGACTAATTGACAGAATAATGACTACCTCGCCTTCGGTGCTCCGCAACCTGCTGTATGTCCTGTTCATCATTTCGGGCTTCAGCGGCCTGATCTATCAATCCATCTGGTCCCATTATCTAAAGCTTTTGCTCGGTCATGCGGCCTATGCCCAAACGCTGGTGCTGGCGATCTTCATGGGCGGCATGGCGCTCGGTGCCTGGCTGGCCAGTCGCTATTCCCATCGCTGGACCCACCTGTTGCTCGGCTATGCCATCGCTGAAGGCGTGATCGGCTTGCTGGGGCTGGCTTTCCATCCCCTGTTTACCAGTTTACTAAATGCGCTATATCTAAGCTGGATCCCGGCGTTAAGCGATCCGTCCGCCATCAATATCCTGAAATGGAGTCTGGGCGGGCTGTTGATTCTGCCGCAATCGATCTTACTGGGCGCGACCTTTCCCCTGATGAGCGCGGGTATCATCCGCCTGTACCCGGCCACCCCTGGCGCGACACTGGGGATGCTTTACTTCACCAATAGCCTGGGCGCAGCAGTCGGCGTGCTGTTTAGCGTATTTGTTCTCATCCCGGCGGTCGGTCTGCCGGGTGCGATCCTGAGCGCTGGCCTGCTCAATATCATCCTGGCGCTGGTGGTGTGGCTGATCGCCAAGGATCGTCCAGCGCCCGCCCTGGCTGAACCTGTTGCTACCTCGGACAATCGTATCCCGTCCCGATGGACCACGATGCTGCTCACCATCGCGCTGTGCTCCAGTTTGGCCTCATTCTTCTACGAAATCGGCTGGATCCGGATGCTCAGCCTGGTGCTGGGCAGTTCCATGCAGGCTTTTGAACTGATGTTAAGCGCCTTCATCCTGGGGCTGGCGCTGGGCGGTTGGTGGATTCACCGTCGCCTCGACCGTATCGCCGACCCGCTACGTTATGCCGGTTACGCACAAATCCTTATGGCGCTGTTCGCCGCCGCCACTCTGCTGCTCTACAACGCCAGTTTTGACTTCATGGGTTTCATGATCCAGAGCCTCAACAAAAACGATGGCGGCTACACCCTGTTCAACCTGGCCAGTCACACCATCGCTCTGGTCATCATGCTGCCAGCGACCTTCATGGCCGGGATGACGCTGCCGTTGTTTACCTATGCCCTACTGCAACGCGGCGCGGGCGAACGCAGCATCGGGCGGGTGTACAGCGCTAACACCGTCGGCGCAATTATTGGCGTGTTGCTGGCGGTCCATCTCGTGATGCCCGCCATCGGCGTCAAGGGCTTGGTCAGCCTTGGCGCACTGCTCGATCTTCTGGTCGGGATTGCCTTGCTGGCGCTGGCCCGGCCCGCCCTGAAATGGCAATGGGAACTGCCAACCAGTGCGGTAGCCGCCCTGCTGGCGCTGGTCGCGATCATCACCGTCGCACACTTTGACCCGCTACGCATGGCGGCTGGCGTTTACCGGCAAGGCATGGCTCGGTTACCCGCAGATACCGACTTGCAATATTACCGGGATGGCAAAACCGCCAGCATCGCCCGTCTGCAGTTGCCCGACGGCCGGATGTTGATCACCACCAATGGCAAGCCGGATGCGGGCATTACTATTCACGGAGCTAACCCCACCCCGGACGAAATCACTATGGTGATGTTGGCGGTGCTACCGCTGGCTCTGCAACCTGAAGCGAAAACTGCCGCCAATATCGGTCTGGGTTCCGGGATGACCACCCATAATTTACTGGGCGTCGACCGATTGGAGCGTGTGGATACGGTGGAAATCGAACGGGCTGTCGTGGAAGGCGCGAGGGGATTTGGTACGCTGGTTGAACGCGCCTTCACCGACCCGCGCAGCCGGATTCACATTGAAGACGCCAAAACCTACTTTTCCAGCCATAACGCTCGCTACGATCTCATTATTTCCGAACCTTCAAACCCGTGGGTCAGCGGCGTCGCCAGCCTGTTTTCTGAAGAATTCTATCGCGATATCCAGCGGCATCTCCATGAAGACGGCTTGCTGGTGCAATGGCTGCATCTGTATGAATCCAATCTGATGCTGGCTTCCTCGGTATTCAAGGCGCTGGCGGCTCACTTCACCGATTATGTCGTATTCAACACTAATGATGCCGATATCGTGATCATTGCCAGCAATGGCAGGAGGTTGAACCAGCTCGATCCGGCGATTCTGGTGGAACCGAAACTTCAGGCACAATTGCAGCGAGTCGGTCTGCGCTCGCTGGCTGATTTACAGGTGCGTCGCATTGGCGATAAAGCGCTGTTGCATCCGCTGTTTCTGGGGACCGGGGCACCAGCCAACTCGGACTTTTTTCCCTATATCAGTCTAAATGCGCCGCGCAGCCGTTACCTGCGGGAAGACGCCACTGAATTGACCCAGTTGGGCCAGGCACCGATCCCGGTGCTGGAAATGCTGGACGGTCACGCCCGCGCCAATGATCTGCCAACGGCGGTTACTACGCACTTTCCTATCCCGGAATTCCAGCATCAAGCCAGGCAATTTGCTGAATTCCTGATGATGTCCGCTACAACAACCCCACCGGAAAACCTGGGCGAGAATGGTTGGGTTCTCCAACTACTGGCGCGGGAACTGGCGATCAACGCACCACTAGCGCCAGCAGATACACTGATGCGTGGTGTGTTGCTCAAACTGGCCAGCGCCGTCAACCCCTACCTCCCCACCAGTCGCCTGGCCCCGCTGTGGGAATATCTGGCCGGTCAACCAGGCTTCAGCGCCCTGTCCGAAACGACGCAGACCTGGTTTGCTTTGCATCGGGCTGTGGGTTTGCGCGATGCCACGGCAATGGCGGCACTCGCTGCCCGCCTGATCGAAACCACGCCCAAGGAACAACTTTCTGCCCAGGAAGGGATGTATCTATTGACGGCAGGTTTGACCGGTGCATTGGCCAAAGGTGATAAAAACCAGGCTAACGCGATATTGGAAATGTTCGGCCAGCGCCAGAACCCAGTGAATCAACCGCCCCTGTACCTGCAATTACTGCTGCGGCAGATGTGATGAAGTCGCTCCCTTCACCAGCCTAAAATTCGTGTTGAGCCAAAACGATTTGCGGATAAAAGCAACAAATTGACACGAAAAGACATGCCAACCCATTGATTTGGCGCGCCCGGCGGGACTCGAACCCACGACCTTTGGCTTCGGAGGCCAACACTCTATCCATCTGAGCTACGGGCGCATTTGAAAGGACGTTAAGAATAACTGTGATCTGGCCTTCCCGTCTAGTCCTTTGACGACATTATTTTCATCCCGATGGCCAAAAGGCGGCGTAGTTATTGGGATACCAGTTTCAGGCAAGGCCAAATAACGTTATCATTAGTGATGTTTAGTTGACCCTAAACCACAAGATAACAAATCCAAACCCAGACCTTCCCACCAACGGCGCTCCCGTCAGGACTTATCCTCGATCCATGGAATACGCATCGAGTCGGGTCCACCGCTACGCCGCCGGGGATGAGCAGGTTGAAAATGTGCTCAGTGAGGTAAGAGTGTGAGTTCACAAGTCGAAAAATCTGTTGTCGTCACGTCCGTCACCCTGCTCTCGGCGTTGGCGCTGGTGGCGACCGTACTGTTCCTGGTTGGCGCGCTCGTCGGCCTGGTCAACAGCGTCGCCCCTGACGACGGTTCGCGCAAGCAAACGGTAGCACTTGATCGCATCAAACCGGTCGCTCGCGTGTCAACCGCCCTGCCCAAGCCGGCTGGCGAAGTGAAGATGACCGGTCAGGAGGTCTACAACAAGGTCTGCGCGGCCTGCCATATGGCGGGCGTATTAGGTGCCCCCAAGGTCGGTGACAAAGCGCTCTGGCAACCCCGGTTCGCGCAGGGCTTCGATACGCTGGTGAACCACGCGGTGACCGGTATTCGCGCCATGCCCGCCAAAGGCGGCGATCCCTCGTTGACTGAAACCCATATCAAAGACGCCATTATTTATATGTTGGGGGAGACCGGGATCAAGGTCGACGTGGCCGAAGCCGCACCTGCCGCCGAAGCTGCTCCCGCCGCGCCGCAATAATCCCATCACTTTTTATGATCGTTACTGAAGGGCCATCCTCCGGGGTGGCCTTTCGTTTTTCAGGCAGGCCCTTATGCGCCCCGATTTTCGCTATACCGAATCTCCCCATCACGAGCGCCGTGACTGGGCAAACCTGCGCGCGTTGTTGCCCTATCTCTGGGAATATCGCGGGCGGGTGCTACTGGCGCTCGGCTGTCTGGTGCTGGCCAAGGTCGTTAATCTCGGCGTGCCGCTGACGCTCAAGGGCATTGTCGATAGTCTGGACGCGCAACGACTGGCGGTCATCGCTTTACCCACAACCTTGCTGCTGGGTTATGGCGCATTGAAACTGGGCAATGCGTTATTCAGCGAATTGCGTGATGTGCTGTTTGCCCGGGTGCGCTATCGAGCCATGCGCCGGTTGACGGTGCGAACGCTCGCGCATCTGCATGATTTATCGCTGCGCTTTCACCTAGAGCGGAAAACCGGGGCAATCAGTCGCGATCTGGAGCGCGGCGCACGCAGTTTAAGCACGCTGCTGAATTATCTGGCGTTCAGCATCCTGCCGGTGGTGGTGGAATTTATGTTGGCGGCAGCGCTGCTATTGGACCGTTACCCGCCTGTATTTACTTTGATTATCTTCGGCAGCGTCGTTGTCTATGTCACCTTTACTCTGGCGATTACCAACTGGCGGATGGAGCATCGCCATTTGATGAACCGGCTGGAATCGCAGGCCAATAATGAGGCCCTCGACAGCCTGATCAACTACGAAACGGTCAAATATTTCGGCAACGAGGACTGGGAGTTGCGGCGCTGCGATGCGACTCTAGCGGGTTGGGAGAACAGCGCGGTCCTCAGCCAGACGTCGATGTCGGCGCTCAACTTTGGCCAGGGCGCGATCATCGCGGTCGGGGTGACGCTGATTCTGTTCGTGGCCGCTGGGCAGGTCGCCGCCGGATCTCTAACTCTGGGCGACCTGGTGCTGGTCAATGCGTTGCTGCTGCAATTGTTCATTCCGCTAAATTTTCTGGGCATCGTTTACCGGCAGATTAAATATGCGCTGGCGGATATGGACGATTTAATCCGCCTGTTTGAACGCACACCGGAAGTTCGCGATGCGCCGGATGCGGTCCCCTTGCAGGTTACGCAGGGTGAATTGCGCTTTGAGAACGTGGATTTCGGTTATCAACCGGATCGGCAAATCCTGTTTGACGTGAGTTTCACCGTGCCGCCGGGCCGTAAACTGGCGGTAGTCGGAGCCAGCGGTGCCGGAAAATCGACACTGGCGCGGTTGCTGTTCCGGTTTTATGACGTGCAGGGCGGGCGGGTGCTCATCGACGGGCAGGGTCTTCAGCAAGTGACCCAGCAAAGTCTGCGGGCGGTGATTGGCATTGTTCCGCAGGACACCGTGCTGTTCAACGACACGCTGTACTACAACCTGGCCTATGCTCAGCCTGACGCCAGCCGTGAAGAGATCGCCGCCGCTGCCCAAATGGCGCAACTGCATGATTTCATTGCCGCACTGCCTGCCGGTTACGATACAGTAGTGGGCGAGCGCGGTTTGAAACTGTCGGGCGGGGAGAAGCAACGGGTCGCGATTGCCCGGGCCATTCTTAAACGCCCGCGCATCCTGATTTTCGACGAAGCCACTTCGGCGCTGGACAGTCGGTCGGAACAGGCGATTTTGCAGGCGCTGCGGGCCGTAGCGACCGATCACACCACACTGGTTATTGCCCACCGGCTTTCAACGATCATCGATGCTGACCAGATTTTAGTGCTAGAGCATGGTCGAGTGCGAGAGCAGGGCACGCACCGGGAATTGTTGCAACAGGAGGGCCTGTACGCGCAGATGTGGGCTTTGCAGCAACAGGAACAGGCGGCGCGGGAAGAAGAACAATTGCTGGGGCTGAATTGAGCGATTATTCACTGGACGCCAGCAGCGCCCGATCGGTCTCACCAAGCATCACCAGCACCCCGGCGTGTTGCCGCTGCAACCAGGCCAGGCGCTCGCGGCGTTCAACTAGTTCCTCATTGTCGTCATCATCGCCAATGAACTCCTGTAGCAAAGCGGTCAGTTCCATCACCGCCTCGTCGAGTTCATCCCGTTGTTCCAGCAAATCGCGCTGCTGGCGGCGCAGTTCATGAAGCATCGTCATTACCTGGCAATTTCAAGTAGCGATTCCAACGTGATCAATTCCGCAATGGGCTGTGGACTGAGGACGAAGACCTGAAACGGACTTCGTTGCAAATACGCGGCAGTGAAACTGATCGAAATGGCCGTAGCGTAGATCAGCAACGCCATCAATTGCGTCCGCCAATGGTCCAGATGCGCCAACACAATCGTCAGCATGGTCAGCGCGCCCAGACAGGCCACCGCAAACCATTTTAACGGATCGCCATGCTTCTGACTCTGCGCCAACCGCTGATGGCGGGCGGCCTGTACCCGCTCGACTTCCTGCAACATCACTGTATGGACGCTGGTCGATAATCCTCGCGTTGCCGGCTCGGCCAGCACCGCCCCCAATAAGCGCCGCCAACCGTCCAATACCGGCTGACTGGTTTGTCCATGCGCCAGCAGTGGCCATTCAACGTCAACTGTCAAGCGCGCATAGTCGCGAATTGCCGTTAGCATCGGCAGGCCAATGGCCGGAGTTTGCTGCTCGGCCAATCGGAACAACCCGCGCAACGCCTGCGCTTCCTGCACAATCGCGGTTTGTGCCCGGTCGCGCACACTCCAAATGTCGCTGGCAAAGAAGGTGGTGTACAGCGCGAACAGGATGCCGACTACCGCGACAATTTGCGGCGAGAAATGGCTAAATGAACGAAACCAGGGCGCGAAACGGGAGAAGCTGCTTAACCAGAGCAGTACACCGGCAGTCGCAAAAGTCGCCAGAATGCCGAGAACCAGCAGGCTGACGTAGATGAATTCGTGGGAGAGGGTCATAACCCCATGAGGTGGGGATCCTCTCCGGTATTTCAACCCAGCAGACTAAGAACTTGGCGGGACGTCGTATTCGCCTGCGCCAGCATACTCTGGCTGGCCTGTTGCAGAATCTGGCGACGCGCCAGCTCGCCGGTTTCATGGGCGAAGTCGGCATCCAGAATCCGCGAGCGGGCATCGGAGGTCGTTTCGATATTGATAGCGTTGACGTTGATCAGGTGCCCGAGCCGGTTGATGGCGGCACCTACCCCGCCGCGCTGTTCGTTGAGATAGGTTAGCGCCAGATCAACCTTGTCAATAACCGTGTTGGGGTCGGTCGCCACATTGATGCTGGCCAGGCCCAGTGCGTTCACCGTTGTCGCACCGATACTGATATTAAGACGGTCGCCATTATTTTCACCGACTTGAAGACCAAAGGAATTATAGGTCACGGTCTGGTCGAAGCCGCCCGGCCACGTTTCCTCAAATCCGGACAAGGGGTCGTAGGTGTAGCCGCCGGTGTCGGGGATGACGGATGTTGCGGTGAGCACCGAACCATCGTCCGCATCCGCACCACCTATCGCGCCGGTGTCGTCATTGTCGAAGTAACCACCATCCCATAGAGCCTGTACATAACTTTCTCCCGCTGCGCTCTTGTAGGTATTCAGAAAATCGGTTGCATTGGTAAACCCGGTAGTTGCCGCCAGCGCCTCATCAAAAGTGGCACCATCCTTGAGTTGAGTCATGATGCTTTTAATGCCGCCAGTGGTCTGCTCGTGCAGGAAACGCACCGCGACATAGGCGCTGGAGTATTCCAGGCTGGTGGACGGTTGGACGGTGGGTGCCGCATTCACCAATGCGCTGGCGGTGGTGAAATCAGCGGCAACGCGGTCATCCGCGCCGTGAATGAATTCCGCTGTGCCTTCGATAAACCACCAGGGCATGCTGCCGAGGTCCATGTTGTCCTCCATGACGGCATGGACCATTTCATGGGCAATGACCCGGTCAGCGGAAAACCCGCCCAAGGTATCCGGAGCAGTAAAATCCAGCATATCCACGCGCAACTCCATCGTACCGTTATTTGGGGTAATGGACGCCGCATAGCCGCCCACCGCATCTTCCTCCAGCATAATCTCGAAGGGAGTGTCCCCCTTGCCGGTCAGGCCATACCAGGTTTCAATCCGGCTTTCGGATTCCCGCAACCAGGAACCGCGCAGGCCATTAATCACCGTTTGCTCATCGGCGGTGCCACTCCCCAGGCTGCCGGTTCCGTCCATCAGCGACTGGCCATTGAATTTGGTGTCAATTGAAATGCGATTGATTTCCTGCATCAACTGATCGACCTCGCCCTGCATGGAACCGCGATCCGTGCCGCTGTAGGAATCGTTGGCGGATTGCACGGCGATTTCGCGGATACGTTGCAGGACGTCGCCGATATTGCCTAAAGCGGAATCCGCCGTTTGCAGCAGGGAGATGCCATCATTGGCGTTGCGATGGACCTGGTTGAGGCTGCGAACACGTGCCGTCATGCGGTCGGCGATAGCTACCCCGGCTACATCGTCGGCGGCGCTGTTGATGCGGACGCCACTGGACAAGCGTTGCATCGCTTGACCGAGGTGTTGTTGCTGATTCGTTAAGCTACGATGAGCAAAAAGCGCCGACATATTAGTATTGATTTGCATGGCTGCTCTCCCATTTTTATTAGTCCATCAAACACGCTCATCGGCGGCTTGCGAACAGACTTGAGCGCTTTTTGCGTCTTAATCTAATTTCATGCGGCGCTATTCAGTGGCAGACCGTGAATTACAGCCCAATACACACATATTTGATATTCAAATACTCATCGATGCCATACTTCGAGCCTTCCCGCCCGAAACCGGATTCCTTGACGCCGCCGAACGGAGCCACTTCGGTCGAAATCAGGCCGGTATTGACGCCAACCATGCCGTATTGCAACGCCTCGGCAACCCGGAACACTCGCCGCACATCCCGACTGTAGAAATACGCCGCCAGCCCGAACTCCGTCGCATTGGCCAGTTTCACCGCTTCCTCATCCTCCCGGAACCGGAACAGCGGCGCGACCGGCCCAAATGTCTCCTCCCGAGCCGCCAGCATCTCCGCCGTCATGTCCACCAGCACCGTTGGTTCGTAAAACGTCCGGCCCAGCGCATGACGCCGCCCGCCAGTCAACACCTTCGCGCCCTGGGCTATCGCATCGGCAATATGCCGCTCCACTTTCGCCAGCGCCGCCTCGTCAATCAGCGGCCCCTGCATCACCCCTGGCTCCAGGCCATTACCGACCTTGAGTTGCGAGTGCACTGCCTCGGTCAATCGGGCCGCAAAAGCATCGTAAATCCCGTCCTGCACCAGAAAGCGGTTGGCGCAAACGCAGGTCTGGCCGCTGTTGCGATACTTGGAAACCAGCGCCCCCGCCACCGCTGCGTCGAGATCCGCGTCGTCAAATACGATAAACGGCGCATTGCCGCCCAGTTCCAGCGACAGCCGCTTGAGCGTTCCGGCGCAGCGCTGCATTAAATATTTGCCGGTGCGGGTCGATCCGGTGAAGCTGAGTTTACGCACCAGCGGATGATCCAGAATTTCATCGCCGATGGCTTGGGCGGGACCGGTGACGATATTCAACACGCCGGCCGGCAAGCCCGCCCGTTCTGCCAGCACCGCCAATGCCAGGGCTGAAAAAGGCGTTTGCGGTGCCGGTTTGACCACCATCGTACAGCCTGCCGCCAGCGCTGCTCCCGCCTTGCGCGTGATCATCGCTGCCGGGAAATTCCACGGGGTGATCGCCGCGCACACTCCCACCGGCTCTTTCACCGCCAGTACTCGCTTGTCAGCCTGATGCGGCGGAATCACGTCGCCATACGCCCGCCGGCCCTCCTCAGCGAACCATTCCAGGAAGCTGGCTGCATAGGCAATTTCACCTCGCGCCTCGGCCAGTGGCTTGCCCTGTTCCAACGTCATCAGCGTGGCCAAATCCTCCTGATGTTCCAGCAGCAGGTTAAACCAGCGCCGCAGAATCACCGCCCGCGCCTGCGCCGTCTGCGCTCGCCAACCGGGCAGCACCGTATTCGCCGCGACAATCGCCCGGCGGGTTTCCCCTGCGCCCAGTTCCGGAACCTGACCGAGCCGCTCCCCTGTCGCTGGATTGATAATCTCCATAACATCGCCCTGATCAGCGTTGATCCAGGCACCATTGATATAACATTGTTGACGAAACAAAGTATTATCGCGAAATTTCATCAAATTCTCCCCTTAAACAACGGGCCGCTAACCACGGACCACGGGCTACTCACTATTAACCACTAACTACTTGACGCTAACCCGCAATACAATACTGCGTTCCAGCTTTCCCCAAAACTGATTACGCAAAATTCCACCGAGAAACGTCAACGGAGCCGTGACGCCGTGAAACTCCGAATGCTGCTGAGTATTGTCCTGCTGGCGGGTCTGTGCGCAGGTCCGGTAGCGAGCCTGGGCGCGCCGAACGTGCCCGAAGCCGCCCCGGCGACTACGCCGCCCCCCAAGCGGTTTAATTTTGCGGATGTGCGCCGCCGCGCCGAGATGCTGGCTAACCAGCCGTTTCAGGCACCCGGCAACAACCTGCCCGATTTCTTCAAGAACCTGGATTACGATCAACATCGCGATATCCGGTTTCGTGCGGATCACAGCCTGTGGCGTGCCGAAGGCTTGCCCTTTGAAGTCCAGTTTGCGCCGCTCGGCTTCCTGTTTAAACAGCCGGTGGCGATCAATGTGGTCGCTGACGGCGAGAGCCACCTGGTTGAATACAACAATGATCTGTTCAACTATGGCAAAAACCAGACGCCCGCTAATCTCCCCAAAGATCTGGGTTTTGCCGGCTTCAAGGTGATGTATCCGTTGCACACCGACAGCCATTACGATGAAGTGGCCGTCTTTCTCGGTGCCAGTTACTTCCGCGCCGTCGGCCAGAATCAGAACTATGGCATCTCGGTGCGCGGACTGGCGATTGACACCGGCCTGCCCAAGCCCGAGGAATTTCCCTACTTCCGCGAATTCTGGCTGGAGAAACCCGGCAAGGACGCCACTGAACTGACTGTCCATGCGCTCATGGACAGCGAAAGCGTGACCGGGGCTTATCGCTTCATCATCAAGCCCGGCCTCAATACCCAGATCGAAGTCCGGGCCAGCCTTTTCGTCAGGAGCAAGGTGCAAAAAATGGGTGTTGCGCCCCTGACCAGCATGTTTTTCCACGGCGGGCTGAACGAGCGGTTCTTCGATGATTTCCGGCCCCAGGTGCATGATTCCGATGGTTTGCTGATGGCGGCGGGCAACGGCGAATGGATCTGGCGGCCATTGAACAACCCGCTCCGTTTGCGGATCAGCTCCTTCCAGGATAACAACCCGCGCGGCTTCGGGTTACTGCAACGTGACCGCAATTTTGACAACTACCAGGATCTGGAAGCGCATTACCACCTCCGTCCAGGCGTTTGGGTCGAGCCGCAGGGCGAATGGGGCAAGGGCACCGTGCAGTTGATTGAAATCCCCAGCGATGCCGAACGCTACGATAATATCGCCGCGTTCTGGGTTCCCGAAAAGCCGATTGAACCGGGACAATCACTGGAATTCAACTACCGGATGTTCTTCTTCCTCGACATACCGAATCTGTCGCCGGGCGGACGCACCCTGGCCAGCCGGGTTGGCGCGGGCACTGCGGGTGATCCGGGTTCCTCGCGGCGGTTCGTGATCGACTTCGGCGGCGAGTCCCTGGCCAAACTGGCGGATGACGCGCCCGTCAACGCTGTAGTCACGGGTTCCAGTGGGCAGATCAAACATATCGTCGCGCATAAAAACCCCTATACCAAGGGCTGGCGTGTATCTTTCGAGTTGCTGCCAAAAGACGATGAACCGGCGGATTTGCGCTGCTTTCTCAAGCTCGGCGACGATGTGTTAACCGAGACCTGGAACTATCAGTGGACCCCTGCCCAGTGAATACGCTCCGGTACTCCTTGTCTGCCCCCGGTAGCGAGCCACTGCTGGAGGATCTCAAAGCCTACTGGATGGCGCTGGGCGTGACGGATTTAAGCCTGGCGCTGGCGCTGAGTGAACAGACCTTGCGGCGGCTGCCGGATCGCCCGGACGACGAGGAATCCTCCGCCCGGGCCATCATTGCGGCGGGTGAATTACTCGATGACCGACTGGCGGCAGCGCTCGATTTGCCCCGCCCTTCGCCAGCCTTACGCGCAGCGCGAGCGGCTTTGTTAAGCAGCGCTGTGCCAGAGTGGCCGTCGATCCTGTTTGCGCCGCCCAGCGCGGCCAAACCGGCGTTGGAGCGGTTAAGGGTAGCTATTGCTGAACCAACGCCAGCGCCTAATCCGGCCCCCATGCCCACGCAGCGGATTGAACTGTTCTCGTTATGGTTCCCACTGCGATGGATGCAGCGACTGCTTGGTGTTTCAACCGCTCGATGAAGCCTGATTTCTTCTGGAAAAAGAGCATGATGCAACCTTCTCAACCCTCGACCCTGGGGTATACGCTCCGGCGGATGGTGTTCTTCACGCTGGTGGCGCTGACGTCATTGATCGCCCTGGGCTTAATGGTCAGCGTATTTCAAACGAATGGCCTCAGCCCGATGGAATTATTGCTACTGGCCCTGTACACCATCCTGTTTTCCTGGATTTGCGTCTCATTCTGGACGGCCTTCATGGGTTTCTGGGTGATTCTGTTCGGGCGCGACCGCTGGGCGATTTCCCGCCAGCCGCCAGATACCGCGCCTGATCCGGCGGTGGTCTCGCCACGCACCGCGATTCTGATGCCGATCTACAATGAAGATTCGGAGCGGGTGTTTGCTGGCCTGCGCGCTATTCATCAATCACTGGCGACCACGGGCCAACTGGATGACTTCCATTTCTTCATCCTCAGCGACACCCGTGACCCGGATGTGTGGGTGGAAGAGGAGTTGCGCTGGCAAGACCTGGTGCGGGCGCTGGATGGCAAGGGGCGCATTTTCTATCGCAACCGCCCGGAGAACACCAGTCGTAAAAGCGGCAACCTGGAAGATTTCTGCACCCGCTGGGGCAACCAGTATCGCTACATGATCGTGCTGGATGCGGACAGCATCATGCAGGGCGAAACCCTGGTCGAGATGGTGCGGCTCATGGAGTTGCATCCACGGGTCGCGCTGATTCAGACCCCACCGGTGCCGGTCAACCGGACATCGCTGTTCGCCCGCATCCTGCAATTCGCCAGCAGCCTCTATGGCCGCATGTTCACCGCTGGCCTGAATTACTGGCAACTGGGCGAGAGCAATTACTGGGGCCATAACGCGATTATCCGTATTCAGCCGTTCCTCGATCATTGTGGTCTGCCGAAATTGCCGGGGCGCGAGCCGTTCGGCGGCGAGATTCTTAGCCATGATTTTGTGGAAGCCGCGCTACTGCGTCGGGCCGGTTGGGAAGTGTGGCTGGCCTATGATCTGGAGGGCAGCTACGAGGAAATTCCGCCGACGCTGATTGACTACGCCAAGCGGGATCGCCGCTGGTGTCAGGGTAATCTGCAACATCTGCGGCTGGCCTTTTCCCGGGGTTTCAATGCGCTAAGTCGGTTGCATTTCCTGATGGGCGTAATGTCCTACGCTGCCTCGCCGCTCTGGTTGCTGTTCCTGATCGCGACCGGTGTTGAAGCGTTCATCCAGACCCAGCAGGAGCAGGTGTATTTCTTCGGGGAAAACTGGATGCCGGTCTGGCCGGTCTCGTTTGCCGTGGAAATGACGACGGTGTTGCTGGTCACGCTGACCATGCTGTTTCTGCCCAAACTGCTGGCGCTACTCCTGCTGCTCAAGGAGCGCCGCCTGCGCCAGGCTTATGGCGGGATGCCGGGCGCGACGCTGAGCGTGATGCTGGAAACGGTGTTTTCGGTGCTGACCGCGCCGGTGCTCATGCTGTTCCAGACCAAATTTGTGTTAGCCATTCTGATGCGTAAAGCGGTCGGCTGGCCGCCACAGCAACGCGGCGATCATCAAACTGGCTTTGCTGAAGCGGCCATGGCGCATGGCGGGCAGACGTTGCTGGGGGTAGTTGCTGGAACGTTGAGCTATCTTTATGTACCGGCATTTTTCTGGTGGTTTACCCCGGTGCTATTGGGGCTGGGACTGGCTATTCCCGTATCGATGTTGTCAAGCAGCATGGCCCTGGGGCGCGGTGCCCAGCGTCTGAACCTGTTTATGACCCCGGAGGAGACCGAACCGCCGATGGTGCTGCGTGATCTGGATCGCTATCTTCAGGACAGTGAACCTACCCTGCCGGTCTTGCGGCAGGCGACGTCCAGCCGGTTTATGCAGGCGTTGATCGATCCCTATGTCAACGCCCTGCACCGGTCATTGCTGCCGGAACGCGAGCCGCCCGGCAAACGCCGCCGGCATTATCTGGAAGGGCTGGTTCAGCAACTGGAAGAGGACGGACCCGACAGTTTGAGTCCGCAGCAAAAGCGCGAACTGATCGCTGACCCAGAGACGTTGTTGCGACTTCATGCCTGGTTCTGGAGCCGGACGCCTAACCTGGTTTCAACATGAAATCATCTGTCAGAACCCGCCCTGACCATAATATCGCCTTTCCCGATGATCGCCGGACTTCCGGATTCCCCTCCTTGGCTAAGGAGAGGTGGCGCGAAGCGCCGGGGTGGTTCGGGAGGTCGGCGACTCAGGTTAAAAGACGATAGCCCTGACCATGCCCAATCCCCTGACCTCGCTTCTTGAACGCTATCCCCTGCTGATTCTGGATGGCGCACTGGCCACCGAACTGGAACAACGCGGCGCGGATTTACGCGATGCCCTCTGGTCGGCCAAGGTGTTGCTGGAAAACCCGGAGTTGATCTATCAGGTTCACTTCGACTATTTCCAGGCTGGCGCGGATTGCGTGATCACCGCCAGCTACCAGGCGACCATCGCGGGTTTCATGCAGCGCGGCCTGACCCGCGAGGCGGCGCTGGAACTCCTCCAGCGCTCAGTGCAGTTAGCGATAGAGGCGCGAGACGCCTTCTGGCAGGACCCGGCGAATCGCGTCGGTCGCCCCCGGCCCCTGGTCGCCGCTTCGGTAGGACCTTATGGCGCATTTCTGGCGGATGGTTCGGAATACCGGGGCGATTACGGCCTCAGCGAAGTGGAATTGATGGATTTTCACCGCCCCCGGCTGGCCGGGTTGCTGGCGGCCGGCCCGGATCTGTTGGCCTGTGAGACGATCCCCTGCTGGACCGAAGCACATGCCCTGGCGCAGTTGCTGGCGGAATTCCCGGACGCCTGCGCCTGGTTCAGTTTCAGCGCCAGGGATGATACGCAGATTTGCCATGGCGAACGGTTGGCCGATTGCGTGGACGGGTTGGAGGCCTTTCCCCAGGTCGTCGCCATCGGCGTGAACTGCACCGCGCCCCAGTACATTCCCTCGCTGATCGCCGAGATCCGTAGCGCGACCGCCAAGCCGATTGTGGTTTATCCCAATTCCGGCGAGACCTATGACGCCGAACAACACGCCTGGTGTGGCCCGGCCACCGTTGACGCCTTCGCCCTGGAAGCGCAGCGCTGGTATGACGGCGGGGCGCGCCTGATCGGCGGTTGTTGCCGAACTACGCCCACGCATATCGCACACATCGCAGCCTGGGCGCACGGCCTTTAGGCGTGATCCAGCCAGTAGTGCAGGCCTTGCGCGTTCAGTTCGATATCCGAACGCAGCACCTCACGCCACAATTCCCGGTCCAGCCGCCAGCCCTGCTGCGCCGCTTCGGCATCCATCAGCGCCCACAGCCCTTGCAAAATCCGCGCTTCCCGGTCTGGACCGGCTTCGCGCTCCCGTTCGGCGATGGTGACATGGGCGTCGAGCAGGCGATGCAGGTCGTCGCCCAGTCGCGTCACATCACGAACCTGGGCAAAGTGGGTCAGATACACTGCATCGGGTTGCTGATTCACAATCCGGTTGATCGAATCATGCATCACTGCTGGATCAAACTGGGTTGGGGTGGTGGTGGGAATCACCGATGGTCGCCTATCGACATCCAGTTCGCGGAACGACAGGCCAAAAATATCGCCGGTAAACAGCCCCCGACTGCGAGCGTCCCACAGACACAGGTGATGGCGGGCATGGCCCGGGGTGTCCCAGCAGACCAACGGGCGGCCCGCCAGTTCGAACGTATAGCCCTCGCCAGCAGCAATGATCCGGTCAGCGGCGACCGGCGTCGGTTCGCCATACAGTCGGTCGGCTTCCTCAGCGCCATAGACGGTCCGCACCGCGGCGAACAGTTTGGTGGGATCGGCCATGTGGGACGCACCACGGGGATGGACGACCAGACGCGCTTCCGGGAAGGCCTGCATCATGGCCCCGGCCCCGCCGGCATGATCGAGATGAATATGCGTCAGGAACACATAGTCCACACTGGCCGGGGTCAACTCCAGGGCGCGCAAGGCGTCCTGCACCTGGGGAAGCGACGTGTAGCTGGCGGTGTCGATAATCACCGCGCGCCCCTGTTCGACAATCAGATGAATCGCGGCCAATTGGGGACGGATATAACCCGCGTCAAGGGCATAAATACCGTGGTCGTAGCGCAACAAATCAAGCATGGGCGTTCTCGTAGCGGACAAGGTCAGGGGGATCGCCCGGCGACGGGCGTTTAGCGTGCCATGCTAGCATTTTGGAGCGTCTTCTTCGCCCCTGTTCTGGCCGGGATCACCGCGCTGGTCGGGGCGTTCTGGCTGGCTCGGTCAACCCACTGGCGGCTGCTCGATCATCCCAATGCTCGCTCCCTCCATGAACGTCCGATTCCCCGCACGGGTGGATTCGCCGTGCTGAGTGGTCTGGCCGTCGGTAGCGTGGGACTGGCGCTCTTCGTCGCAGAATTACCGCCACTGTTGAAAATCCTGCCGTTCGGTCTCCTGCCGCTGGCAGCGATCTCCTGGCTGGATGATCGGCATGGTGTGGCGGCGTGGCAACGGTTAGCCGTGCATGGCGTGGCGGCGGGCAGTCTAATCATCGCCGGTTTGTCCATTCCCGGTTTAGAACTACTCCCGGTCTGGGCGACGATGAGTCTGACCGGGTTGTTCGTGGTCTGGATGATTAATTTGTATAACTTCATGGATGGCATGGATGGGTTCGCCGGCGGCATGGCGGTCATCGGTTTTACGACGCTGGCTTGGCTGGGCCGCGCTGATATTGGATTTGTTGCGATCAGTCTGATCATTGCGGCGGCCAGCGCCGGTTTTCTGGTCAGCAACTTTCCACCCGCCCGACTTTTTCTTGGGGATACCGGTTCGACAACATTGGGATTTCTGGCGGCGGCGCTCAGCCTGTGGGGCAGTCAGGCGGATTTGTTCCCGTTATGGGCGGCGCTGTGGGTGTTTTCACCATTTATTGTCGATGCCACGGTGACGTTGTTGCGGCGTTTAGCACAGGGTGAACGGGTCTGGGAGGGGCACCGCAGCCACTATTATCAGCGACTGGTGCTGCTGGGCTGGGGACATCGCTGCACGGTACTGGCCGAATATGTGCTCATGCTGACCAGCGCGGGTTCCGCAGTGCTGGCAGTGCAATGGTGGCCGGACCGTCTCTTTGTCCTGGTGCTGGGCGGTGGGGGCGTTTATGGCCTGTTGATGTGGGGCGTCGCCTGGCTTGAGCAGCGCCCACTGGATCAGCAGGCGAAGGACTAACGATAATAAACGTATATTTATCGGTTTGAATTGCTTGAATTGCGAACAGGTAAATTGTACGCTTATTGAAGTATTTCAATTAGAGAAAGTGAATCAGTTAATGAAAGAGAATAATCGACGCAAGTTCTGTCGTTATCACTTGATTCATCAATTAAGCGTTTTTCAATATGATAGCAGGGAACCGCTTGGACACTTGATTGATATCTCTTCAGGTGGAGGCATGTTAATCAATCAGACGCCTGTTCCTATTGGAGCGCAGTTTAGAATTCTTGTCATTTTGCCCGCAGGATTTATTCAGGGAGCTAATCTCGATATTGAAGTGGAAACTATCAGTGAAATTCAAGTTTTTGATAATAATTATTATATTAGTTTCCGGTTTATTAATGTTTATCCTGAGCATCAAAAAGCTATTGATTATCTTATAGAAAAATATAGTTATCTAAAAGATGCAGAGCTGCTGTCCAATATTCAAGACCGATGGAATGAACTTGCAGAATTGCTTGAAGAGATGCATTCAAATTCGGTTTATGAAGATTTTATTTATCAATTTTATCACTTATCTTTTAAGGTGTATAACATTCAGGATGAAACTAAAAAAATGGTTGAGGCATTAAAGAATATCGCGCCATCGGGTACGGTACTTTGTGGATTATTTGACGAAATTTGCCAGGCTGGAGCTGACAATAAACAGTTTGAACCTGAAGATAACAAAAATGCATCTGGCCAGACCCGAGTATTTATTGAGGCTTTTTTTCACGCAAAGTTTTTTCTGGAGATGGCGGTCAAATATGGGAAACAGCTAAAAACGCCTCCCTCTTTACTTCCTTCGGGTTGGGCGGCTTTGCTCAGCCTGTATGGTATAAGGTGAGAGAATTGATATAAGCAGATATTAAATATGGATTTTCATTATAAAATTGCTGCATGTATGATTTTAAGTCTTTCAATTTCTTTGTAACAATATTCCAATTCATTATTTATTGCTAATGAAATTAGGTTCTCTTCATCTATTTTTTGTACCGCCAATCTATAAGCATCTTTCAGATCCTTAAGTTCTTTATTGTTTTTCATCAATTCACTTTTTAATGTAACGTTTTCTTCAAAAATACTTAGCATTTTGGCTTTTTCCTGATTTAGCATTTTAGATATGATATTGTGTCTTTCAATAGCCGCCGAACTTCTATCGGTTGCTCGTTGTGCTTCATTCAATAATTTAATTCTATTTTCCCGTGCAACATCCAATTTTTTGTTAAAAATATCTATTTTATTTTCCAGCATTACTATTCTATCCAGTAGCCGGATTTTATCTATTTTTTCAACATTTAATTCTTGATCAAGGCATTTTATTTTTTCCATCAATAAACCATTTTGTTCTTTTAACATATCATTTTCTTTTTGTAGCATTGCTGTGTTGTCCATTGAATTTACCTCACACCAACGAAAGATCTTAATGAACAGCTTACTAGGTTTCTTCATAATTTCCAAATATATCCTCCTGTAAATTTTCCTGTAGTTGAACCCGAAATCAGTGCGCACCCCAACTTACACCGTTCAGGAAAAACGATTTCCGGGAGGGCTACCAGCAGACTGTTCGAGACCTCGACAGAAAGAATGGCCACCGCCCGGAATTGCGCAATGTCGTAAAGCTGGCCGCTGTTGTTGGCATCGGTCATCAAGGCTACCGCGTCCATATTAGCCGAACAGTTGCCGGCAGTCGGCGCAGATGTTGCGTTTCTCACAAAAAAATCCCTTCTCCGGTTTGGAAAAGGGATTCAGTGTCGCAACAATCACCCACTAACCCTCCCACCAGGGGGAGGGCGTTTCAGGGGCAGGGCATCAACAGACGCCCGGCTTAATGGGGCTGGACTGCCCGCCGCACTTCTTCCAGCGAGTTCGGATCGTCCAGGGTGGACAAATCGCCCGGATCGCGGCCTTCAGCCAGCGCCTGGATCGACCGCCGCAGCAGCTTGCCGGAACGGGTCTTGGGCAGGGCGCTGACGAAATGAACGTTGTGCGGCTTGGCGACGGCACCCAGCAGTTCTTGCACCTTGGCAATGATTTCCTTCTCCATCCGCTCAGTCGCGCCAGGCGCATCCAGTTGTGTCGGATCCTTCAATCGGCAGAAGCCGACCGGCACCTGACCCTTGACCTTATCGGCCAGGCCCACAACCGCCACTTCCGCAACCGCCGGATGTGCCTGAATGGCTTCTTCAATTTCGCGAGTGCCCAAACGATGGCCAGCGACGTTAATCACGTCATCGGTGCGGCCCAGGATGAAGAAATAACCGTCTTCATCGCGCACCGCCCAGTCGGAAGAGGTGTAGAGCAGATCCTTAAAGCTGGAAAAATAGCTCTTGACGAAGCGCTGATCATCACCCCATACCGTGCTCAGGCAGCCCGGCGGCAGCGGCGGTTCGACGACCAGCACGCCCTTCTCGCCACGCGGCACTTCTTCGCCGGTGCCTTCGTTAATCACCCGGATGTCGTAGCCATACACCGGGAAGCCCGGCGAACCGAAGCGATTGGGCTTGAGGTCAACACCTGGCAGGTAGGACAGCATCGGCCAGCCGGTCTCGGTCTGCCAGTAGTGGTCGATGACCGGAATCTTCAGCGCATCGGTGATCCAGCGCGAGGTTGGCTCATCCAGCGGCTCGCCGGCCAGAAACAGGTAGCGCAGCGAGGACACGTCATGCTGGGTCATGTACTTCTGATCCTGACCCTTCAGCACCCGCACCGCCGTCGGCGACGAGAACATCGTCCGTACCTGGTATTCATTGACAATCTTCCACCAGATGCCGGGATCCGGACGGATCGGCAGACCCTCGTAGAAAATCGTCGGCGAGCCATTCATCAATGGGGCGTAGACAATATAGGAATGACCCACCACCCAACCGATGTCGGAGGTGGCGAACATCGTCTCGCCGGGGTTGATGTGATAGAGATGCTTCATGGTCGAGGCCAGTGCCACTGCATAGCCACCGACGTCACGCTGCACACCCTTGGGAATGCCGGTTGTGCCGGAAGTGTAGAGGATATAGCTCGGCTCGTTCGACTCCAACCAGGTGATTGGCACTTCGGCGTCGATGTGCTGAGCGCGCAGCGTCGCATAGTCCAGATCACGGCCTTCAACCATGGTCAGGTTCTTGTCCAGCCCACGGTTACAAAGCACGACATGTTGCGGCGGGAACTTGGACAGGTTGCAGGATTCATCGACCAGGTGCTTGTAGGGCACGGCCTTGCCGTTGCGCATTCCGGCGTCGGATGTGACCATGACCTTGGGCTTGGCGTCGTCAATACGCACGGCCAGGTTGTAGGCCGCGAACCCGCCAAATACGACGGAGTGAATCGCGCCGATGCGGGCGCAAGCCAGAATCGAGAACAGGGCTTCGGCGATCATCGGCATATAAATGATAACCCGGTCACCCTTGCCGACGCCCAGCGATTGCAGCACGGCGGCGAAGCGGTTCACTTCGCGGTGCAGCTCGGCGTAGGTATAAATGACGGTCTCGTCGGTTTCCGTCGAGATGTAGATCAACGCCCGCTGGTCAGCACGGTCGGCCAGATGCCGGTCTACCGCGTTATAGCAGAGATTGGTTTCACCACCGACAAACCACTTGCAAAACGGCGGGTTACTGTAATCGCGGATTTTCTCGGGCGGCTTGTTCCAGTGAATCAGCTTCGCCTGTTCGCCCCAGAAACCTTCGGGGTCGTTGATGGACCAGCTATGGAATTCTTCGTAGTTCATTCGGGATTATCCTCCAGCTTGTTGGGTAGTCTTGCGACGTTATGGGTTATCGCAAGAATCAAGTGTAGTTACTAAGCTGGAAATTTCCTCCCCCCAAAGATTGCCAATTGCTGGCAACCGAGGGTCAGGGGAGGAAAGAACGACTATAGCCTGTCCCGATGATCGCCGGACTTCACGATTCCCCTCCTTGGCAAAGGAGGGGTGGCGCGAAGCGACGGGGTGGTTCGGAAGGTCAGCGACTCAGGCTGAAAGACGATATTACTTCAACAAATCTTCGATACTGGCGCGTTCTTCACGCAGTTCCTGCTCAGTCGCCTTCATCTTTTCGCTGCTGAACTCGTCAACCGACAAACCCTGCACAATTTCATAATTGCCGTTCTTGCAGACGCACGGATAGGAGTAGATAACGCCTTCACCGATACCGTAGGAGCCATCCGACGGGACGGACATGCTGACCCAGTCGCCATCCGGGGTGCCCAGCGCCCAGTCGCGCATGTGGTCGATGGCCGAAGAAGCGGCGGAGGCAGCGGAAGACGCGCCACGCGCTTTGATAATCGCCGCGCCGCGCTGCTGCACATCAGGGATGAAGGTATTGCGGTACCACTCCTGGTCAACCAGCGACATGGTGGCCTGGCCTTTCACCGTGCATTGGCTGAGATCCGGGTACTGGGTCGAGGAATGGTTGCCCCAGATGGTCATTTTCTTAATGTCATTGACATGGGCACCGGTCTTCTCGGCCAACTGGCTCAGGGCGCGATTGTGATCCAGCCGGGTCATGGCGTGGAAGCGGCGGCGATCCCGATCCGGGGCGTTGCAAGAGGCGATCAGGGAGTTGGTATTGGCGGGATTGCCCACGACCAGCACCCGGATATCATCGGCGGCGTGATCATTGATCGCCCGACCCTGGGGTCCGAAAATAGCGCCATTGGCGGTCAACAGATCCTTGCGTTCCATGCCGGGGCCACGCGGACGAGCGCCGACCAGCATGGCAAAGTTGGCGTCTGTGAACGCGGTCTTGAGGTCATCGGTGGCGACCGTACCGGCCAGCAGCGGGAACGCGCAGTCGTTCAGTTCCATGACCACGCCTTGCAGGGCTTGCAGGGCCGGGGTGATTTCCAGCAGTTGCAGGATCACCGGTTGATCGGGACCCAGCATCGAGCCGGAAGCGATCCGGAAAGCCATCGCGTAGCCGATGTTGCCAGCGGCACCTGTGATCACGATGCGAACGGGATTTTTCATTAGATTTTGCGCGAGAGACCCCGTCCTTTAGGGCGGGGAGGGATAGCGCGGAACGCGAAGCGTTCCCCTGTTCTCGCTCTCCTGTGGTGTCAGCTATCAGGGTTGAAAAAAGTGCAGGCTTTCCACCTGCCGGGTCGTGAGACTCTGCCCGTAAGGGCCTGGTAACAGATAACATCTTTCGACGTGATCGCTCCCCTCGCCAATGTTGCGTAGCGGCATTACGCCCCAATCCGTTTCGTGCTGACCCTCTGCGTGTCTGCAATCAGGGCTTCTAGAGCTTGGGACTGAGGAAGCATCCCAAGGTAGGTCTTGAACCTCTACGCAACGTAGCCCCTTTTAACCTCCCGGTTAGGCAGGCTTAGGCTGGTCAACCGAGCTTGTTTTCACAAGCTCCCGCCTTTAGGCGGGGGTAGTTGACGCTAATACTCCTTTGACGTTGTTGGTACTACCAGAGGGACGGAAAAAAACCGGCCCGGCGCCCCGGTGCAATTCATTGATTCAGTGATTCAGGATTAGAGACCGCAGCGCCAAGTCTTATAATGGGACGCCGCCCGGTCAAGGCGGCGGCGTCTGATATGCTGGAAATAGTAACGTAGATTGCCACGTTTTGAAACGAATGCCGGCGTTTCCCGGCCAAGGTTCCTAACACTGATGAGTGCTTCCCTGACTAAAGGCATGGGCTATGCCCTGACCGGTCTGCGCTGGCTGCCGAAAAGCGGTTTGCGCCGTTTCGTCGCTATCCCACTGCTCATTAACATTGTGCTGTTTGGCGCGGGCGTCTGGTGGACTTATGGCCAGTTTGAACACTTTGCCCAGATGCTCCAGAACTGGCTGCCGAGTTGGCTGGGCTGGCTGCACTGGCTGATCGGGCCGATTTTTGCCCTGACCGTGCTGGTGGCGGTGTTTTACAGCTTCTCGGTGGTGACGAACCTGCTAGCCGCGCCGTTCAATGGGTTGTTGGCGGAACGGGTTGCCCGGATGGCGCGTCCGGGGGATACGTCCCCAGCAGCCAGTCCGCTCGGTTGGAAAGATTTGTTATTGAGTCCGCTGGTGGAAATCAGAAAGCTGTTGTACTTCATCGGTTGGGCGATTCCGCTACTGGTGCTGTCGTTTATCCCGGTCATCAACGTCATAGCGCCGGTGCTCTGGGTGCTGTTCGGCGCGTGGATGCTGGCGTTGGAATATGCGGATTATCCGCTGGGGAATCGGGGATTGTCGTTCCGGGAGCAGCGCCAGTTATTACGCAAGCATTGGCCGCTGACCCTGGGTTTTGGCGGCATGGTGCTGCTGCTGACGGTGATTCCGCTGCTGAATTTCCTGGCCATGCCGGCGGCGGTCATCGGCGCAACGCTGATGTGGATGGAGGAGGGGCAGGGGTGAAGGGGAAAAGAAACAAATTCCCTCCCTCTGGCGGGGAAGAGTTGGGGGGGCGAAGCATCGCGTGAATCAGGCATTGATCAAGTTACCGAACAATTTCGACTGACCTTTTGAGATTAAACAGGCATGAAAATACCCAAATATCCCCTTGCCGAAGTCTTCGGTTACTTGACCACTGATTTCTCCGAACGCGCCATTGACTACCGTCATGACCGACTCTGTCCTTTTAATAATAAAGTCCCTAACTGCACAAAAGATAAAGCCAAAAATCCCCTTGGGGTTTGCAGCATATTCCATAATCAATCGCCGGTAATTACCTGCCTTATCCGATTCCGGGAAGATTGGTTAATTGTTAAGGATGCCGCTGGTTTTTTCTTTTCCGAAAATGCAACCTGGAGTTCCTTAGCCGAAGTTCGACTGAACGATGCTTATGGCAAGTCGGCGGGCAGTATCGACGTGGTTCTCGTCGCTTATGATGAAAAAGAGCGTATTTATGATTTTGGCGCTCTCGAAATTCAGGCGGTTTATATCTCTGGAAATGTTCGTGATCCTTTTGAACATTATATGGCATCTCCAGAAAACCATAAAAATATGGATTGGCCCAACCAGAATAATTACCCACGCCCTGACTATTTATCTTCTTCCAGAAAAAGACTTACTCCACAATTGCTGTTTAAAGGTGGAATCCTCAACCACTGGAATAAAAAGATTGCTGTTGCTTTAAACAAAGGATTTTATGACACACTTCCCATCTCTGGTTTAGACTCAGTTTCCAGGCAAGAGGGTGAAATTGGGTGGTTTGTTTATGATCTTGTGCAGGATACAGTTACGCAAAAACTGAAACTCACGAGAGTTCACGAGGTTTTTACAAAGTTTCAACCCTCGCTGGTTAAAATTACGACACCTCAACCTGGAAAAATGGATGACTTTGTAAATTTTCTTCAACAAAAACTGGATGATAAACTTGAATCCGCTCCAGTCAATTCAACGATTGAGAGTCCATTCCAGTGAACTCTCCTGCACAGCACAGCCTGTTTTCCGAATCCAGTATTTCCTGCACTGCCATTAAACCGGTAAATGTCGCTTCAGTGCCGCAGCGCAGTCCCTTTCGCTATCCCGGCGGAAAGACCTGGTTTGTTCCAACCTTCAGAAAATGGATACAGTCTCTTGATTATAAGCCTGATTTACTGGTTGAACCATTTACCGGTGGAGGCATCATTAGCCTGACCGCGTTGTTTGAAAATCTCGTTGAAA
>JAUPTV010000158.1 GCA_030917925.1 Pseudomonadota bacterium
CTGAGTTTCATGGAGAAATGGCTCCTGTCGCTGTTTCATGCTGCACTTTCAGTCAAGCGATTTAACTCGATAAGATTTTGCTGAATGGTTGTGCAGATTTTATCCAGCGGCAAATCATTGGGGTCATCGCCAAAGGGATCTTCAATCTCAACGCCAATTTCCTCAACGCCAATGAACGCATAGCTGACCAGTACCGTGACCAACAGGCTCCACCAGCCCATGACTGCGACCATTGGCAGCACAATCGTCAGGCAAAACAGGCTCAGAAAGCGCTTGAGATGCAGGACATAGGCAATCGGTAAGGGGGTATTGCGGATGCGCTCACAACCCCCCAGACAGCGGGTCAATTCGCCAAGACTGGGATGCAAAATAGTCAGGCGCTGCTCAGTGAGCAGACCTTGCGTCGTGCATTGCCCCAGCAGGGCGGTGATCAGAGAGAGCGTCGCTAAGGCAGGGTGATTCGCGCCCGCGATGCGCTGCTGGTCTCCTGGCAATAGAAACGGCTGGACTTCCTGCCAGTCCTGAATTTGACGCAATCGTTGTTTGGTCAGGATGGGAAAGGCTATTAGCAGATTGATAAGCCGTTGCTGAACAGCGGCAGTATCAGGACCGGGTTGTAAATAAGCCAGGATGCCTATACTCAGCAAGCGCGTTTGATTGGTGATTTCACCCCATAGCTTGCGGCCTTCCCAAAAGCGGTCGTAGGCAGTGTTGGTGCGAAACACCAAGAGCAGGCCCAAGGCGACGCCCACCACGGCCCACGGCGTACTGGGAATGTCTTTTAAGTTGATGAAGTGGGTTTGGTGCAACCCAGCAATGACGGCACTCAACAGGGTAAAGATCACAATTCTCGAAAGGATGCTGCGGAAGACCGAACCGTTAAACATCACGAGCAGGGCTAACCAATTTTTATTGTCATACTCGACCACGGCGTTAGGCTCCGTCGTTTTGGCTGGGTTGATCACTGGGGCGATGGGTGATTTTTCCGGACATTTTACCGGTTTTCAGGCTGGATAAGCGTCATAAATCCGCTCAGGAACCCAGCCGCTGGGTTGGACGAAGGGTGTCCAACCGAGTCAACGCTTCCAACGCGCCCACCGGCAACAGTACGCCTCGGGCTGGGGGTTCGGTATCGTGCGGGTTGATGCGGATCAAACGCCAGGCGGCATATTCACAAGTACCGCGCACAGTAGGAATTGCCGTACCCGCGCCCAGTTCAATCGCCACGACCCGGCAGTTCTGCACAGTGCGCAACCACGTTTGGAAATGACGAAGCTGATTCTCGTAGCGAGTGGCGACGGTCAGCCAGCCGGAGTCCTGAAACATCAGCAGATTCGGGCGGGCCAGCGCACCACACTGCGGGCAACGGGGCAAGGGGGGACAGGCGCGGAAAGTCTGCGGGTCGATCTCTAATTGCACATCATCCGCGGGCCAGGTCTCCGGGCAACCGGCGTGACATTGCAGGAAATGAATCGAGCCATGACACTCATACACCCGTTGGGGATCGAACCCGGCCCGGTGGAAATGGCCATCGACGTTGCTGGTCATCACGAAATAGCCTTGCGGAAGCGCCAGCGTTTCCACCCAGCGCTTGAGGATCGCAAACCCGGCATGAGGGGCGTGTTGACGATACAGGTTCAGGCGATGGCCATAGAACCCCCAGGCGAGTTCCGGGTCAGCGGTAAAGGTTTCAGGACGTGCGAGTTCGGCAAAAGAGCGACCCTGATAGGCGGGGTAAGCCGACCAGAAACCTTGCGTTCCGCGAAAGGCTGGCAACCCGGAATCCACGCCCATCCCAGCCCCGGCACCGATCAAGAGGGCGTCGGCGTCACCCAGGTATTGGGCGGCGGTGGCGTAATCGGGCGTAAAGGGGGCATGGTTCATCAGGTCTGATCCTGCGGTTATGGGGCGAAAAGGAATCGTCAGCGTCAGGCGGTGCGGTGGCCGGTCAAAATCGCCACTTCTTCGTTGAGACGCCGAAGCGCCTTCGGGTCACTCACCGCAGTCGGGTCGGCATCCAGTCCCTTGGCCAGCAAGGTCAGGATCGCCCGCAAGGTACAAAGATGCTCGACGGCATCGCCGAACACGTCATGATCCACAAAGCGCCGATAGTGCTGGATATCGCCGCTGGCGTGGAGTTGATACACGAACGCCTCCTGAAAGTGGTTGAGAATCTCCCGGAAACTCCGCTGGCGCACGTTGCCATAGCCGACGCCGACCGCAAACAACGGACAGACGGCCACTTCACCCTGAGCGGTCAAGATCAGCTTCGGCGCGGGCCGGTAGGCAGCTTTGCAGCGCAGGCGGGCCGCGGGAAAGGCGTCGATGGCCTGGGCGGGGTGACTCAAGGCCACGCCGTGGCCGATGTCAATGAAATTGCTGAACGCATTGGTCCGGTCGTCCAGGAAGTGGCGGATGCGGGCATCGTCGCTCATCGCGGCGGGAAAGGTGTAGAGCGCGTCGGCGATCTCGCGCAAGGTCGGCACCAGGCGCGGATCATCGCACCGGATGACCATCGACACCCGAGGAACCAGACCTGCGGCCCGCAGGCGGGGAAAGGCATCGAGGATGCGGCGATACAGGCCCCGATGCCGACGCCAGTCATCGTGCCGCTCTTCCGCGCCGTCCAGGCTGAACACCAGATGCTTGACGCCGTGCTGTCGCAAATCGGCCAGATAAGCAGGCTCGTCGGCGTAAGCCTTTCCTGCTGCGGTGAAATCGGTTTGTTCCAGCCACCAGCCATTGGTGAACAGGGCGACCGTGGTTCCCGGTTGACGGCGAATGTACTGCGCCAATTCCAGCCAGCCGTTGCCGAATTTAGAGATTTCCCCGCCGATGAAGTCGAAATGGCGGATGCCGATGGGCCAGGCGGTATCCACGACCGCTTTCAAGGGTTCCAGATCAATCGGCGCGGGGCGCATCCGGGCCGCAGGCGCGTTGCGGCAGTGCCGGCAATGGAAGTTGCAGGCGGTGGTCAGTTCAAACGACAGCCGGGTGAGATGTTCCAGGGGATTCTGGCGGTAGCGCCGGGCGATGTCCTGGGGGCGCATTCCGGGGCGGGCCGGTTGCAGTAAGTCCTGGGCGATGAGCCGGTTCGTTGCTGACCGGTCAATGGGTTGGCCGGAATGCAGGGCCATCAGTGAACGATCGGTTTCCTCGTCCAAACCGGGCGCGGCCGTGGGCTGCTGGAGCCGTTCACGCAGGTAGCGATGGCCGTAGTTAGATCGGA
>JAUPTV010000026.1 GCA_030917925.1 Pseudomonadota bacterium
AATCACGCCCAGCGCCCGGATACTGTCGGCCAGCTCACGGAGTTCCGGTTCCTCCCCCGCTGGCCCGGGCATCACCTGACGAGGTTGATAGCGTCCCCGCTGGAGCCGGTCAATCGGTAATCGCCGCTGTTCGCCAGCCTCCGGTGTGGTCTGCTGGACCGCATGAATCAACGCCTCTATGGAAGTGGACGCCGCCCGGCCATTCGGGCGTACCGCCGTGGCCACCAGTGACGGCTTCTTAGGCATCACCCGTTCCCGTGGATATCCGCGCCAGCCAAGTCTCCAGTTCCTGGCACAGGGCGTTGATTTCCGCAGCGGCGGGTCCATCTGCCTCCAGATCCAGCACCGTGCTGCCAGTACTCATACATTCGGCATACACCACACGCTGAGTCGTGCGCGCTGTGAGAATCGGCAGCGCCAGCGCCTCCAGCGCCCGATGCGCATCGAGCGCCAACCGGGTGCCGGTGATTTGCCGACTCACCACAAAGGCCGCTGGCGGTTTCCCATCGGTGACCGCCTGACGGGCCTTGATCAATTCGACCAGATCCTCGGCAGCCCAGATGTCCAGGGCCGAAGGCTGGATCGGAATCAGGATAAAGTCGGCGGCCTTGATCGCCGAGACGGTCATCTCCTGAAGTTTGGCGGCGCCATCGATAACAATCCGATCAAAAGCGCCGCGTAATGGTTGAACACTGGCGGGCAACACGGGCCGATCGACGCCGACCACGACCGGCATCTCCCGCCCCTGATTCTGGCTGGCCTGATACCAGTCGCGTGCGGATCCCTGGGGATCGGAATCGACCAGTAAAACCCGGTGCCCGGCTTGTTGCCAGGCGCGGGCCAGGTTAACGGCGACGGTGGTTTTTCCGACCCCCCCTTTGGGGTTGGCAATGGCAATGACTTGAGTCATAAAATCCTTGGAAGAACCTGGATGATGGAAGCCTGGGGGGACAGTTTAGAGACGCCGGGGAACAGCGGCAAGCGTTCAGTTCGGGCCGGATCATGGGCGAGTTGCCACGTGGCAACTCTACCGCGCCCGGTTTACTCGATCACGCCGTTAAAACTCGCCCTATTCGCCATAATCACCTGCGAAAGCGCTACTGCCAAATGATTTTGTTCCATCATTATCACCCGTTCATTGATTAAAAAGAAAAGCTCGTCGCAATCGTGGGTCACGCCCCCGGCAGAGCGACCTTTCGCCGTTTTTTGACGATCACCGTGGGTGTCCTGGCGGCCGGCGCGGGTTCTGGCGCTTTCACCGTGGGCGTCTTCACCGGCGCTGGCCCCTTCGCCGCCCGCTTCGCCAGAATCGCCGCATTCAGTCGCTGATACACCGCTCGCTGGCGGTTGATTCTGGATGGGTGCTTCGCCATACGAAAATAACCCCTCGTCGGGTTCAGAACGGGCTACCCAGGGGTGCCCCTTGGCGACGCCTCATAACGTTCGATCAACGTCTCATAGTGGCGCTGACTGATCCTATGATAATCCTGTTGCGGATCGTGCGCTTCATACAATGCCCATCCCGCGCCTACGGTTCGCTGATAGTCCGCCAGCACCCCGGCATCCTGAACCACGAACCACCAACGGCAGCGCTGCTCCGGTGAAACCGGCGTTGGGATGTCCGGCATCGTCTTCTGAATCCACAAATCCCCCGGACCCGGTCGTTCCGCATCGTACACCACCTGCGCTTGCCAGGCGGCGACGGCCGGCACCTCATCGGCCTGCAAGCTGATCGGCAACCCGTCAATCGGACGGTGGCTGAAAGCTGCCCGCTGCTGTTGTTCCGTACAAAGCTGCCGCAGCGTTTGAAAATCATGACGCCCACCATAGACCACCGAGCGCACATCGGGCCGGGCTAACAGTTCGCCCAATTGTGCATAGTAACCGGGGGCGTGTTTCGGGCGCGTGGGGGACGTATAACCGACCGGGGTCAGAGTAAAGGGGATCTCGGCCTTGAAATGATAGGGATGCGATTCCTCGTGCAGCGCCCGGATTTCATGCTGGATCAGCGGATCACGACTGTCCCGCAGACGGTCTTGCGCTTGGCGAATCTGATGAAACCACCGGGAGGCAAACGTCTGCCATGCGATGCCTTCCCGCGCCGTGAGCCAACACGCATCTTCCGGTAGTGTCTCTGGGCCACACCAGCAGAAACTGGCATCAAACTGTACCAGTGGCAGGCTATTCGCGGGCCACGTATGGCGCCAGTACCAGGCCACCGCCGATAGCGCCTGATAGTAACGTCCCCAAACCGTTTCCGGGACCTCGATCAAACGCACCCACAGGTATTTCCATAGATCGCCAGGGCGGCGAATCTCGAACAATTCATAAATCCGGTAAGCCTGTCCGGCTTCCTCGACCAGCATAGCCAACGCCTGATCCAGTAATTCCACCTTGAAAGGGCGTGATTGCTGCTGATGATCCTCACAGTGCAGATCAACGTGCATCGGTCTCCTCCACGATGTTCAAAACTCATCGTAGTGTAGACCGCTCAAAGGATGATGTTAAAAATCCCTCCAAATTTTTTACAAAAACGACGAAATCCACAAAGAATGTCAGGATGAAGACGGCAGATTCTCCCGTTCAATCAACAAATACCCGGCCGCCGTCTCACGCAGCATCTTTTGATGCTGTTTCGACAGTCGTCGATAATCAGCCAGCAGTTTAAGTTCATGCGTGGGGATGAGCATCTGTTCAAGAGACGCCGACCCCGCCTCATCCCCAGAGGCGTTCGCTGGCGGGGACAGTGGGGTATCAAAGTAACCCTCTGGCAGGCCGAGAGCCGTCTCAATCCGCCGCGACACGAGGCCCCCCATTTCGCGTACCCCCGTCAATATCTGGTTAATGTACGAGGCGGACAACCCCATTGCATCAGCAAATTGCCGTTGCGATGAATAGCCTTGCATCAAGCGCCGCAGGTGGTCGCGGCGAGTGTCTTGGACATTTTGAACATTTTTCATGATGACAATATAGCAAATTGCTACCCCCTTACGATAGTTATCATTTTGCTGTTGAAAAAACAAACAACAAAGTGATATATTTTTCAGATGAATCTCAGTGCTTACCTAAAAGTTCTCCATCCGGGCCATCTCGACGCCCTGGCCAAAGCCACCGGTACCAAGCCGGTGTATCTGCGGCAAGTCAGTCGCGGCTTTCGACGGCCTTCCATGACGTTGGCGCTCAAGCTCGAAGCGGCCAGTGGCGGGGTACTGACCGCCCGGGAATTGCGCCCCGACCTGCCTTGGCCCGGATCTTCCAACCCACCCACCCCAACGCCGGGCGTGGTGTAACCCGTTGCTCAATGTGTTCTTACCCCCCGGTGATGTTTTATTTCAGTCACCGGGGCCTTTTACCCCACTCAAGGAATCCAGAAGATGCTGAATAAACAAAAATGTCTCGAATCCCTCCACGTCCATACCAGCGAGACTTTAATGCGCGACTTGCAGGATATCGCGATGCAACAGGATCGCAGCGTCGGGGAATTAATCCGGGCCGTGCTGGAGCAATACGCCTATGGCGCAGTGGCTAAGTTGCGCCCTTTTAACGCGGCAGACCAGGCGCGTTAAGTACCGATGGGGAGCGGATATGCACAGTCATTGCGGCAAAGTCCCTTATCCCAATCCCGTCACCGCGTGGCGGGTTCTGCGCAGTTTGAGTCACCCGCTGGCGCTGGTGAGCCACAAACACCTGTACAAGCGCAATCAGGTCTACCGTTGCCCAAGCTGCAAGGCTTGGCATTTGACCAGTCGGATCAACCTGAAACTGAAACGGCCTCAACCCGTCGATCCATTGCGCACCACAAAGCGCCTCAACATCCAGCGGCTGATGATGTTAGCGGAGGCGGCATGAATCTCCTTGGAAGAGCCAGAAAAGCGGCGTATTCTATTCGACAGGTGCTAGAAACACCCCAAGTAGCGGCTTTCCGCGTCGATAAAGCGGTTTTTTTGTGCCCCACAGGTTTTGCTCCTATGGGGGATGGGCCTGTCCGTAAGGCTGGCTGCACGTCTACTTGCGTGTTTCTAACATCCCCCGCCATCGCCTTAGAAAGCGCGGCCAAAGTCTCAAGTAGGAGCAATTCGCTATGAATAATCCCGTCTCCCCAGACGCCGTTGCGCGTCGCTGCTTTATTGATGCGAACCGTTTGGCACTTCACCGCTTGCCGGGTCAAGCCCAGGTGGAGGGTCGGCCATGAGCGCCCGATTCAGCATTATTCCCGCCCGTGCAGTTTGCGATACCCGCCTGAGTCGCGGGGCCTTATTGGTGCTCAACGCCTTGGGAATCTATGGGGACTTGAATGGATGGTGCTGGCCCTCACAAGGAACCATCGCCAAGTGCATCAAGCTCCACAGAACGAGCGTAACCAAGTACATCACCGAGCTTGAGCAACTGGGCTACATCGAAAAGAAACGCCA
>JAUPTV010000027.1 GCA_030917925.1 Pseudomonadota bacterium
CTTTACATCCTGCTGAATCGTGGTGCTGTTAGTGAAATTCTGTCCCCTGAGAGTGAAACTGATAGAGCCACCACTGGTGCCGCCGCCCGATGCAGTGAGCTGCAACTGGGTAGTGGCCCGGGCGGTGACTCCGGTTTCTGCGGTCTTCTCGTTCACATTCACGGCGATCGCTCTGGCCGACTCAGCCGTTTTGACCGTGATGGTTGCCACACCCTGTGCGCCAGCAATCATCAAGGTACCGGAGGTAACCGCATTCGTCGTCGAAGCGCTTGCCGTCGATATACCGCCACTGCCTGAGGTGGTATAGGCTTGAACAGTGTGTGCGCCGATGGCTGTTGCCTGCGTATTGCCGGCGGCGATGCTGATAGACTGGTTGGCATTGGCACCGACATGAAACTTCTGCTGCTCAAACGTACCATCCAGCAAGTTCTTGCCATTGAAGGCGGTGGTGTTGGCAATCCGGTTCAGTTCCTGCTGCAATTGCCCGACCTCTTTCTGCAACGAGGCACGGTCGGTGCCGACATTGGTATCGTTGGCCGACTGAATTGCTAGTTCCCGAATCCGCTGCAGGACCGCCGCAGACTCCTGTAAGGCACCATCCGCCGTCTGTGCCAGAGAGATGCCGTCATTGGCGTTGCGCGCCGCTTGGTTCAGACCACGAATCTGGCTGGTCATGCGGTCAGCGATGGCGACGCCCGCAACGTCATCCTTGGCGGAGTTAATGCGCAAGCCCGACGACAGTCGCTCCATGCTGGTCCTGAGTAGTCCAGCGCTTTGGTTGAGCCGCCGACGGGCTTTTAAAGCTGATTCATTATGGTTAATGGTGAGCATTGCAATCTCTCCTCAAAAAAAGTGAGCGGCACTGGCGCTGGCACAGTTCCTTATACGTCGTGATAATCCTGCAAGGCGCGGTGCTATATTTCCGGCCTAGCGAAGATTTGGCGTTTCCTGGCCTGGGCCTGCTCGAACCTCGCCATGCCCGATAAAAGCAGCAACTGAACTTATGTTGTTCAGTTAGCGCATGCGGTTATACGGGATGGTCTACCGCTGCTGCGGGAGGCGTGCCGGTTTCAGGCGCTTCGCCAATCGCATCCCAGGCTTCCTTGATCGGGCGCAACAGTTCAGCCACTTCATCCAGGATCAGAATGTCGGAATGCAAATTTGCTTCCAACAGCCGCCGTTGCAAGTAATCATATAGCGCATCAAGGTTGACAGCGATGGCTCCGCCAGCTTCCTCGTTCAATCCTTCACGGAGTCCACCAATAATATCGACTGCATCGCCGATTTGTTTACCCTTGGCGACGAAATCTTGTCGCTGGATGCAGCCCTTGGCGACGGCAATCCGTTCCAGAGCGCCTTCCATTAACATCTGGATGAGGCGATGAGGAGTAGCGTAGGCAACGCTGCTACGGGTATTGATCTGATGATATTGCCGCAGCGCTTTGGAAATATTAGGCATGGCTAGACTCAGGCGTCGGAGTTGAAAGTTTGCAGATTTGCCCCATCGTTGCCAACCGGCATCTGCGCGGGTCTTGGAGATTAAGGAGAGGCTGTCGAGAAGAGCGTTTGCGGGGGGGCGGGTCAGACCGTGACGCGCAACAGTCCGCCGCCCATACTGGAGGCGCTGCGAACCGACTGGGCCTCCAGTTCTTCCAGGGAGCGGGCAAAGGCCTGGGTTTCCTCCCAGGAAATCCAGCGCACCAACTTGTGGGTATCCTGGTCAACAATGCGAATGCGCCAGTCACGCTGACCGCCAGTGAGTTCAAATTGCAGGTGCGTGTGATGATGGCGCATTTGCTGGTTAAGGCGCTCCAGGAAAGCATTGACCTGTTCCCGGGGCGGCGGATGCTGTTCTCCATCCTGCTGCGCACCTTGCCCATGACCATCAGGATGGGCTTCACGCTGCCACTCGGCATTACCCGCTTCAGGCGATTGCATGACTGCGGTTTGGGGAGTATTCAGGGTTTGGGCCACCGCGTTCTGGACGGTCAGCGGCGGCGGCGACTCCGGACGTACACTGGCCCTGGCTTGCGCGGCATGGCCGGCATTGGCCAGTTGGCCGCCCAGGCTGCCAATATCACTCATGATCAGGGAGATCCGCAGCGGTTATTTCTTGTAGATGTTCGCCATCGCTTCAAACTGTTGCGTCAGATATGTGCTGGTCGACTGAAATCTGCCGACCAGGGAATCCATGGCGCTGAACTGCTTGATCAGGCGTGTTTCCAGGCCTTGCAACCGCCGGTTCAGGATGTCACGCGCATCGGTCAGACCCGAGATATTGCGATTGATGGTGTTCAATCGACTGTCCAGGGAGCCGCCAGCGCCGGAGATCTTATCAAGATAGTCCTTGAAGCGGTTGCCTAGCCCTTCGACGGCGGGTTGACTGCTGCTGGCGGCGGCACCGGCGAACAGTTTAGCGACTCCGGCTGAATCGGCGGACAGCGCCGCGGTCAGCTTGCTGCTATTAAATTTCAGGGTACCGTCCCGCTGCGTTTCGATGCCGATGCTCGACAAGCTATTGTAGGCGGATGCGCCGCCGCTGGATTCGCCCAGAAAGCGCCTGAGCTGGAAACTGACCGAACGCACGGTGGCATCGCCGACCATGGGTCCGGCCTGTTTGGTCTTGGCGTCGTAGCTGGTCAATGACTTGATGGTGCTGGTCAGCGAGTTGAAACCTTTGACAAAAGCTTCGACCGCTTCGGTCGCTGAGGCGGTATTGCGCCCGATATCCAGCTTGGCGGTGCTGGCTGCGGCGTCAGCGCCCACCGATTTGACTTCGAGACTGACCCCGGACAGGCTACCGCTGTTGAACAGGAAAATATTAGAAGTGCTGGTCGTTGCCGTACTGCTACCATCAATGGTGATGCTGGCATCCTGGGCGGCTTGGACCTCTTTGAGTCCGGTGGGGGAGATGGCGAAGGTGGAAGTCAGGCCCAGCCCGCTTGTAATACCGTCTTCAGTGGCCTCAATGGCGATGGTGTTGGCCGCACCGGTTGCAGTGGATTTGAGGGTGATTTGCCGGTTATCCCCGCTATTGAGGATGGTGGCGGTTACGCCAGCCCCGGCCTTGTTGATCGCCCCGGCAATCCCCTCTAGGGTATTGTTGTTGCTGTCAATGGCAATCTCACGGCTGGCACCGCTGCCCACCGTAATTTTCAGGGTTCCGCTGCTAAATTTATCGTCCTTATTAACGGCCGTGACCAGTTCCAGCGAATTTGCCTGAGCCAGTTGATTGACCTTGATGTTGTAGCTACCCACCATCGTTGAATAGCCAGCAGTCGCGGTGAACAGGCTGGAATTGCTTGATGTCGCTTTAACGGCGGTGAAGGTAGAGGACAGGCTCAGGGAAAACACCGAGGAGCGGAACTCGGCGAGTGAACTCTTCAATGTGCCCACTGCCGACAACTCGGTCTGGAGCTTGGCTTCACGGCGATTGATCCGGTTAGCCGCTGGTGTGGCTTCGGCAGAGACCAATTGTGATACCAGCGAACCGATATCCAGGCCTGATCCCGCGCCCATTGAGGTAATGTTGGCCATAAAGCCTCCTTGAAAATTGAGAACTGGGAGTGAGGTCGAGGTGGACTGATTTAATGCGCTGTAGCCAACTCGCTTCAAGCCCGGTCGCGCAACAGGAAACTGTCCAGTAGCGAGGCCTCTGTAGAGGATTTGTTCGCCGCCAGATCGGCACGTTCCAGTTTTCCACCTTCCTCGTTGATCTTTTCCTTGATGGAAGCCGCCAGCTTCAGGAGATCATCGGGAGGAATTTGCCGGATCAGTTTGTCCTTCTCGGCATCCATCACTTTAACAACGACTCGATCAGCTTTCTCATCGATCGTGAACTGGAGATGGGTTCTTGGCAAGCTTTTGAAGTGTTGATTCACTTCCTCGATCGCGCCAGCGAGGGTTTTCCGATCTAGGGTTTTGGCGTCCTGGGATTTGACATCCTGAGATTTGACATCCTGGGATTTGACATCCTGGGATTTGACATCCTGGGATTTGACATCCTGGGATTTGGTGCCCGGTTCCAGGGGATTAGGCGCAACACCGGATGATGGGGATGAATCATTGACCTTGCGGGTCGGGCGCATCGAATTTTCATCGGCGCCGGGGCGAGATCGGGGTTCTGCACTGACTGGCGCCGGCAAGGCGCTGCTGATGGCAGTAATGTTCAACGTCATGGCAACGGTCTCCTTGTGTCCAAGTGCCCACGCCGGGAAATTCGCCATTGCGGGGTTTCCCTACCCTGAACGCGATTTGGCTCCCTCTCCCGCTTGGGAGAGCAAAACGAGGCGTCTGACGAATAACAGACGGTGGTGAACCACTTTCCTCGCCTTGCCCTCCCCCGCAGGGGAGGGAGCCATCGCGCCGCCAGGTATTGCGGAGCGAGATTCAGGCTTAGCCCAGCAATTGTAGTACACCTTGCTGCGACTGATTGGCTTGAGCCAGCATTGCGGTACCCGCTTGTTGCAAGATCTGTGACCGACTCAGGTTAGCGGTTTCCTTGGCAAAGTCGGCATCCTGAATCCGCGACCGGGCGTCACTGATGTTTTCGGATGTGGTTTGCAGGTTATTGATGGTGGATGCAAACCGGTTCTGCACCGCACCGAAATCTGCCCGTTGCTCGTCCACGAAAGCCAGGGCGTTGTCAATAACGCTAATTGCATCGTTAGCGCCAATTTGGGTGGAAATGTTGACATCAGCAACAGAATTCAGTTTAGATGTTCCGATCCCGCTCGCGGCAGCGGCCGTCCCGGTAGCGGCTCCTAATACATTGGTGGCCGAAGCCGTGACGCTGAAGCGATTACCGGATTCAAACAGTACTTGCCCACCGACTGTAACACTGCTGGCGACCGCGGATGCAATACCTGCTGTAGCGCCCGCCAGCTCGTAGCCGCCGCTAGCCTTGACTGCGGTGTCGCTCGTCGCATTATAGGTGAGTCCTTGGGTTTGGATCCCCAGCGTCGCGTCAGCATTACCGGTCAGTTGAATATCATAACCATTGGCCTGTTCCAGAATCAGCCCGGTCTTATCCTGATTCAGCTTGGCGGTGACGCCGGTTGTTCCGGTATAGCTGTTGATCGTAGACGCTAAGCCCGCCAGCGAGTTGTCATCACCGCTGCCGTCTGACCCGCTGGTTGCCAGATTGTAGCTGATCTTGACGTCCTGGGTGATGATGCCAGAAGCGTCAGTGACATTCTGACCTTTCAGGTTGAAGCTGACAGCACCGCCGGACGTGCCGCCGCCGGACGCGGTCAACAGCATCTGGGTACTCGCCCGGGCGGTAACACCGGTTTCCGCCGTTTTGGCATTCACACTCGTGGCGATGGTCCTGGCCGAATCATTCGCCTTGACGGTCACATCCGCCATTCCCAGTGCGCCAGCAACCTTCAAGGTACCCGCAGTCGTAGTGTTTACAGTACCACCCGTGGCCGCCGAAATACCGCCACTGCCTGCAGCCGAAGCCGTTTCAGCGCGCACGGTGTGTGCGCCCATTGCGGTCGCCTGCGCATTGCCGGCACTGATCGAGATTGTCTGGTTGGCGTTGGCGCCGACCTGGAATTTTTGCGAGCTAAACGAGCCATCGATCAAATTTTTGCCGTTGAAAGACGTCGTATTCGCAATGCGGTTCAGTTCCTGCTGGAGCTGCCCAACTTCCTTCTGCAGCGAAGCGCGATCAGTGCCTGTATTGGTATCATTCGCCGATTGCACTGCCAGTTCACGCATCCGCTGGAGGATGCTGGTTGATTCCTGCAGGGCACCTTCCGCCGTTTGCGCCAGGGAGATGCCGTCGTTCGCATTCCGCACCGCCTGGTTGAGGCCGCGAATCTGGCTGGTCATGCGGTCGGCGATCGCCACGCCCGCCACGTCGTCCTTGGCGGAGTTGATACGCAGGCCGGAAGACAACCGTTCCATGGTGGTGCGCTGCAGGTTTCCGCTTTGATTAAGTTGCCGTTGAGCGTTCAGCGACATTTGATTATGGTTGATGGTTAATGCCATGACAATATCTCCTCAATATTCGTGAGTTCAGGCAACCTGAACAGGCTGCTTACCGAAACTTTAGCGGGATGTCCCCGCCCTGATCCTTCCTATCGGCAAGCTTCCGGCGATCTTTAGAGGGAGGCAGGAGAAATTTTTGGAGGGGTGTCGTCAGCAGGGGTTGTCTCCTTACGCACGCTCATCAAGATTTTCCGCGAGAGACCCCGGCCTTATGATCTTTAAAAATTTAATCCGGTATACTGAAGGCGCGATTCCAGCCGCCTTAGAGGAACCCATCATGCCGCGACGCCATCTTATATTGAGTGAAACCCAGCGCGAAGAATTGGTCCAGATGCGGGATCATGCCCGTCAACCGTATGTGCGTGAACGGGCAGCGGCGTTGTTGAAGATTGCGGAGGGGATGCCGGCGGCACTCGTGGCCCGGCAGGGTTTGCTACGGCCGCGGCGACCCGATACGGTTTATGACTGGTTAGACCGCTACCAAGCCACGGGCAGCGCCGGCATGAAGGTCC
>JAUPTV010000159.1 GCA_030917925.1 Pseudomonadota bacterium
CTCGGGGCGCTGGCCGGTCTGGCGCTGGATCGCCTCGAGCTGGCGGTTGAACTGCTCGCGGACCTCGGTCGCATAGACCGGCGGTTTTACGCTTTGCGCCCTGCCGGGGCTGGAGTTGGTGCGCGAATGCGATAGCTGTTTGCAGCAGAATGGTGGCCGGAACCACGTCATCGACCAACCCCAGCCGCTGCGCTTTACGCGCATTCAGATGCTTGCCGGTCAGCATTAAATCCAGCGCAGCGGGAATACCGATTAACCGGGGCAGACGTTGCGTGCCGCCACTGCCGGGCAGAACGCCGAGCATCACTTCCGGCAGACCCAGCGCAGTCTTGGGGTTATTCGTACACACTCGCCCGTGGCAGGCCAGCGCCAGTTCCAATCCGCCACCCAGGCAAGCGCCATCTATTGCGGCAACAATAGGAGCTTTGAAATGCTCCAGCCGGTCGAAAAAGCGTTGGCCGGCTTTCGAGAGTTCCGTGGCTTCGGCAGCGGTTTTACACGCCTGCAACATATTGATGTCCGCCCCGGCGATGAACGAGCCGGGTTTGCCGCTGATGAACACGACGCCTCGGAGGCTGGTGTCCTGTTCCAGGTGATCCAGCAGCGCGTTGGCTTCATCGACGAATTCGGCTTTCAACGTGTTCTGGCTTTCGCCGGGCAAGTCGATGGTGATGACCGCGATGTTGTCTTCGCGTCGTGTCAGTTGGAAAACGGTCAAATTCAGTTCAGTAGTCATGGCTTATCTTCCCCCAACGTTACGCGACTTCCAGCACCAGCGCTGCGCCCAATCCACCCGCAGCGCAGGCAGTCACCAATCCCAGCCCGCCGGCGCGTCGGCGCAGTTCATTGAGCGTTTGCATGATCATGCGTCCCCCCGTGGCGGCGAAGGGATGCCCATAAGCCAGCGAACCGCCCAGCACATTCAATTTATCCATATCGACCTCGCCAATCGGCACATCCCGCCCCAGTTGTTCCTGGGCAAATTTCCGTGAGGGCCAGTTGTTCAGATTGGCCAACGTCTGCGCAGCGAAGGCTTCGTGAATATCGATCAGCGCCAGATCGTTCAAAGTAATTCCGGCCCGGTCGAGAGCTACCGGCGTGGCGTAGGAGGGTCCCATCAGCCCGTCATTAAAAGGATCGATAGCCGTGAAGGCGTAGGAGCGGATAAAACCGAGCGGTTCGAAGCCCAGTTGCCGGGCGCGTGACTCTTTCATCAGAATCATGGAACACGCGCCATCGGTCAACGGCGTGGAATTGGCGGCAGTCACCGTGCCGTGTTTGCGGTCGAAAGCGGGTCGCAGTTTCGCCAACTGCTCCAGGGTCGAATCGCCCCGGATATTGTTATCGCGTTCGACACATTCCTTGAAGGGTGGCACGAAGGCGCGCATCACTTCGCCCTCCAGTTTGCCCGCGTCCCAGGCTTGTTGTGCGAGGTGGTGCGAGCGCACGGTGAAACGGTCCTGTTCCTCGCGGTTGATACCGTGATTTTTGGCCATCTGCTCAGCAATGTCGCCCATACCGAGATTCGTGGAATAGTCCTTGATCGCTGGCGACACCGGGATCAGGTCTCCCGGACGGATGCCCTTGAACAGAATCAACTTATCGCCGAGCGACTTGGCTTTGCTGGAATGAATCAGCGCCCGCGACAGCTTTTTCGAGGTCTGGATCGGCAGCACCGAAGTGGAATCGCAGCCGCCCGCCAAACCGATTTCAATGTCGCCCAGCAGAATGGCCTGAGCAATGTCGATAGCCGACTGGAAACTCGTGGCGCAAGCGCGGGTGACGGTGTAGGCGTCGGTGCGGGGACTCATCCCGGCCCCCAGCAACACTTCCCGGGCGACGTTAGGCGCTTCCGGGATCAGGCCAACGCAGCCGTAGACCAGGCGTTCGATCAGCGCCGGATCGAGATCCATCCGGGTGAGCAATTCGTCGGTGACCATCACGCCGAGGTCAATGGCGTTCAGATCCTTGTAGGCGGTGAGTTGCCGGGCGAAGGGCGTGCGCAAACCGGCAATGATGGCGACACGCTCGCCGGGGGTGTGCATGGAATTCACGGTGGCCATGGAGGTTCTCCTGATCAATTGACCGCTATTTCATCAAATGATTGAAGACGTTGCTTGTACGATATGGCAACGCTACCGCTCATGCTCCAGATTGGCGCACACACAGAACCTGCCAAGTTAACGATTTACACAACTCGTGGAGTATTGTATATATGGTTATATAAATATGCGGATTAAAAATACCTATGTTGCAAGCCCCTCATTTTTTCCAGGCCCTGGCTGACGCCACCCGATTACGCTGCCTGATGCTCATGGCGGCGGAAGACGAGGTTTGCGTCTGCGAAATGGCCCACGCCCTGGGTGAAATTCAGCCCAAGATCTCCCGGCATCTGGCAGCGTTGCGCATGGCTGGTTTTATCCTGGATCGCCGGGAAGCCCAGTGGATTTACTACCGCCTGCATCCCGACCTGCCGGCCTGGATGCGGGACATCTTGCAAACGACCCGCCGGGCGCTGGCTGAGCAGACGCCGTTTTGCACCGACCGGGCCGCCTTGGCTGATATGCCTGATCGTCCCCAGCGCCGCTGCGCGGCCTGACTGCTCAGGAGTGCTCGCATGGCTACTCTTTCGACTTCACCGGTGATCAATCACCCCCTCACCGATGCCCTGAACCGGCTCCGCGCCGCTCTCCAAGATCGCCCGACCGAATTCCAATGGTTGGGCGGGATTGTCGCCGTATTTCTGCTGGCATTCTTCATGCCGGTGGGGACGGCGCGCTTCGACAATGCCGTTCTGGAAGGGCTGGCGCTATTGAACTGGTACGCCCGCGAGCACGTCATGCTCTGCCTCGTTCCGGCCTTCTTTATCGCCGGTGCCATTGCGGTATTCATCAGCCAGGACGCGGTGATGAAGTATCTGGGTCCTGCCGCCCGCAAGGTGGCTGCTTACGGGGTCGCCTCGGTGTCCGGTTCGATTCTGGCGGTATGTTCCTGCACGGTGTTGCCGCTATTTGGCGGCATCTACCGGCGTGGCGCGGGCCTGGGACCGGCGATTGCCTTTCTCTATTCCGGTCCGGCGATCAACGTGCTGGCGATCATCCTGACCGCCAGGATTCTCGGCGTTGAACTGGGCGTGGCGCGGGCGGTCGGCGCGATCAGCTTCGCGCTGGTCATCGGTCTGATCATGCACTGGATTTACCGGCGTGAAGAGCAGGCGCGGGCGGCGAATCAGCAGGGGTTTGTGCTGGGTACCGATGAAGGGCGGCCCCTGAGCGACACCGCAGCGTTTTTCACGCTGATGATTGCGGTGCTGGTGTTGGCGAACTGGGCACCGGCCAGCGCCGAAGATAGCGCGGTCTGGCATACGATCTTTGCCTGGAAATGGCCGCTCACGGCGTTGGCGTCCCTTGGTCTGGCCGGATTGCTGATCTGGCGCTGGCGGTGGCATTGGCAACCGCTGGCCGCTACTGCCGTGGTCATCGCTATTCTGGCCGGGCTGATTCCGCAACACCCTGAACTGGCCTTCAGCGCCGGTCTGATTGGCTTGACGCTGACTGCCGCGCTGCAACCCGGTGATGGCGAGGAGTGGCTGAGTCAGACCTGGGGTTTCGCCAAGCTAATCATGCCGTTGTTACTCGGGGGCGTGTTACTGGCCGGATTTCTGCTCGGTCGGCCCGGTCACGAAGGCATCATCCCGTCGGAATGGGTCAGCGCGGCGGTTGGCGGCAATTCACTGGGAGCTAATTTTCTATCAGCGGTAGCCGGGGCGCTCATGTATTTCGCGACCCTGACCGAAGTCCCGATTGTGCAAGGCTTGCTCGGCGCGGGCATGGGCAAAGGCCCGGCGCTGGCTTTGTTGCTGGCGGGTCCGGCGCTGTCGTTGCCAAATATGCTGGTGATTCGCGGCATTCTCGGTACACAGAAAACCGCCGTTTATTGTGGACTGGTGGTGGTCATGGCGACCTTTACCGGCTGGGTGTTTGGTCTGTTCTATCCCTGATTGAGGAGTGAAAGTCATGCTGAAATTGCAAATTCTGGGCATCGGTTGCGCGAAATGCAAAACGCTGGGTCAACACACGGAAGCCGCCGCGCAGGCACTGGGGCTGCCGTATGAACTGGAGAAAGTTACCGACATGAACGCCATCATCGACGCCGGGGTGATGAGCACGCCGGCGCTGGCGGTCAATGGTCAAATCAGGAGCACAGGCAAAGTGCTGTCGGTAGACGAGATCAAGACACTGTTGAATGCCTGATCCTGCGCCACCGCCATGTCTGCGCCTCACGCCCATCATCACCGTCCGGCCACTGGCTATCTCTTGTGGCTGGCCACCGGTCTAACCCTGGCCTACGCCGCCGTCGAAGCGGGCGTGGGGTGGTGGGCGGGATCGCTGGCGCTGGCCGCCGACGCCGGGCACATGGTCAACGATGCCGCCGCCCTGGCTTTAGCCGCTATCGCGGCCTGGCTCGCCGGTCGGCCCGCGTCGGCCTGGCATAGCTATGGGTTTGGGCGGGCGGAATT
>JAUPTV010000028.1 GCA_030917925.1 Pseudomonadota bacterium
ATGGCGCTGGCCATCGCCGACTTGAAATCCAGATCGCGCGCCTTGTAATTGGGCGTATCGGCATTTGCCAGATTCGCCGCCATCAACTCGGTGCGTCGGGAACGCAACGCCAACGCCTGACCATGGACCCGTAAGGCCTGATCGAAATTGATGCCCATGTTTACGGCCTCCCGTTCTGCCTGCTTCCCGGATCATTGCCGGAAAAATGGCGGATGCAATTGTTGACGATAGGGCAAGCAAAGGGTATGCCGATTTTGACTTCAGTCAGCCTCAGCCAAATAGCAGCGTTGAGTTTGGAGTGAGGATGAATGACAATAACCAGTAACTCAACCCGCGAGGGGGAATCTGATGACTGCGAATGCACTTGTTCAGGCGCGAATTGATCGCGCTGTGAAAGAAGAAGCCACTATTGTCCTGTCAGCCATGGGGCTGACCGTGTCCGATGCCGTGCGGTTAATGCTGACCAAGATCGCTCGTGAGCACACACTTCCGTTCAATCCTTTGATTCCTAACCAAGAAACGGTTGAAGCTATGAAGGAAGCTCGTCGTGGAAACTTGCCATCAGCAGCCACCATTGAGCAATTCCTGGATGCCATGAATGCGCAAGATTGAATGGACCCACGCCTTCAAACGTGACTTTAAAAAACACGGTACGTTCGAGGAAGCATTCATCGAAGCACTATGGAAGCTGGCGAATGATGAGGCATTATCAGAACGTTTCCACGACCACGCCCTGTCCGGTGAATGGAAAGATCATCGCGATTGCCACATCAAACCTGATTTGGTGCTGATTTACCGAAAATCAGACGATGCGGTGCTGCAGCTCGTGCGTCTTGGTTCCCATGCTGAACTTGGACTCTAAAAATTTGCCTGCCCATGCCTATGATTCTACGATCACGAACCCTCCTGTTCGCCGTTAGCTGCGGATTGGCCGCGTTTGCCCTAGCGGACAGCGCTATTCAATCGCTCGACGATATTTCGCGCACCGTACAGGCCTTTCTGATCGAACAACACCAGCAGCGCGCCGAACCCCCACAAATCCGCCTGCAACCCCTTGACCCCCGGGTGCGGCTGCCCCAATGCCAAGCCGCGCTCGAAGCCTTTCTGCCCAGTGGCGCGAAAAATGTTGGCAACGCCTCCATCGGCGTCCGGTGCTCCAATCCGGCCTGGACGATTTACCAACGCGCCGAGATTCACATTTATGACCAGGTACTCGTCGCCAACCGCTTCCTGCGACGGAATAGCATTCTTGGCGCTGCTGACTTCCGGGCCGAACGCCGCGAACTGTCTGCCCTGCCCGGTGGCTACGAAACCAATCCCAAGCAACTGATTGGTAAACAATTACGGCAAGCGCTAATGACGGGCATGGTGATTTCCCCCAGGACCGTCAAAATTCCGCCAGCCGTCCGCCAGGGCGAAACTGTCACCCTGATTGCCGGCCAAAGCGGTATGCAGGTTACTTCCAGCGGTATCGCTCTCAGCGACGCAGGCATTGGCGAACGGGTGCGGGTGCGTAACGAAACGTCCAAGCGCGTGATCGAAGGGATTGTGGTTGACCAGGGGCGGGTTGAAGTCGGCAAATAAATCGGCAGGCCAACGGAAATCTCATTAAAGTTCCCCCGGAGATTGCCGATAATTTGGACATGTTTTAAAACCCAACGGGAAGGATGACCATCATGGCCACTATTTCCAATCAATTTCCGCCGCTTGGCTTGCGCACGGATCTAGCCATTCAGCCAAAGTCTGTATCTTCATCGGGCGGCAATCGGCATGGTGACAAGTCCTCTGCCGAAACAGACCGGGGCCTGTTGGCGCGTGAAGCCGAGAGTTTGCTCGAAAATCGCAAAGCTACCGGTTCCGAACCACCAACCAGCGAGGCAAGTTCGCCACATGGCCCCCGCATGGATCTGCCTGTTTCACCGAAATCGGCGTCCCCGTCGGTCAGCAGTCCGAATAGTGACAAACCGAACGAAGGCGATCAGGTGCAGTGGACTTCCGAAGCCGAGAGTTTTCTCAAAGCTGCCGGTTTAGAGCCGCAAAAAAACGACGCCAAAATCCAAGCGTTGAAGCAGGCCATCGAGAGCGGCGAATACCAAGTCAATTCGGAACGGCTAGCTAAAAATATTCTCAAGTTCGAGCAAAACTTGGCGTAGGACGGTTTGATCATGCTCGACAAATTGTTGCGTGAAGAACTGGCGGGCATCGAAGCCTTACAGACCTTGCTCCAACAGGAGTATCACGCTCTGCGCAGTCGTGACGTCGCATCACTGGAGCGGCTTGCCCGGGAAAAGCAGGCCAGTGCTGATCAGTTACGCGGCCTGGACAGTGCGCGAACCGCTTATGTGCAGCAACAGGGCTTTGCCGCCGACCGCCACGGGTTGCAGGCGTGCGTAAACGCCGCGCCGACTTGTCAAGAGCAGGCAATCCTGCAAAAACTGCTGGCTGAACTGGAAAGCGCCGCCGAACAGGCGCGCAATCAGAACGAAATCAACGGCGCAGTCATCGCCGCCAGTCGTGGCCATATCGAACAGATGCTAGCCATCGTTAGCGGCCGCGATTCTCTCGAATTTCTCTATGGTCACGACAGCCGCAAAGTGTATAACGCCGGTAGCGGCGGCGGCCACACCATCGGCAAGGCTTGACCGGTATCAAGGCGCGGTTTTAGGCGGCTTGTCGCCCCACGGCATCATCGCCACCGCCGAGAGCGAATTTTGCGGCGATCCCTCAATCAGTTTGTCGCTGTAGACCAGATACACCAGCGTATTGCGCGGCTTATCCAGAAAGCGCACCACCCGCATCTTCTTGAATAGCAGCGAACGGCTTTCCGTAAACACCTCTTCACCCTCTTTGAACTTCTCCTTGATGTTAATCGGCCCGGTTTGCCGACAGGCCAGCGAAGCGTCAGACGTGTCTTCAGCCAGTCCCAACCCGCCCTTGACGCCGCCGGTTTTAGAACGGCTGACGTAGCAGGTCACGCCATCGACTTTGGGATCATCGAACGCTTCGACGACGATCTTGTGATTCGGCCCCAGCCACTGGAAAGCCGTATCCACGCTGCCAATTTCCTGGGCATACGCCGCCGTCGCCAAAAGCCACAGCGCACTGCCCATACATCTGCACCATACTGAACGCTTCATCTTTGTCCTCTCCTCGTCGATTTCAACCCGTTTTCAGCCCGGCCAGCGCCCGCAACTGCTCCGACGCAAACCCGCCATGTCCCGATGGTCACTGACTTCAATAAATCCCTGTTCTCGCAATAATTCAGGAACCGACTCGCCCTGATCGTAGCCGTGTTCCAACAGCAACCAACCGCCCGGCTCCAGATAATCCGGCGCGGCAGCAATAATCGTCCGCAGCGCATCCAAACCCTCTTCACCGGCAATCAGCGCAGTTGACGGCTCAAAGCATAACGCCCCTTCCTGCCAACGGGAATCTGTCACCGCGACATAGGGCGGATTGGCGACGATCAGATCGAAGCATTCCCCGGCCAATGGATTGCACCAATCGCCCTGGCGAAATTCAACCTGCGCCAGATTCAGCCGTTGCGCGTTGCGTCGGGCAACCGTCAAGGCCGCCAAACTTTGATCCGTGGCGATGATTCGCGCCTGCGGTCGTTCCACAGCCAGCGCCAGGGCAATCGCGCCGCTGCCGGTTCCCAAATCAGCGACTTTAACCGTCTGATTCGGCGGCAACCGTTCCAGCGCCAGTTCCACCAGCAACTCGGTCTCCGGGCGGGGAATCAGCGTATCCGGGGTCACTTCCAGCTCCAGCGACCAGAATTCTCGCCAACCCAGCAGATACGCGACCGGCTCGCCCGCACCGCGACGATTCAACCAGGCCGCAAACCGGGCGGCAGGTTCCGGTTCCAGCACCCGTTCCGGCCAGGTATGAAGATAACTGCGGGGCCGGTCCAGCGCTGCCGCCAGCAACAGTTCAGCGTCCAGACGCGGCGAAGCGCTGACTTCGGCCAATTGTTGGGTCGCCGTGACTAATATCTGGCGGAAGGAGCGGCTGTTCATTACAGCGGACATAGCTGGTTTCCTCTGAATCGGCATAATTGACGCTTTCTGCTTATTTTAGACGATCTTTCCAATGAGATAATCTCCTTCGCGGGCAATAGGGCTGTCACTCAAAATCTATTTTCCTGTTTTTCTGCTACTCTTTCTTGAACATCAATTATTTTTAAACAGCCTTTTGGGACATCATCATGTTAAATGCGAAGAAAAACACGAACTGGCTGACCCACTTTCTCTTTGCACATACTCCCCGCCAAACCTTCCCGGATGGTCGTCCACTGTATGCCTATAAGATGAACGATGCGACCTATGCCAGCCTGAGAAATTTATGTGACTGGATTCAAGAACGGTTATTTTCTGACCAGAAACTGCCGGGAAACAGCGAATTGAATATAGCGCGGCGTTGCCCTTCATTTCTGGAGCAGCAGATTGAATCGAGGGAGCAGGAACTCCAGGGACGCCATGATGCTGAGGAAAAATGGCCGGAAAGTGCTGGAATCATTGGTTTTCTACCCGGCATCGATGTGAAACGCCGTTATCTTCCTCTCAATCCGGTTTTTCGTTCAGTACGTTGCGCACCCTTCGTTGCCGCTCATCTCAGTTTGCAGGGGATAGTTCCCACAGAATCGTTGATTCACGAATTGCAGCTACTGCGGGTCTTCGACCGCGATTGGTTCGATAACGTCTATGCTATCGCCCTGACCTTGGGCCTGGCTCACCGACCACTGGAATCCTGAACATGGAATGCACTTCGTTCTACACCACGCTGATTGAACAATTAGGCCGTGCGCGACCCTCTGCAGCAGGCCAGGGTGACGTGACCGCTATTCCGAGTTAATCGGCGCGGATCAAGCCGCTGCCTTCAATAGAAAATCTACATGCACCGCGTCATAGGGAAACTGAATTTTGCCATCGGCGGTTTTAACTAATACCCCGGCGCTGAGCAGTGCAGTGACCTCCCCATGGACCGCTTTCACATCGCGTCCTACGCGCCGCGCCGCCTCACGAATCGTGATCGGTCCAGCGCCGGCCAGCACCTTGAGGAGTTGCCAACGTTTTGGCGTCAAAACCTTCCAGAGCAATTCCGGCGTCTCAAAGCTTATTCGTGGAGAACTGGCCTGTCCGGTTTTCCAGGCATCCGCAAAATCCGCCAAACTGTCCGCCAATGAGCGGACATCAAACGTCACCGTGTTCATCGCGCCACCTCGTGACATCGTTGAAGAAATCAACCACTAATTGATCAATATCGGTAAAGACATAGGGGGTTTCCTGTCCACCCCAATGCCGATGATCCCCCTTACCCGCCTCGTTGTCGTAACGCAGTACGCACACACCGTCTGCCACCAGCGCCAACCCATACTTGTAGTTATGAAGACTGCCAGGGACCGGACGCTGCACCTTCCAGGCGACCAGTTCCACAAACACGGTTTCGGCTATCAGGATGCGGCGGTTAAATAAAGGTTGTGCTTTCATGTTGGATAGAATCACAACACTTCAAAATGTTGTCAATCACTACAACACTTGATTTATGGATAACTCTTGACGTTTTTGGTCCTAGCGGCAGGCAAACACTGAGGCTGTGGCTTTGTCAGCAAATGGTTCCCAGATGCAGGTCAAAGACGCTGCTAAGCCCATGAATAAGAACGGGCTGGCTGGTGATTTTCGACCATCAGACGGGACAACCGCCGATGGCCGAGCGCACAAGGAATGAGGGACAGGTCAGTCCGCAAGGCCGTTGCAACCACGTTGTACAGGCGTAAGCCATTCACTTTTTGACATCCTTCCCATCCTGCCTTCCCATAATTATTTTGAGTATTGTCAATTTTTAGGCAGAAATTCTTTCAAAAAGGGCTTGACTTCGATTTTTTTTTTGCATAATTACTTATAAATTTGACTTAAATAACAAAAAACTGACCATCATCCAAGGAGTTTCTATGCGATATGAAACTATTCGCGACCAGTTGAAGAAGGGCGATGTTTTGCTGTTTTCCGGGAAGGGCGGGATTTCCGAAGGAATCAAGTTTTTCACCTTGAGCAAGTGGTCGCATGTCGGGATGGTCTACCGGCTTGAAGACCCGCATGACGCTAACGGTACGGTGTTTTGCTGGGAGTCCACCACCCTCAACGATCTGGCCGATGCGGATTCCGGAAAATTAACCCAAGGCGTCCAGCGGGTGGAGTTGTCCGAACGGTTAGAACGCTGCTTTGCCAAGGGCTATGAGATCAGCGTTCGGCAATTAAGCCAGCCCCTGACTTCTTTGGAGATGCAAAATGAATACTAAGAATATACCGATATCAAAACCAGCAACTTTCTTCGCTTTGTCGATGTTCGCTAATCAAGCAATAGGCGATGGCTGTAGCTGGTATGACATTACATGTACTGATTGGTGGAAAGATTCAATGGAAGTTGTTTGGGCTGAAGCGGGTGCTAATGCTTACATAACCGGGGCAGGTTCTATAGCTGCCCGTAATGCATATAAACCTTCCAGAGGTCTCGATAGCTGGGCTAAGAAATATTTTAAGGCTGATTTTGGTAGTTTGGTTGATAGAGTGGTCATTACATACGATTCAGCCATGTTGGATGATATTTGTAGTTTTGGTTATTGTTTGCCGAAAACGGGAACGACCGCTGGCCAAACATTTTGTAACAACATCTATATAAAGGCCCCATATACCGACAAGGGTTTCGATCAACCTGCGCTGATTGCTCACGAATTGGTTCATTCTAGACAATGCGAACAGATGGGGGGGCTAGGTAAATTTGGATATCATTACTTCAAAGAATTCTACTTAGCTGGAAAAGTTTATGAGACAAACTCTTTGGAAAAAGAGGCGTTTTGTTATGAAAAGAAATTTTACAATGATTTCGCAGGAATGGATATAGATCTGCCATACGATTGCCCAGTAGTAGCTCCACCTGAGCCGCCCATTGTTCCGCCTGAGCCACCCGTTGTTCCACCCGTTGTTCCGCCCCAACCGTCCATTCAACCTGCGATTTTGATGGTGATAATCAGTGACTTGCTGGAGGAAAGTGAGTATCTTCTGACAGTTACCAAGATCGGTACAGGTACAGGTAGGGTTGCCAGTACGCCTTCATCGCAGACGTGGACATGGATCGATTGTGGCTCAAGGTGCAACGCCGTCTTGCCTAGTAGTATGACAATCACCCTAACTGCTACTGCGGACAGTGGCTCTACCTTCATTGGTTGGGGAGGCGGAGTCTGCTCGGGAACGGCTCCTTGCACCATCAGCGTAAGCGCCGACCAAACCGTAACAGCGACTTTTGAGAACAGTAGCGTTGGCAAACCCGATCTGGTGGTTACAGCAGTGAGCAGCCCACCTTCAGGCATCGTGGGCAGCAACATTGAAATCTCATTCACCTTGGAGAACCAAGGTGACACTACGGCGGAAAATTCTTGGGCTGGAATTTTCCTCTCCATGGATCCCTCGATTACGACTACCGATATTAATACTGGATGGGGTTGCTCTACCGGACCTCTAGCGGCGGGCGCAACTTTTAGCTGCGGTGGTCCTATTGCTGTTCCAACCGACCTTGCTCCTGGTCTTTATCATGTTGGCATCTATGCGGATACTACTGGTTTAATCGACGAAAGCGATGAAACCAACAATGTACGAATCCCAAGTGCCAGTAATCCTATTTGGATTGATAACCAATGAGTGTAGGCAATTTGTCATCGTCCCTATGTTGCTTTGAAATTGACAGGCGTAGCCTTTAGTTCTTTTTAACGCCGGTTTAGAACCGGGACTCAATGTTTTTTTGAATGGAGAAGATCATGAAAACCTTGCTTAAAAGTGCAATTGCATTGATGGTGGCTGGCGGGATGTTATTTACCTCGGTGAGCTACGCTACAGCATACATAGTATGGGATACAACTATCCATATCTACGCACAAGGTAGAGCAGATAGTCAGGCGCATCTTATGGGAGTAGACAACCCAATGTATAATGGTGGTAGCCATCCTTGGTGTGGTAACAGGGCATACATTGAGTTTGGTGATAAAGAAATGTTTGCCATTGCTCTGGCAGCATCTATGAGTGGCCAAAAAGTAAACGTCTACTATGAAGATGCTGCACCGTCTAAACTTGTGGCTGGCCATACAGAAACCACATGTAAAATTTTTAGCATTTGGCGATAAATCTTCGCATATCGGGTACAGGACGTACCCGACATGCACTTCCCTCCCTTGCACTTGATCTTGTCACAATCCGCCATACCTGACAGCACACGAGGATATTCCAGGCGCTTAACCAGCTTTTTCTTGAACGGTTTGCGTACTGTACTATCGAACTCCAGGCGCTCATTCCTTTCCTCTTCCCTTTGCTCCCTGTCCATTCAACGCTTCGCGTTTGGATTCATAGGTCAACAAATTATGCCGGCGCAGATTATCCAGACCGTCAGGCAGTTCTGCCGCCGTTGACCCGGACGGCGCGTGTTGTTCAATGATCACCACAGCCAACTGCTGTTTCTGCAGCACCAGATTCTTTTCCAGTTCGACCCGTCAGGGCGTGCCCTGGAATAAATCGGTCAAGGTCAGGCACAAAGAGCTAGTGCCAGTCAAGCGTCGCAGATTCAGTAACCATGGAACAGACTCCGAGGCAGCAAGTCGACATTGTTGCAGGGAACTCACAAAAAATATTCCCTACTACGCTTGGCACCTGCCACCCAGCCTCCTACTTTTAGCGAAAGGGCTTTTTCGATAGCCTCTAAGGGTACGAGTTCCGTCAAACTATCGAAAAAGCGAATGCGAGCATCGCGTCCAGCACTACGGAAAATAGGCATTGCCGATCCGGGCCGCTTCCACATAAATAGCCGGTAGTTGGACATTGTGAGCCGCCAGCCGGGCGGGCCGCAGCGCCACATGAAAATGTGAGGACGTTACGACGGGCGGCGCGACGGCGGGCTGATCGAGCCAGGTCAGCGCCATGTTCATCGCCTGCTGGCCAAAATCGACCGGGGACGGTGAAAAACTCAATCCGCCGCCATCTTCCACATAGTTGATGTGCATGCCCAATGGCAACAACGGGGTGTTCGTTTCAACCCATTGGGCGATTTCCGCGCCGGGTACGACCTGATGCTCCGCGTTGCCACGCTCCAGCCCTCCATAGCTCAACACCAGCAAAACCTCCGCTTGATTCGCTACCCGCCCAACGACCGCCTGCCAGTCCGCAAAATTTCCTGCGGCCTCGGCGAACGCCAGCCGGTGCGGCGACCAGTCAAAGCTCTGTACCTGCGCTAACTCAGCGCGTCCGGTATCGTTGTTGACCCCGAGCGCAGCAATCCGCAGGGCTTGACCCGGACGCATCGCCAGCAACGCATCGCGCACCGCCGTCAAAGGTAGATGTTCGGCAATGCCAGAGACATTTTTGGCACCAACATAACCGTACCATTCCGGCGACTGATTGATGGAAACAAATAGAATCTTAGGACGATTCCGGCCCGCATAATAACGGGCGACATGCGCATTGCTTTCGTCATCCACCGCAATCAGGATATCCGGATCGGTTTGTGCGATAGCACGATGCGCATCGACCGCCGCACTGTTCAACTGGTTCGTGTAGGACTTGCCGAGATAGTGCCATTGCACGGACACCGGGCGCCGATTGTTCTTGAGAATCTGCTGGATGCCCAAATCCACATCACGGACCCAGGCTGAGTTCGGGTTGCCGGTATGCAATACCAGAATGCGCGGCTTGGTCGCATTAAATCCGCCCAGCAGCCCAATGAATCCCAGCAGAAATGCGCCAATCAGCCCGTTTTTCCAGATCGCGCTCATAACAGGCCCAACCATTGCCAGTAGGGAATCGAGAGAAAGGCGACCGCCACTCGCGCCAGGTTCATTAAATGGTTGTAGCGCATGAAGCCGCGTTCATCAAACCAGGCCGTGAAACCCTGGGAAACGGCCTGCATATACACAGAACTTTGATAGGGCGTAAACCAGATGTCGCTGAACATGGCGGTCAGGAACACACAAATCCAGGGATGAATAGCTTGGGCATTGGCCACGGGCAGCAGGATGATCGTCGCCACCAACATGCCGGACGTGACCGGCAGCGCCAGCCGAACTATCAGCGTCGTTGCCAGCGCTGCCAGAATGAACAGGCTGATGCGCCCATCGATAAAGCCAAAGCTGCTGGTCATCACTTGGGCCAAAGCGTTACCCAGACCCAGATAATCCATGATCCGGGTGATGCTATCCATGCCCAGCAGGAAGAACACCATCGGCCAGTCCAATTGTTGGCGGAATTCCTGTTTGCTGAAAACCCCGGACAGCAGCAGACCGATCAGGACACAACCGGCGATCCAGGAGGGTTGAACATGGTGCCAGGAGACTGATCCTGCGCCAATCAGAAAGAATGCAAACCCGCTCAAAGCGATTTGCTCAGCGCCGGTCATTGGGCCGAGCAGTTGCAGTTGCGTCGCAATCCGGTCTTTGGGCAACGGTGCCGGATTATCTCCCGGAAACAGTTGGCGGACTGCGACGAGATGCAGCAGGGTTAGGCCCACTGCCGCTACCCCGGCAGCGACCAGCCAGAACAGACCCAGGAACTGCTCCTGAACTTGCGTTGGCAACAAATTGATCGCAGTGATGTTGGATGACTTGCTGGTCGACAGCATCGGCGAGAACAACATTGCGCCCGAGAAAGTCGCCGCCATCAGCGCCGTCGCTGCCGCGCCGCGTTCAGGCAGGCGCAGGCCGTCAAGCATATCGCGATACAGGGGTAGCAGCAGCGACAATCGACTGTTGCCCGAGGGCGTAATCGGCGACAGCAGATACCCCCCGGCCAGCAGCGTCGCTTGTTGCCAGACAGGCCGGTCAGGCAACCTCAATAACAGCCAGAGCATGACCCGATAACTGAGTCCTGAAGCGCCAATGACTGCCGACAGGGCAAACACCCCCAAGAGCGTCATCAGGCCCGACGAGGCGAAACCGGCCAGCGCGACGGACGGCGGTGCCAGATTGATGAACAGCGTGGCCACCACTGCAATCACCGGTGGAATGAATTCGTCGACCAGCGAGAAGACCCACATCAGAATGGCGGCGGCGAGAATCGCGGAAAAAATGGCGGCATGGACGGTAAAGTTAGCCGACAGACCGGCCAGATAAATCAGCGGCGGCGCGATCAGCACACTGATCCAGCCCACGATGTCCGCCTTTGGAATGACCGTAGACTTGGCCGCTTTGGGCCTGGCCGGAGCCGTGACCGGTTCGCCGCCCAGGTGCGAAGCCAGCGACAGCAAGGCTTCGGCGGCCAAGCCGGGACGAGCCTTGGCCAGGTCAGCGAGTGCCGCTTTGGGCAATCGCCAAGCCTGCAGGGGCGTCTCGGCAGTCACAGTGCAGGCATAATTCGCCAAGCCGGCAACGGCTTCTTCGCCGCAACGGGCAAACTGCAAATCAGTTTCGCGACCGGCTGGAGTGGTCAATCGCGCCGCGCCGGCTTCGATCAAATACAGCGCCGCCGCTGGTGCGCCGCGCTGGCACAACGTCTCGCCGGGGGCGAAAACCACCGCTTCCATACTCCCCAGCAATCGAGCTGCCAAACCCGGCGCGACATCCACAAACAGTTCATCGGCGTGCAGACGAGCCAGCGGCGGAGAGTGAGATACATCAGACATGGGAACTCCTGAAGGATCAACCGGCGTTTCAGAGGCTGGTTTTCAAGCCCGAAACCGCCATGTCAGTTGTTGCAAGCGCCGCACTTCCGCCGAGGGCGCAGACGCTCCATAGCGCAACCGGGCATACAGTTTCCCGATTTCCCGAATCGATTCCGCCCGTTCCGGTCGCTGCGCCGCCGCCCGTTCCGTAAAATCCAGCGGTCCCTCATGTGGGCCGCGTGGCAACCCGCGCCGGGCCAGTCGGGTACAGAACCGTTGCCAGGCGCGGGCGACAGGATCAGGTGGCAGGCGACTCCGCCAGCGCCACACCAGAAAAATTACCCCCAACCCGCTCAACATCCCGATCATCGCCACGGTCATCTCCCACCAGTCCACCGGGCCGAAGCCCAGTCCGGACAGAAATTCCTTTTGCCGGTCCGTACCATAGGCCAGCACCCACTCATTCCAGCGGATGTTCAGTCCATCCCAGACCAGCGCCAACTGCCACACCCATTGGTAATCACCGCCCCGGCGGACCAGGAACGGCAACCCTTCCGCTTCCGGCAACGCGCCAAACAGTCCCTGTTGCACCCGATCCGGCGACACGGCCCCGGTGGGATCGATGCGCACCCAACCACGTTCCGCCAGCCACACTTCTGCCCAGGCGTGGGCATCGGACTGGCGGACGATCAAATATTCACCCAACGCATTCCGCTCGCCACCCTGATAACCGGTCATCACCCGCGCCGGTACGCCCGCCGCCCGCATCAGGAAGACAAAGGCGCTGGCGTAATGCTCGCAGAACCCCTGGCGGGTGCGGAACAGAAATTCATCGATGCTGTGAAATCCCAGCAAAGGCGGCGTCAGAGTGTATTCAAAGGGCTGCTCGCGGAACAGCGTCAACGCTGTGGCTACCAGTGCCTCGGGCCGGGGATCGCGGGCGTGCCACTCTTCAGCCAGTTGCCGGGCGCGCGGGTTGCTCCAGGATGGCAGACGCAGCCCGACAAATTTCTCGGCGTCGGTCAATTCACCGGTGCGATATTGGGGATAGGAGCGCACCTCATAGCGGTACACCTCGTTCACCGGCTGATCGCGCAGTAATTGGAATGACCGGGTCATCCCGGCGCGCGGCGGCAAACTGGCTGGCAAGTCCAGCGCAAACAGCCAGCGCCGGTTACTCGGCTCCAGCAATACCGCATAATCCACCGCAGAACCTTCCGCAGCAAAGGGTATCGGCGTCGGCGACGGCAGTTCATCGCGGGGCGTCCAGCGGCGGCCATCAAAGTTCCACAACACCGGCCCCCGCCAGTAACGTTGCGCGGGCGGGGGGATGGGACCGGTGAACCGGACCCGGAAGGCGACCTCGCCGGACTGAATCAACTGGCTGATCGTCCCCGGCTCCATCTCCCCGGACAAGCCGGTGCGCCCCTTATAGGCGTCTCTGGGCAATCCCCACAACGGGCCAGGAATCCGGGGAAACAGCACGAATAGCACCAGCATGACCGGGATCGCAACCAAGACCATTTTCCCGGCCAGCCGCAAGGGCGCGAACGCCGTCAAACCCGCGTGCTGGCGATGGATCAGCATTTGCGAAACCAGCATCAGCGTCACTACTACCAACAGGTAGGCGACCATCGGCATCTCCTGACTGAAGAGCAGGTTGCTCATCACCAGCAAATAGCCCAGGAACACCAGCACCACGCCGTCCCGCAATCCACGGGTTTCCAGCAATTTACAGGCGGTCATCACCGTCAGCAGCGCCACGCCGGGATCGCGGCCCAACAAGGATTTATAGGTCGCCAATACGCCAGCCGCCGCGAGCAAGGCCAGTGTCAACAAAATCCAGCGGGGCGGCAACGGCCGGTTATAAAAGGCGATGAAACCGCGCCAGCCCGCAATGACGATAAAGGCCGGGGCCAGCCAGACCGGAAATTCACGCGCATGAGGCGCAGCGGCCAGTGTCAACGTCAATGTCAGCCAGAGCAACGCGGTCCGGGTTAACAGCGACTCCTCAACCGGCACCAGAGTTGTCGGACGAGAAGTCCCACTGCGCCGCCAGAGCGGTAACTTCATAATGTTTGGCCCTCTCCCCTGTTCACTCCCCGCTCCCCGTGGGAGAGGGGTCGGGAGTGAGGGCAGACCGGCTCAACCGCTGCCAGGCTTGCAGGACGCAGGCGACCGACCATGCCTGAGCCGGCGCACCACGGGGATGATGCGGCGGCGCTCCATCGAAAATTTCACTGAACGTTCCCAACCCGGCATCGCTGAGATGGTCGCAAACCGGTTCCAGCCAGGCCCGCGCCGCTTCAGCATCCCCATGTACCCGATAGTCCGCCAGCGCGTAATGCCCCAGTAACCACCCCCAAACCGGTCCCTGGTGATAGCCGCTGTCGCGCTCGCGCACGTCACCGACGTAATGGGGCCGGAAGGCCGCATGGCGCGGTGCCAGTGAACGCAGACCGTAAGAGGTCAGCAATTCTTGGCCACAAACCCGCAACACGGCCGCCTGCGCCGCAGGGTTAAGTGGACTGTGCGGCAGGCTGACCGCCAGCAACTGATTCGGGCGCACCAGCGCATCGTCGCCTTCAGGACCGTCCAGCACATCAAACAAACCGTCGCCGTCCGCCCGGATAAAGCGCTGGAAGCCCCACTGGGTCTGTTTCGCCAGATCTTCGTAAAAGGCGGGTGATTGGCCCAACATTCGGGCGCAGTCGGCGACACTGCGCAAGGCGTTGTACCAGAGGGCGTTGATCTCTACCGGTTTCCCCATACGCGGCGTGACCACCCAGTCCCCCAGCTTGGCATCCATCCAGGTCAGTTGCAGGCCCGGCTCACCGCATCGGAGTAAACCATCAGCGCCATCCAGACCGATGCCATAACGGGTTCCCGCGACATGCCAGGCGATAATTTCCTGCAACGCCGGGAACGCTTCGGCCAGACTCTTTTTATCGCCGCTGGCCTCCACATAGGCGCGCCAGGCTTCCACAAACCACAGGGCCGCGTCGGCCGTGTTATAGGCCAGCGGTTCACCCGCGCCGGAAAACAGATTGGGCAACATGCCCTGATCGACAAACCGGGCAAAGGTGCGCAGGATGCGGCGAGCCATCTCATAACGTCCGGTAGCCAGAGCCAATCCTGGCAGCGCGATCATCGTGTCGCGGCCCCAGTCGCCGAACCAGGGATAACCGGCAATCACCGACTCGCCATCGGGCAGTCCCGGCAAGGGCCGGTTAATGAGAAAGCTGTCCGCCGCCAGCGTCAGTTGCCGCACCCAGTCGGGCGCGCCAGGGAGATGCGTGGAAGCCAGCGTCAGCAATTCGGTTTCACGCTGTAGAAAGCGGTGCATGGCGGCGGTGAGATCCAGGGAAGCGTCTTCGTGCAGACTGGCGACGATGCCGGTCCAGACGCCGGGTGGCAAGGTTAGCGTCGCCTCGCCCAGACAAAGATGATGATCGTGATGCGCCAGACCCCGCTCATGTTCCACCGGCAAGTCAAAATGCTCGAACCAGTGGGGATCATCGTCAATCCTGCCACCGCAGGCCGACAACCACAGCGTAAATTCCGGCGCACTGACCCGCCGCTGGGCCGGATTGAGGGCCTCAATGACCGGGTGGAACTCGTGCATCACCGTTTCGCGATGATGATCGCGGCCATTGATGAGCAGTTGTACACGCAGTTGCAGGGCGTGATCGTGGCTTTCCGGGGCCAGTCGCCAGGCGACATAAGTAGTGTTCGCTCCCGGCTCCATCCAGATGCGCTGTTCCAGAACCCGGTCGCCCATCGCATAGCGCCAGACCGGCATTCGCCCTTCCAGATGAAACGATTCCAGATGCATATAGCCATGGGGATTGATCGCGCCGCCCGCCCAGCGGTTGCTGAATAACGGAATGTCCCGCTCACCGTCCACCAGAGTCGCGTCGGCTTTGGCGAAAACCAGCCAGCGGTCAGCGGGCGGCTGTAGCGGCGCAATCAGCAAACCGTGATAGCGACGGGTTAATGTACCGGCGACCGTGCCGGCGGCATAACCGCCCAGGCCGTTGGTGACCAGCCATTCACGGCGTTCGGCCTGGAGCAGGTCGCCGCATAACGCCCGCCCGCAATGAATGACATCGGGTAAGTCGTGGGTCATCAGTTTCACCGAATAGTTTATTTGAGAACGGGCAGGGTCAAGGTTCCAGCCGCAGCCGATCCCCGATCTGAATACGATGTTGAGCCGCAGCGCCTGCGTTAAGCTCCAGGATATAGCGAATCGTCGCCGTGTCGCTAGGATAGGTTGGGCAATCCGGCGTTTTACAGGGCGGGACTTCCGCCACGATCTGCGCCAATCGGCCCTCGGCGTCGAAATACAACAAGTCCAGGGGAATATAGGTATTTTTCATCCAGAACACGGCGCGTCCAGGCGGCTGGACAAATAGCATTCCCTGATCCGGCGGCAATTTCCGGCGGTACATCAGGCCCTGGGTCCGCTCGCCAGGCGTTTGGGCGATTTCAATCTGAAACGTCGCCGACCCCACCGTGACCTGCGCCTGGTCCATGGCCAATGCAGCGTTGAAGGTGATCAGGAGCAGCAACACGCCGGTCAGATTGCGATAGATGATCATCGAATAAAGCCTTTAGGTCATTTCTCATAATGAAGATACTGAGTATTGATCATCATTCCAGAGATTAACCACGAAAAACACGAAAAAACACGAAAGATAGGTCGTTGATGCCGTTATGAAGTGACCGATAGCCTAGCAAATACCTTGACTGGATTGAACGAAGCCGGGCCAAAATCTCACTAATCAGGCGATGTTGACCGGAATCCGGCTAAAATAAACGAAGAGTATCGGCGTCATTGATTCCCATCCGCGCCGTCCAGGAGGTCTCCCATGGATCAACTACCCGTCGCCCTGTACCGCGCCGCTCAGGTGCGGGAACTGGATCGCATCACGATTCAGGAACGCGGCATTCCCGGTTATACGCTGATGAGTCGCGCTGGCGAGGCGGCGTTCCAGTTACTGCGTCAACGCTGGCCGGATGCCCGGCGTCTGACCGTCATCTGCGGTGGCGGCAACAACGGCGGCGATGGCTACGTCGTCGCCCGCTTAGCCCATCAAGCGGGGCTGGCCGCGCAAATTCTAACCCTGGCCGATCCACAAACCCTGCATGGCGATGCGCAGACCGCCTGGCAAGATGCGCTGTCTGCTGAAGTGGCTATTGCGCCGTTCGCCCGCGAACGCCTGAAAGGCGCGGACTTGTTGATCGACGCTATTCTCGGCACCGGCCTGGAGCGTCTGGTCACAGGTGCCTGGCGGGAGGCGATTGACGCGATCAACGCCCATCCCGCCGACACGTTGGCTCTGGATATTCCCTCCGGCCTGCACGCCGATACCGGCGCGATTCTCGGCGCGGCGATCCAGGCCGACGCCACGATCACTTTTATTGGTCTTAAACAGGGACTGTTCACCGGACAAGGCCCGGCCTGTTGCGGCGCTGTCCATTTCGCCGATCTTGACGCACCGTCAGACATCTACCCGGCGCTGCATCCGGCCAGTTGGCGCTATACCGGCGAAGACATTCCGACACTCCTGCCCCGGCGTTCGCGCAGCGCCCACAAAGGTCATTTTGGCCATGTCCTGATCATCGGCGGCGGGCGTGGAATGGCTGGTGCAGCGCGGATGGCAGGCGAAGCGGCAGCTCGTTGCGGCGCAGGGCTGGTCAGCATCGCGACGCGGGCGGCTCATGCCGGACTCCAGGCGGCGGTCCGTCCAGAATTGATGTTCCATGGCGTTGAAGACGCTGACGACCTCGCGCCCCTCCTCGCCCGCGCCACGGTCATTGCCATTGGGCCGGGACTAGGGCGCGGTGACTGGGGCCGGACGTTGCTACATGCTGCGCTGGCCAGTGATAAGCCACTGGTCATCGACGCGGATGGCCTGAATCTGCTGGCGGTGGAACCGGCTTTCCGCGAAAACTGGATTCTGACGCCGCATCCCGGCGAAGCGGCCCGCTTGCTGAAAATGACGCCGACTGATGTCGAGGCTGACCGTTTCGCTGCCGTGGAAGATTTGGCGCTGCGGTATGGCGGCGTGGCAGTACTCAAAGGCGCGGGTTCACTCATCGCCAGTCGGGAAGAGGGGCAAGTTGCACTCTGCACGGTGGGCAATCCTGGGATGGCTAGTGGCGGCATGGGCGATGTGCTGACCGGGGTGATTGCAGCGCTGGTCGCCCAGGGTCTGCCCCTGTTTGCGGCAGCGAAAGCGGGCGTTTACCTGCATGGGCTGGCAGGCGACCAGGTGGCCCAGGCGGGCGGCGAACGCGGGTTGCTGGCCACTGACCTGTTGCCCTTCCTGCGTCAAGCCGTGAATCCCTGAATCATGTTGAACTATGTTCTCGATTCCGCCGAAGCCACTGAGGCGCTCGGCGCCCGACTCGCCGCCAGGCTCAGACCCGGCGTTATCCTCTATCTGAGCGGTGATCTCGGTGCCGGCAAGACCACCTTGGTGCGCGGTTTGCTCCATGCGCTCGGTCATCACGGCACAGTCAAAAGTCCGACCTACACACTGGTGGAACCCTATCAGATCGGCGACTGGCGGCTGTTCCACTGGGATTTATACCGGGTGACTGATCCAGAGGAACTGGATTTTCTGGGACTGCGCGACCAACTGGATGAACAGGCAATATTGCTGATCGAGTGGCCGGAACAGGGTCAGGGCGAATTGCCCGCCGCCGATGTGGAGATTGCGCTGAGCTACGTCGGTGAGGGCCGCGCTTGCCAGTTGATCGCGTTGTCCTCGGTCGGTCATACAATGTTGGCCGATCTGTTGGCACCGGTTATTGCGCATCAGCCCGATCACTCGGCGTCAGTGACGTGAATTAGCGGAGTATCTCGCCGTGGGAAATCCTGATCCCGTGCGCTGGAATTCTTGAAGACATCGACGCTACAGGCTTTGCTGCCAGTGGAAGTCGATGCGTTAGTCAAGCATTTTGCCCAAAGACTACTGGAATAGTTGTGGGTAATGATCTGTAAAAAGCGGGAGACATCAAAATCTCTACATTATTAAAATATCAGGCATAATCATCGACGCCTCCGGACAGGCTTTGGCGGGGTTGCGGTTTGGCTTCTTCCGGAAGCTCCTGATCTTTTCGAGTCGGCGCTGGTGGCCGGCCATCACGGGGTTGTTGATAAGCGGCCTGTTCGCCAGTCTGTTGCCGGGTCATCGGCTGATCAGAAACCTGGGCTTGATTCAGATAAATCCCCTGACTGTCGAGCATTTCCCGCAATCGCGGCAGGGCGTTTTCAATCGCCTCCCGCACCGCTGCCTCATGGCAGAAGAAAGTGATATTAGTTTGATTCTGGTGCAGCGACATCCGAATGGCCAACGGACCCAGTTCCGGTGGATTGACCCGGATTTCTGCTTCTTGCATCTGGTTATTGACCAGCCAGTTCAATTGCTGGCCCAACACGCGCCCCCAGTTATTTTGCCGTAAATCCAGCGTTTCCAGTAATTCCGGCAGGGTAACTGAGGAAGTCGGCGCGGGCGGGGCTTCGGGTCGGCTTGACGTGATGGAAGGCGCATTAGTTAATGTCGGTGTGCTACCGGTAACGGGCGGGGCGAAATCCATGGCGTCCGTGATTACTGGAGGCATCGGTCTTTCTTCCTGGCGTGGGATTGCACGGGCAACTACCGTATCCACTATTGGCTGATCCGACTGGCCACCCAGTGCGACTGAAGACGCCTGGGGGCTTGGGGAAGCGATAGGTCGGCCCGCTTTTTCGGAAACCGGGCTACCTGATATCAACGGTATGGTCACCGGCTGAGTCCGCGCCGAATTGCTGGATGCAGTCACTGCAAGCCTGGGTTCATCTTCTGTTAGTGATTCTACTTCCGCATCGACAAATGGTTCAGCGATTTGTGGACGTCTCTGAGTCGACGAACCACTCGCTACCGGTCTCATCGAGTCAACCGGGATAACCATTGATGCGAAAGGCGCAATGGAGATAGGGATCGGCGTGGTGGGTGTGTTAAATGTTACCGGCGGAATCGGCGCACCCTGAGTTGTGGAAGAAACGGAAATAACCGGCCTGGACGTAGTGGAAACTACAGCGGGCACCACTGGCAGTGTCGGCAGCACCGGTGTTGCCGGATTCTCTGGCTTAGACAAAATCACTGCGGGTGTGGCC
>JAUPTV010000160.1 GCA_030917925.1 Pseudomonadota bacterium
CACGCCAGTTGCTGCGTTTCCGCCAGCGCGGCGCTCTGTTCCGCCAGCGCCTGACGAAGTTCATCAAGCGTGGCGTCCACCTCCGAACGAACGCTGGCCAGCGTCGCATCCATCTCCGAACGAACATGGGCCAGCGAGGCGTCCAGATCCACATTGGCGACGGCTATCGGTTCAGAGACCAGCGGCGCACTGTCAAGCGTCGCTTCCGCTTCACTCAGGCGCTGCTGCAAGTCCTGAATCTGCGACCAGGCCAGTTGTTGGGTTTCCTCCAGCGCTGCGCTTTGTTCCGCCAGCGCCTGACGGAGTTCATCGAGCGTGCCGCTCACTTCCGAACGAACGCTGGCCAGCGAGGCGTCCAGATCCACATTGGCGACGGCTATCGGTTCCACTGCCGGGGGAGCACTGTCGAGCGTCGCTTCCGCTTCACTCAGGCGTTGCTGCAAGTCCTGAATCTGGGACCAGGCCAGTTGCTGTGTTTCCTCCAGCGCCGCGCTTTGTTCCACCAGCGTCTGACGGAGATCGTCAAGCACCGTGTCGGCATCCAGCTTCGTCGCTGAACCGGCTTCGATGGACTGGCGGAGACCTTCGAGGTTGCTCTCCAGTTCGCCGAGACGCTGTTGCACCGCCCCCAGAGGTTCCGCCAACGCGCCTTGCCATTCCGCAACATGCGCATCCTGCTGATCCAGCGTGATCTGAATGGCGCTCAGTTCCCGCTCCAGCGCCATCAGCCCCTGATTATGCTGGCTGCAAGCCGTCGCCAGCGCCGCTTCCAGTGCTTCGAACCGCTCCGGATCGATGACTGGCGATGTTGAAGAGTCGGCTACTGTCGCCGGTTCGGGCAACATGACGGGCGGTGGCATGGAACCGGTCAGGCGGGCTTCAACCCGGCTCAACCGCTCCTGATAATTTCCCAGGGTATCGTTCCATTGCTGGTCCAGTTCGCGCAGCGTATCGCTTTGCGTCGTCAGGTCGCTCTGCACGACATTCAGGATTTGGCGGGTCGAATTGGTGTCCCCCGCGACCTTCGTCATCAGGGTTTCCAGATGCTTCAGGCGATCCTGATTTTTCTGCACGTCCTGGCGAACCTGAACAGCGTCCGTCAACAGACCCCGCTGCGTATCCAGTTCACTTTTGAGTTGCGCCACATCTTGCTGAACGATCTGCCCCTGCTGTTCAGCCGCGGTGGCCAAAGCGGTCAGGCGATCCAGCCGGTCCTGCTGGACCTGCAGTTGCTGGCGAGCGGTTTCATCAACGCCAGACGCCTGTTTCAGCGATTTCAGCGTTTGCTCATGCCGTTCAAAGTCCGTTTTGAGTGCGCCCAGGGTTTGATTGAGCGAGCGACTGTGCTGATCAAAATTTTCCAGCGCCATGTCAAACTTGAGCAGACGCTTGTACTGGGACTCGATAATCGTTGAGACTTGTTCAATTTGTTCATGACCGGCGCGAGCCGTTTGCTCCAACGCGCCAAAACGCTCCTGATGCTGCGCCCATTGCGATTCCAGCGCCGTTATCTGCGTTTGCAGCGTCTGCGCCTGCTGACCCAAAGTCTGAGCGAACTCCTGACGCCAGCGTTCATCCTGCGTTCGCAGATCATTGACCACATTTGACAGAGTGTCCTGCAGACGCTGTTGATCCTGCTGGAAGCCGGTCGCCAGACCCTCAACGGTGTTCAGTTGCTGTTCGAGTACCCGGCTATCCGCCTGCAACTTCAACACCCCACTGCTCAGATGCGCCAGGGTTTGCTGATCCGCCTGCCGATCCTTTTGCAGTGTGACGAGGGTCGTGGACAGGGTCTGTAACTGATCATGCCGGGTGACGGTCTCGGTTTCCAGCGTTCCCAGCTTGCGGTGCAGGTTCTGAAAAAAATCGATCGCACCGTTAAGGGAGGATTGAAGTTCGGTCGCGTCATTCATGGAGTCACGTCGTCCAGGTTGATCTGAAGCTTGTTAATAACTAATGATTATGACTGATTTTTACCCGTTGTTGGGCGGAAGCGAAAAGAATCGCCATCGAGCGCACAGTGATTGTAGAACAGTATAAGATAGTCGGGTGATTCGACAGACATCCCCGCAGAAACTATAGTGATCAGGAACCGGGTGCGCACGGCCTGATGCCAGCGCCAGCAGTTTGATTCATCCGGTTTCGCCAGCCTTTCCACACACTGCAATAAAGGAAGCTGTCCATGTCCGTTCCCAGCAACCTGCCGGTCTGGCAAGCACTGCAAGCCCATCATGCGGCTATCGCCAACCTGCATCTGCGTGACTTGTTCGCCGCTGATCCTGGGCGTTTCAACCAGTTCTCCCGGCGTTTCGGGGACCTGCTGATCGATTTTTCCAAGCATCGCATCACCGAAGAAACGTTGCCCCTACTCACTGAACTGGCCCGCCAGGCGCAACTGCCCACCTGCATCGAGCGGATGTTCAACGGTGAGATCATCAACCACACCGAACAGCGCGCCGTACTGCACGTCGCCCTGCGTAACCGGAGCAACCGGCCGATCCTCGTCAAGGGCCAGGATGTCATGCCGGAGGTGAATAACGTCCTCGAACACATGCGCAAATTCGCCGATCAGGTTCGCCGGGGCAAGTGGCGCGGCCATACCGGCAAACGGATTCGCGATATCGTCAACATCGGTATCGGCGGCTCCGACCTGGGACCCAAAATGGTCTGCCAGGCGCTGGAACCCTACGGCGATCCGACCTTGCGGATGCATTTCGTCTCCAACGTTGACGGTGCACACATCAGCCACGTCCTCGCTGAATGCGATCCGGAAAGCACTCTGTTCATCATCGCCTCCAAGACCTTCACCACCCAGGAGACCATGACCAACGCCCATACCGCCCGCGCCTGGTTAATCAAGGAACTGGGCGATGAGTCAGCGGTGGCCAGGCACTTCGTCGCGGTTTCCACCAACACGGCCGGTGTCAGCCAGTTCGGCATTGATACCGCCAACATGTTCGAGTTCTGGGACTGGGTTGGCGGGCGCTATTCGCTGTGGTCAGCGATTGGTCTGCCGATCATGGTCTATCTGGGCATGGAGAATTTCATGGAGTTGCAGGAAGGTGCCCATGAAATGGATGAGCACTTCCGCACGGCCCCGCTGGAAGAGAATCTGCCGGTGATTCTGGGACTACTGGGCGTCTGGTACATCGATTTCTTCGGCGCTGACAGCCAGGTCACGCTGGTTTACGACGATTACCTGCGCTCGTTGCCCGATTATCTGCAACAACTGGATATGGAAAGCAACGGCAAGTCCATCGACCGGGAGGGTCAAGCGGTCACGGTCAACACCGGGCCGATTCTATGGGGCGGTCTCGGGAATAACGGCCAGCACGCTTTCTATCAACTCCTGCATCAGGGTACGCATCTGGTTCCCGCCGATTTCCTGGCCCCGGCGCACAGCCCGAACCCGATTGGCGACCATCACGCCATTTTGCTGGCCAATTGCCTGGCGCAAGCCGAAGCGCTCATGGTCGGCAAAACCGAAGCGCAGGCTCGCGCCGAACTCGAGAAGCAGGGTCTAAGTGGCGAAGCGCTGGAGCAATTGTTGCCGTACAAGGTGTTCCCTGGCAATCGCCCCAGCACCAGCCTGTTCTACCGCCAGATGACCCCGAAGGTTCTCGGCGCACTGCTGGCGCTGTATGAACACAAGGTGTTTACGCAGGGCGTGATCTGGAATATCAATTCCTTCGATCAGTGGGGCGTCGAACTCGGCAAGCAATTAGCCAACGCGATCTTGCCGGTGTTAAAAGGCGAGAAGCCGGCGACCGGCCATGATGCGTCCACCACCGGGCTGATCGAGTTCTGCCGGGCGGCGGATTAACAACGGCGTCAGTACTGCTCCCGCCCCTGTCTGGGGGCGGGTTTCGACGGAACCGGCAAGCCGGCTTCACTGGACAAGTTGGGCGGCCGGCGCCGACGAATGGGCGGGCGCTCAAGGTCCGGTTCGGCATTAACCCGCGCCCGGCGCAACCAGCTTAAAACGCGACGCTCAATGGCAGCCTGACTGGCTGACGGCAAGTCCCTGAAAATGAACGCGCCAGCGCCGAGCACCAGGGTCAATCCCCCCAGAAAGGTCATCAGTGGTTGCATGAATGCAATCGCTAACAGCGCTGCTAACGCAAGCAGAATGTGTCGGATTTTCAAGGGAACGCCTCCAGCATTGCGGGAAATCAGTCAGGAGTGGGCACCGCTTCAGCCTGAGTAGATTGGCGCACCAGTATCACCGTACAGTTATCGTCCGGCTGGCTTTGCTGCTCGTGAATGGCCGTCGCCAGTTCGGCCAGTAACTCATCCAGGAGTTCCTCGAGCGGCCGTTGGGGATGCGCCAACAGCGCCGGCCAACGGCGAATAAAAGCCTGAGGATCGCGCAGATGCCAAAGGCCGTCGCTGGCCAGCAGGTAAACCCGCTCCGGTTCCAGGGTCAGACGGCGACGGTCACTGAGACCGCGCAAAAACAGGGGTAGATTGCCATCATGCAACTCATAAAGTTCTTCATCAATCGCTTCAGCATAGAAATTCGGCGCGCCCAGGGTGCTCCCAAGAATAAATGCCTGACTAATCTGCGAACTGGTCTGCGTATGAACCTGCTGCAGCCACTGGACGCTGTCCAGCAAACCCAGCAGGGCTAGATGTGTCGCGGGTACATGATCCACGGTCAGACACTGCACATGATGCGCATCAATGGCGTAGACGCGCGAATCGCCGACATGGAACAGCAGCGCTGGCGACCGGGGCGGAATTTCCAGCAGAATCAGCGTACAACCGGTTTCCAGCCCGGCATCCTGAAATTCCCGGTACAAGCGCCGATGCAACCGGTTGAGGTGATCGGAAATCTGGGTGAGATCCGTCATGGCCGGCAACTCAATCAGGCCCGCGGCGGCTTTTTCCGCCGCCTCCCGCCCATGGCTGTGGCCACCCATACCATCGAGCACCGCCAGACGTCGATGCCCATGCGGCCACCCGGTTACCGACAACCGGGTTTCCTGTTCACGCCACAGGAACCGGGCGCGGCCCTGGCCATCGATCCATAAAAAATTGTCCTGATTTTCCTTGCGCCCCTGGCCGGTCGGCGAGAGTAGCGAACGCACGGCGACCTCTAGTTGAGGACCACGACAACGCGATGCGCGATGCGGCGCAGGGTTTGAAAGCGAGGGTTGAGTAGACATCTGAAGTCGGGACACTGTCGTTAAGAAACCGGACTGATTGAGAATACCGGATGGGCACAACTCGTGCGATGGCAATGAGGTTTCCGTATGATCCGACACCCGGTAGTTTCATCCTTCTGCTAGACTAATCATAATGCGCCTTGCGGCTGTTAATTCAAACAAATCTTTTGGCACCCTACGACTAAATAATAACTTATGGATATCGAAACGCGTCTTGAGGAGCTTGCACAAGCTTATGTCACCGGTCAACTGAGCGAGGCCGAGTTGGCGCGTCTTCAGAAAGAAGCTCTGCGTGAGGCAGGAAACAGTTCGGCGATGGGCAGAAACTACTCAAAAGCATCGTCCGTTAACGGCTCTGCCGGTTCGGACTCGTTATCCGCCGGAAAAACGATAGGTCCTCCCGAACGACGGATGCAATTGGCGCACGACCTTAGCGGATGGCGACGTCTCTGGCTGGCGCACCCGGCATTGTCTGCACAAGGCCGGGAAAACCCCGAGGAATTCCGGGCCATCAAGATTCTGCTACCGGTTGGCCAAGAACCGGGATCAGGCGGACCGGTGCGCGATGAGCGAGCCTCACGGGTCGATATGATCAACCTGCGTTCCTACCTGGCCAAGGTCAAGGCGCGGGTCCAACTGGCAACCAGACTGGAGCATCCCGTCATCGCCCGAATTTATGGCTGGCGACAAGGCGCTGATGGGTGGCCCTTCGCTGAAATGGAATATGTCAACCCTCACCATGGCCATACTCTGGCGCAATTGCTCGAGGAATCAGGGCGAAACGGGCAGACCTGGGAAACAATTGCCCAATGGTTGCGACCTGTCGCAATGGCGCTAGACTACGCGCATGGCGAACATCGCTTCGCTCACCAGAATATCGATGCTGATACAATCTTCATCACCGATCAGGGAACCATCCGCTTGCTAGGCTTTGGTCTGGCCACCGAGATTCGGGAACCGCGCAGTGTCCTGTTCAGCACCGGCTCAGGTCGTGACGCCTCGGGCGACGGTTCCGCCGATTCAGTGTCTACAGAAACCACTTTTCGTCGTGATGTCTTCGCTCTGGCGCTGTTAATTTACCGGTTGTTGGCTGGACGCAGCGTCCAGGAAGCCCAGGGCCAACCGCCCGGTGCCGTGCCGCGACCGCCAGGACTGACGGACGATGCCTGGCAAGTCTTGCGGCGGGGGCTGGCGTATCCTAGCGAACTGTGTCCGACTAACGCTGGCCAGTTCATTCAGATGCTGGATGCAGCCCAACTGTCCGCGATGGCGACGGCGCGCAGTGGCGCCCTGCCCAAGTGGATCTGGGGATTGGCGGCGGCCCTGGCGGCGGCGATTAGCGGCGGCGTTTACTGGTTCAACCAGCCGGTTGACCGGGTGCCGATTTCGGCAGTCGCCACCAGTGAACCCGTTCCGGAGATAAAAACTCCAGTCAGCCCCCCTGTCGATGAAGGCGTTTCGCTACAGGCGGCGGAACGCGAAATCGATCAACAAGCCTTTGAAGCGGCCCGTCGGGTCGACAGCATCGCCGCTTACCAGCTTTACCTGCAACGCTGCCCCCGGTGCGGCTATGGGAAAGAAGCGCGGATCACTATCACGGCGCTGGAAAGCCGAAAAAAAATCGAAATGCTCAAGGCGGATTTCGCTGCGCTGGCCCCAGCGTTTGAGGACGGCCACGAAGAGCGCGGCCACGAAGCGCTGACCCGATTGGAGGCCTTGGTGGAATTGACGCCGGATGATCCACTGATCCCTGAAGGTCGGCGGCGGCTGGCGCGTGGCTGGGTCAAAATGGCGCTCACCAGCCTGAATAAATCCAACCCGGAGGATGCCAGAAAATGGTTAAAAAAGGCCCAGGCCATCGACCCGGAACTGCCAGAACTGGTCCCGCTGAACCAGGCGCTTATCCAGGCCGAAGCAGTAGCGCAAGTCCGACAGACCGATATCGAAGCCTTCGCTGCCGCCCGGCGCATTGATACCCGCCGGGCTTACTGGGACTATCTCGACCGTTGCGGGACTAATTGTGGCCACCGTACCGAGGCGGAAACCGCTCTTGCCCGCCTGACGCCCGCCTACGCGGCGCTGCGCGACCGGCTGAATGACGGTTCACAGGGTCCGGAAATGATCGTCATACCCGCTGGCGAGTTTTCGATGGGATCGCCGCCCGCTGAAACCGGTCGCTATAGCGATGAACACCTGCAATCCGTGCGCATCGAAAAATCCTTCGCCATCGGCAAATATGAAATCATGTTTCATGAATACGACCGGTTTGCGACGGTGACCAAAAGATCTTTGCCCAGCGATCATGACTGGGGACGCAGTCGGCGTCCGGTCATCAATATTGACTGGAACAGCGCCACAGCGTACGCCGAATGGTTATCCCAGGAAACGGGACAACGCTACCGCCTGCCCACCGAAGCGGAGTGGGAATACGCTGCACGGGCCAAAACGACAACCAGCCGTTACTGGGGCAATGACCCGAATGAGGGATGCGCTTACGCCAATGCCGGCGATCTGGACGGGAAGAAAGTATTTGTGGGCTGGACAGCGATGCAATGCCATGATGGCCAGGTTTACACCGCCCCGGTGGGCAGTTATCGGAGCAACGAGTTCGGTTTATACGACATGCTGGGCAATGTGCTGGAATGGACGTGTTCGATCTACAACAAGGAATCGAAGGCACCAGTCCAGCGTTGCCAGGAACCGGTCGGCGAACAGGAAATGGTCGTGCGCGGCGGTTCCTGGAGCGACGAGCCGCGTAATGTGCGTTCCGCCGACCGGCATCGCAACCGTCCGGAGTTCCGGGATTATTTTCTCGGATTCCGTCTGGTGCGAGAATTGCCCTGAACCTTTTGGGCCGGGCCGTATGATCGGTCATCCCTTCGCATTGGCAAGATCATTGGAATCATTTCAATCAAGAGGGGCGATCCCGGTAAGATTGCCGATGGTTTGGAAGCATCGCAGCGATCACGCAGTCCGGCTGGGAACGCCCGCTGATGCCACGATTAGGACGCTATGAGCAAAAAATCCAACACATTGCCGATTGGCCATCGTCTGCATCAATACCGCATTGAATCCGTGCTGGGCGCGGGCGGATTCGGAATTACCTACAAGGCGGTGCATGAAGCGCTGCGCACGCGGGCCGCCATTAAGGAATATTTCCCGGTCGAATGGTCCTATCGAGATCGCGACGAGGTCAATGTTCTCTCAAATACCCAGGGCGGTTTGCCGACTTCAGAAGCGGGCGAGGATGCCTGCTACACATGGGGACTGGAGCGTTTTCTCACGGAAGCCCAGACCCTGGCCCAGGTCAACCACCCCGGCGTCGTGCGGGTGCGGGATTTCTTCGAGGCCAATGGCACCGCCTACATCGTGATGGATTATGAGGATGGGGAACCGCTGAGTCAGCTCCTCCAGCGGGACAAGACCTTACCGGAGGAACAGATTCGCCGGTTAGTCGAGGATATCTTACCCGCGCTAGAGGCTGTACATGCTCTGGGCTATCTGCATCGTGATATCAAGCCGGCCAATCTGTACCGGCGCTCGGATGGGCGAACCATTCTGATTGATTTCGGCGCCGCCCGTCAGGCGCTAGGCCGACGCAGTAAAAGCGTGACTAGCGTGTTCTCGCCGGGCTATTCACCGATTGAGCAATATCTGGTCGATGGCAAGGGCTATGGTCCCTGGACGGATATTTATGCCCTGGGCACGGTGCTTTACCACTGTGTAGCCGGTATAGCGCCTATCGAAGCACCGGCGCGGGTCCTGGATGATCCCCTGCAACCTGCTGAAAAAGTGGCGGCTGGACGTTATAACCCGGCTCTGCTGCGGTTAATTGACCGAGCTATAGCCGTTCGCCCCGAGAAGCGGTTCCAAAGCATCAGCCAGATGCGCGAGGCGCTGACCGCGCCGCCGCCCGTGGTCGATGACGATGATGAGCGCACGGTTAAACTGGAACTCCCGTTGCGCCCGGATCTGCATCGGAGCGGTGAAAAACTGCGACCCGTCGCTGTGGGCGAACTGCTGGCACCGCCCAAAGTTGCGCCGCCTTCCCGAAAACCGGGACTACCCTGGAAGCTCATCGGTGGGCTGGCGCTGACCGTCGCCATCGTCGCGGTCGGGATCGGTATCTGGATGGCGCAGACCACCCCTTCTCCAAATGAACCCCCACCAGTCGCGCCGCCGGTTAAACCCGTTCTGCCACCGGTTAAACCCGCCGCCAGTGGACTGCCTGCCGATCCACAACCCGGCCAGGTTTACGCTGATCCCACGACGGGCATGGAATTCATCTGGATTGCGCCGGGCTGTTTTAATATGGGCAGTCCGGAGAATGAACCGGATCGCAGCGCCAATGAAGTGTTGCACCAGGTGTGCCTGAAGGGATTCTGGATGGGCAAGACCGAGGTGACCAATGCCCAGTACCGGCAATTTGCGAGCAATCACGATAGCGGCGTTTATGAATCCTACCGCCTGAATGCGCCCGATCAACCGGTGGTCCGGGTCAGTTGGCAGGAGGCAGGCAACTATGCAGACGGGTTGTCCAGCAAGGCCGGCAGCCTGCGCTATCGCCTGCCCACCGAAGCGGAATGGGAATATGCGGCCCGCGCCGGCCAGACCGGTTCTCGTTATTGGGGCAACGATCCGAATCAGGCTTGCCGTTACGCCAATATTTACGACGAAACTGCCCGTCAGGCCAAACCGTTCAACTGGGCCAACTACCCTTGCCAGGATGGCCAGGTCGCCGCCGCGCCGGTGGGCCAGTATGCTGCGAATGCGTTTGGCTTGCACGATCTGTTGGGCAATGTTGCAGAATGGACCTGTTCCGAATATGACAGCGCCTACGCTGGCGGCGAAACCCGTTGCGCCAACCCGCAGGCCACGACGGGCGGACGGCGGGTATTGCGTGGCGGCTCCTGGTCGGATTATCCCGGACTGGTGCGCTTCGCTTACCGGTTTCCTGCTGCTCCGGAATATGGCAAATGGCGGTCCGATATTGGATTTCGCCTGGTGCTGGAACCTTGAATCGGCAAGCTGATGGAGCAAACGCTATGCGCAAAACGGTGATGAGAGGGCTGGGGCTGGTCTGGATACTGTTAATAGCGGGACTGATGCCTGCTGCACAGGCGGCAGCTCCTGAAACACGAATGAACGTAGCTGTCGTCGAATTCAGCGTGATGGGCGATATGCACGAACAGTCCGGTGCCATTATCGCTGATTTGATGATGTCGGCCATCGCCAACAGCGGGCGTTTTAACCTGAAGGATCGATTATCACTGTCCGCCGTCGCCAAAATCGCCAAGGCTCAGGACCAGGAACTGGGTTATACCGGGCTGCTCGATCCCCGAACTGCCGCTGATCTGGGCCAGCGTTATGGTTTGGACGCGGTGGTGATCGGGGCGGTCAGCAAGCCCGGCGATCTGATTACCGTCACGGCGCGACTGATTGACACGAAAACCGCGTCCCTGCTGCGCAGCGGCCAGATTCAGGGCCAGGACATCGACACCATTCAAATCAAGGTCAATGAACTGGCGGCGATGATTACCACGCCCCCGGAAGCGCCGCCGACTTACGGATTGACCGTGCGCGCCGAACCAGCCGACGCAAAAATCCGGCTGCTGGATGATTCATCCACTTATCAGCCGGGGATCAAACTGGTGCCGGGCCGCTATGAAATCGAAGTGGCGAAAGAGGGCTATGTTTCCCGCATGATCCCGGTGCAGATCGTCGATAGCGCGTTAACGATCCCGGTAACGCTGGAAAAACAGCCGCCGTCTCAGTATCGCTTGACGGTACAAACCGATCCTCCCCAAGCCACCGTTCGATTGTCAGACATTAAGACGCCCTATCAACCGGGCGTCGCCTTGCCGCCGGGCAGTTATACCGTGGAAATCAGCCAGTCTGGTTATGAAGCGCAGCGGATCACGGCACGGATTGTGGATAGCGATGTGACCTTGCCGGTGAAGCTGGTCAAATCGCCTGAACCGGTGGAGCCGACGGAGTATCGATTAACAGTGCGGCCTGATCCGCCGACTGCCAAGGTCAAATTGCTCGGCATTCGCGCTGCCTACCGACCCGGCGTGGCGTTGCAGCCGGGCAACTATACGGTCGAAGTCAGTCAGTCGGGCTATGAGACGCAGCGCGTCACGGTGCGGCTCGCGGATAGCGACATGACGATGCCGGTCAAACTGGTTCGGGAACCGGAACCCCAGCAATATCGATTAACGGTACGCACAGAACCCTCGGATGCCCGGGTGCAATTGTCGGGGATTCGCACCGCGTACCGCCCCGGCGTCGCGCTGGCTCCAGGCAGTTATACCGTGCAGGTGTCCCGGTCCGGCTATGAATCGCAGCGGGTCACCGTGCGGATCGCGGACAGCGACGTGACCGTGCCGGTGACGCTGATCAAGGCACCCGAACCGGTAAAACCCACGCAATATCGGTTGACCGTGCGAACCAGTCCGGCGAATGCCCGGGTGCGGCTGGTTAACTCCTCCTTCACCTACCGGTCGGGTGTACTGCTGCCACCGGGCAGCTATACGGTTGAAGTCAGCCGACGCGGGTATGAAACCCGGCAAACATCGGTCAGGGTTATCGATAGCGATGTGACGGAATCGGTGACTCTGGAACAAACCGTGAGTGCGAGCGCCACGCCGCCCTCCCAGCCGGCTACCCGTCCTGGAACATGGCGCATCGGCTCCGTACAGGTGGACAGCGCCATCAGTGGCGCAGACCGTTCCGAGGTGCAGCGGGTATTAAGCCGTTATGCCGGGCAGATCGCGACTCGTGACAGCCTGCTGGAGGGTGCCCTGCAGGTCTATCGGTCGACGGGAATTACCTTGCGTTTCACAGTGCGGAACGCCGCGTCAGGATCAGCGGAATTGTCAGCGCGGGTCAGTCAGCGGCTACGGCGGACTTATGAAAGTTCCGTCCCACTGGTAACCCGTGGTCAGTTGGAAAGCTCCGGTTTCGGCGTGTCGGTGGAATAGCGGACCTGGCACCCAGTTCCCCTACTCCGCTTTCGGATAGCCCGGATGATCGATCATGACGGTGTGGTCGCCGCGCACGATGGGCAGATAGCGCGGCTTCCAGAACCGGGTGCGCAAATAGGTATCCAGATCGCGCCCGGCCAAGTCGGTTTTGCCCGCCACGCCTTCCTGCAGCGCCTGTTCAATCACTCGCGCCCCGACCCGGATACTCACTTCGTGCAACTCACACACCGGCGGGTAAATGCGTCCGGTTTGCAAATACGCGACTGTGGTGTATTCCGCCAGCGCATAAGCGGCTTCCAGCACCATGCTGTCGGTAATTTCCCGGCACTCGGCCAGTACGACACCAAAGCCCAACCCTGGAAAGATAAAGGCGTTGTTGCCCTGACCAATGTGATGGGTCTGACCATCGCGGACCACATCCGGGAAGGGACTGCCGGTCGCCACGATGGCCCGTCCTTCGCTCCATTCCAGAATGTCTTCCGGCAACGCCTCACAAGCCGAGGTCGGATTGGACAGCGGGAAGATCATCGGGCGAGTGGCGTTACGCGCCATGGCCTGCACGATGGGGTGATTAAAGGCGCCGGTCTGGCCGCTCAAGCCCAGCAGGGCGGTCGCCCTGGTGTGTTCAATCGTTTCCAGCAGGGTGGGAACGTCATTGGCAATCGACCAGTCGGCCACCTTCTCACGGGGTTGCCGATAATCCTGCTTGTACGCATCGGTATTGCGCCCTTCCACCAGCAGACCGTGGGAGTCCAGGACGCAAACCCGGTCGCGGGCTTCTTCGCGGCTCAAGCCTTCGCGCATCAAGCCCTGGGTAATGGCCCAGGCGACGCCCACTCCGCCCGCACCCGCGCCGTAAATGATGATCCGCTGATCGCGCAACGACTCGCCTTTCAACCGACTGGCGGTAATCAGGCCCGCCAGTGCGACGGCTCCCGTCCCCTGAATATCGTCGTTAAACGAGGGGATTTGCTTACGGTAACGCTCAAGGACGGTGAAGGCGACATCCTTGGCCAGATCTTCCCACTGGATCACGGCCCGGGGCCAACGGTCGCTAATGGCTTTGACGAATTTGTCCAAAAAGGCCAGGTACCGTTCACCACGCAACCGTCGTTGCCGAACGCCGAGATAAAACTCATCGTTGAGCAACTCCAGTCGGTCGGTGCCAACATCGAGCTTGACCGGCATGGTATGGAAGGGATCAATGCCACCGCCAATCGTGTAAAGCGCCAGTTTACCAATCGCGATGGCCAGCCCGCCGTAACCCTGATCGCCAATGCCGAGAATGGCCGAGGAATCGGTAGCGACGATCATCCGCACATCGTTCCACGGGAAATTGCGCACCACTTTGGCGGCGCGGTCGATGTTAAGCGGCGAGAACGACAGTCCACGCGGATTCTGGTAGAGGTGGCTAAACTGTTGCACCGCCTGACCCACGGTCGGGGTATAGATGATGGGCATCATCTCTTCGAGGTGCTTTTCCAGCAGGGCGTAGAACAGTGTTTCAGCGCGTTCCTGTAGCGCCCGCAGATACTGATACTTGGAAATGGGATCAGGTTCGCGCAGAAAACCGCGATAGACCCGCTCGACCTGTTGCTCCAGTGTATTGACTTGCGGCGGCAGCAGACCATCCAGCCCCAGGGCGACCCGTTCGTCCTCGGTAAAAGCGGTCCCCTTGTTGCTGAGTACTAACCGCAACAGGGCAATGCCTTCCAGGTAAACTTCCATGTACTCACGGCCTTCGGCGTCTCTCCGAATATCAAAATAGGGGCTGATCGGTTCTCGTTTCATCTTGCAACTTTAGTGGATGGGGTTGAAGCCAGGATGGGAATAGCCGGGGTTATACCCAGGGCGATGAAGCGCGGCAATATGGCATTTAAAAACGGCAGGGTCAAATCACACTGTCTTATAATCTTGTGAAGCGAGACATTAAGAAAAATATCAACGAAAATATCTGAAATACCTGTGGAGGAGCGTAACCGTGAAGTCGTGGATCAATGAGGACATCTTCAAAACCTGGACCGACGCCCAGAAGCGCCTGTGGGAAAGCCTGTGTTCAGCAATACCCTTCCAGCCGCCAGCCGGGGTTGAGGCCTGGCGCGAAACCTATCTGAAAAACCTGGACACCTGGGAATCTGCGGTTAAACAGACCCTTGAACAGGAAGTCGCCTGGGTCGAACAGTGGGTGCAGCGGGTGGCTGAGGAACGGGGAACGCCGGAGATGATGGCCGCCTGGGTGCGGCAGATGGAGGAAGTGCTGCAACGCTGGATTCAGACACAAAACCAGTGGTGGGACGAGTATTTCAGCGTTCTGCGCCGGGGTGGCTTCGCCTACCCGGACCGGACCGGCCTGACATCATCGCCGCCGATGGTGGAACCGACGATGGAACCCATGGCTGTACAGGAGCCTGAAGTAGCCACTGAACCGGTGACTCCGGCTATTCCGACGCCTGAACCCGCGCCTGAACCTGTGGCCGTCGCGCCTGAACCTGAACCTGCGCCTGAACCCGAACCCGCGCCTGAACCCGAACCCGCGCCTGAACCTGTGGCCGTCGCGCCTGAACCTGAACCCGCGCCTGAACCTGAACCCGCGCCTGAACCTGAATCTGAAACCGTGCCTGAACCTGAACCCGCGCCTGAACCTGAACCCGTGCCCGAACCCGTGCCTGAACCTGCGCCTGAACCTGAACCTGAACCTGAACCCGTGCCTGTTCCTGAACCTGAACCCGTGCCTGTTCCTGAACCGGTCGCCATCATTCCCGAAGTTGCGCCGACGCCAGTCTCGGCTATTCCACCCGTTGCAACAACGCGTGACGATCTCAAACTCATCAACGGGATTGGCGCAGCGCTGGAAAAGAAACTGCGCACCTGTGGCATCACGACTTATCGGCAACTGGCGACGTTGAGCGATGCCGACATCGACCGGGTTGAGGCCAGTATCAAATCTCTCGGGCGCATTCGCCGTGATGACTGGATCGGTCAGGCTAAGGCGCGGCATTTTGAGAAATATCAGGAAACGCTCTAATCCATGGCCACTCACGCCATTTCTGCAATATTAAGCGGCCAGGTTCCGGTAGGCAGTCCGGTCGTGGTGCAGGGCTGGGTGCGTACCCGCCGCGACTCCAAGGCCGGACTGTCGTTCGTGACGGTGCATGATGGCTCCTGCTTTGATCCGTTACAGATCATTGCGCCAGCCGATCTGCCCAACTACGCCAGTGAAGTCGTGCATCTCACTGCCGGTTGCGCGGTGCGCGTCAGTGGCGAGTTGGTCGCCTCCACCGGCAAGGGCCAGACCGTGGAACTGCGGGCCGACCGGATCGAGGTCGTGGGCTGGGTCGATGACCCGGAAACCTATCCCATCGCGCCCAAAGCGCACAGCTTCGAATACCTGCGGACGGTGGCGCATCTACGGCCCCGCACCAACAGTATCGGCGCGATTGCGCGGGTCCGGCACAGTCTGGCCCAGGCCATTCAGCGCTTTTTCCATGAGCAGGGCTATTGCTGGGTCCACACGCCCATTATCACCGGCAGCGATTGTGAAGGAGCCGGCGCGTTGTTCCGGGTCAGCACACTGGACGCCGTTAATCCTCCGCGAACTGCCGAAGGCGGCATTGATTTCGACCAGGATTTCTTCGGACATGAAACGTTTCTGACCGTCTCCGGCCAGCTCAATGCTGAAGCCTATTGCCTGGCCTTGTCCAAGGTCTACACTTTTGGTCCGACCTTCCGCGCCGAGAATTCCAACACCAGTCGCCACCTGGCGGAATTCTGGATGGTGGAGCCGGAAACCGCTTTTGCTGATCTGCACGCCAACGCCGATCTGGCGGAAGCCTTGTTGAAATTCATCTTCCGGGCGGTACTGGAAGAACGCGCCGATGATCTCGCCTTCTTCGCTCAGCGGATTGATAAAACCTGCATTCAACGCTTGGAACAGGTCGTCAACGCCCCGTTTGAGCGCATGGACTACAGCGAAGCCGTGCGCATCCTGGAACAGGCCGGACGAACCTTCGAGTTTCCTATTCACTGGGGCATGGACCTCCAGTCGGAACATGAACGCTATCTCGCCGAGGACCATGTGGGTCGGCCCCTGGTGTTGATGAACTACCCCAAGGCTATCAAGAGCTTTTACATGCGCGTCAATGACGATGGCCGCACGGTGGCCGCCATGGATGTGCTGGCTCCGGGCATCGGGGAAATTATTGGTGGCAGCCAGCGCGAGGAACGACTGGACGTCCTCGATGCGCGACTGGAAGAACTGAAAATGGACAAAAACGCCTATCATTGGTATCGGGATCTGCGCCGTTACGGCAGCGTCCCTCATGCCGGTTTTGGACTCGGCTTTGAGCGTACCGTCAGTTATGTGACCGGCATGAGCAACGTGCGGGATGTCATCCCGTTCCCACGGACGCCGCGCAGCGCAGATTTCTAATTTTTTCCAAGGATTTGCCGATGGCCATCGCTCAGCAAACCACGCCTTCCAAGAGCGGCACCCGCCGTGCTAATGCCTTGCCGGCCGCCTGTATGCTGGATGAGTACCGCATCGACTCCATTCTCGGCGCTGGTGGTTTCGGCGTGACCTACAAGGCGCTGGACACGCATCTGGAAACCTGGGTGGCCATTAAGGAATATTTCCCGGTGGAATGGTCGTTCCGCGATGCGGATGGTGTCACGGTTTACCCCAATACCCAGGGCGAGGCCAGCGGCGCAGAGGAACAGTTGTCGGATTATCTCTGGGGTCTGGAGCGCTTTCTCGATGAAGCGCGGGTGCTGGCGCGCATTCAGCATCCCTATATCGTGCGGATCAAGCGCTATTTCCGGGCGCACGGCACCGCCTATATCGTGATGGATTACGAGGAAGGCCAACCGTTGAACGCCATTTTGCGCGACGGGGAAACCCTCGATGAAGACGCCGTGCGCCGCCTGCTGGAAGACGTGCTGCCCGCGTTGGCCGCCGTCCATGCGCAAGGTTATCTACACCGCGATATCAAGCCCTCCAATCTGTATGTCCGGGCCAGCGATCATCGGGTGATGCTGATCGACTTTGGCTCGGCGCGGGAGGCGGTCAGCCGACACAGTAAAAGCGTGACCAGTCTGGTCACACCCGGTTATTCACCGCCTGAGCAATACACCACCCGCACCGACCGTTATGGAACCTGGACCGACATTTACGCCCTCGGCGCGGTGCTGTACCGTTGCATCAGCGGACATACGCCGCCGGAAGCCGCCGAACGGTTGCTGGACGATACCCTGGAACCCGCGATCAAGGTTGGCACCGGACGCTATAGCATTTATCTACTGGAAGTGATTGACCGGGCGCTAGCGGTGCGTCCGGAACAGCGGTTCCTGACGGTAGCTGACATGCAGGCGGCGCTGGTAGGTCCGCAGAGCGAAAACAACAATCGGACCGTCATTATGCCCTTGGCCAAACGGGTTAAACTGGCGAAAGAGTCCGGAAAATTACGCATCACCCAACCGCCAGCGATACCGCTGGACGCATCGATTGAGGACGACCAGGGCGACAGATTGAATATGACGCAATTGCCTACCGTCACCACTCCCCACTCGGCAGACCCACAACCCTCTGAAGTTCCACCGGCATTGCCGCCGGGTAGCGCCGCATCCAACTGGCGACTGCCCGCTATCCTCGCTGGCGGTGTGGCGCTGATGGCGGCAGCGGTGGTCATCATCTGGCTCGGATCGCCACAACCGACGCCGACGCCAGAACCCGTGCTGGAACAAAAACCACCGCCTCGTTATAGCTTGGGTCATGGCGAATTAACTCCATCGCCAACGCCAGCCGAAACCCCGGCGATGGCACCCCCCGCGCCTGCCGTCGCCACCCCCGATGCTGCGCCCCCGGCGATGACGCCTGCCGCCGCAACTCCTGCGCCACCGCCTGAAACCGTGGGTGAATCACCAGCGCCGACGACTAGAGAAACCGCCAGCTCACCCGCTCCGGCTGAACCGCTGACCCTCCCGGTTACGGACTCGGGCCAGGAACTGACCGATACCACAGTGGAACAGGCCGTTACGCCAGTCACGCCCCCCAAAACCCCATCGCGCGAGGCGACGCCGAAGCGAACCCGAACCACCCGGCAAAGACCTCCCCGAAAAAGCCGGGAGCAACCAGTCGTCGCTGCGCCTGCCCAACCCGTTCAGGCGCAACCTGCGCCAGCGCCAAAGCGCAGCGAACTCTGGGATGCGCCTACTGACACGGGATTCAACCAAAAATGAAACTCAAGTTATGGCCTTTTTCACGCCAGCCACATGAACCACTGCCCACCATACCCGCCCGGACCCGGTTTATCCGCACCGATTCAGTAGGCAAAGGTGATTTACGGATTCGCTCCACGCTCTGTCGATTGGGTCGATCACCCAATAACGATTTTCGTTTTGATAATGATTCAGTTTCAAGCCGCCATGCTGAAGTCCATTATTTGCCCGATGGCTCGTTTCAAATTTGCGATCTCGGTTCGACTAACGGTACCTGGGTCAACGGGCAACGTATTCAAAACCAGCTTCTTAAAAATGGCGATGTCGTTGAACTGGGCGAGGTGCGCCTGCATTTCCGGGTCGGTGATTAACTCAGCAGAGGATTCTTGCTTCTATCGTTTTGGCCAGGGCACCGACAATTGACGTGGAGAGAACGAAATGGCGGCATGGATTCATGACGAAGGCATGGCGCAGGGCAATCGCGCCCACCAGGAAGACGATTACGGCGTCTGTGAATTACCGCCGACCCTGGACGCCGGAGATCTGTTGCTGGTGCTGGCCGATGGGATGGGCGGCGAACGGGGGGGTGCACGCGCCAGCGCCCTGGCGGTGCGCAGTTTTATCACTACTTACGATCGGGTACCGGCAGAGACAATTCCCGAACGTCTCGCTCGCACACTGACTGAGGTCAATGCACAAATGGGGCAGGAAGCCGCCACCGATCCGGAAGCGCTGAACGGCATGGGATGCACCCTGCTGGCGGTGGTGCTGGCGGAAGAAGGTCTGTACTGGGTCAGCGTCGGGGATTCACCGCTTTGGCTGTGGCGACAGGGGCGGTTATACCGTCTGAATCAGGATCACGCTTATCGCAGCGTCCTGGCGCGTCAGGTTTCCAAAGGCCAAATCAGGGCGGACGTTGCCGCCCGGCATCCAGACCGCAATGCGCTGATGAGCGCGGTCACCGGCGATGCGCTGGATTTGATCGATTTGTCGCAACAAGCTCATGTGTTGTGGAATAGCGATCAGATTTTACTGGCCAGCGATGGCGTATTGACCCTCGATGAGCGGGAAATCACGGCAATATTGGCCCATCGGCAGGTAGACGAGACGCCTTGTCAGGCATTACTGGCGGCGATTGCCGCCCATCAACGTCCACAGCAGGATAATGCCACGGTCGTATGGGCATGCTCGGCAAATGGGTTGCCGAACGAACCGTGGTGGCGTCGTTGGCGGGCGTTGCTGGGTGCCGGTTGAGTCTGTCTTCAGACCAGCGCAGACAACGCTTATGGCGCGGTGTCGGGCCGACCGTAGACCATATAATTGACCGATACGCCCGGCCCCAGCCAGTAGCGACCGGTCAGCGGGTTATGGTGCAGGCCCGTCAATTCTCTGATGTTTAAACCCGTGGCCCGCGCCCAGCCGTCCAGTTCGGAAGGGCGGATAAACTTGCGGTAGTCGTGGGTGCCTTTCGGCAACATACGCAGCACATATTCCACGCCAATAATGACGAACAGATAAGACTTGGGATTGCGGTTAATCGTCGAGAAAATCACATGCCCATCGGGTTTGACCAGTTGGGCGCAGGCGCGGATGGTCGAGGCCGGATCGGGAACGTGCTCCAGCATTTCCATACAGGTCACGACATCGAAACCGGCAGGTTCGCGCTCGGCCAGTTCCTCCGCCGTGATGCGCTGATAGTCCAGCTTCGCGCCGGATTCGAGTTGGTGTAATTGCGCCACCGCCAGCGGCGCTTCGCCCATGTCAATGCCGAGAACCTGTGCGCCGCGCAACGCCATACTCTCGGCGAGAATGCCGCCGCCACAGCCAATATCAACCGTGCGCTTGCCCGCCAGACCGCCCACCCGTTGGTCGATATAGTCCAGCCGCAGCGGATTGATGTCGTGCAGCGGTTTGAATTCGCTGTCCGGGTCCCACCAGCGGCTGGCGAGTTCCTCGAATTTGGCGATTTCGTGATCATCCACGTTCGGCTGAGCTGTCGTCATTTTCAGTTCCAGTTGGGAAGAAAGGTAGCGGTTTGACCGATAGCCACGGCATTTTACGCCCGGTCGGCAGCGGCAATTTGCTCCCGCCAACTCCGCGCCCGCTGGACGATTTCCGCTACATCCAGAGTGGTCAACTGCCGGTCGGCCAGCAAGCGGCGACCCGCCACCCAGACATCGCTAACCTGGTGGCGGCTCGCGGCATAAACCAGCGTGGAGAGTGGATGGTAGACCGGCTCGGTTTCCGGGGCGCTGAGATCCACCGCAATGACATCCGCGGACTTGCCCGGCTCCAGTGAACCGATTTCCGCGGCCAGCCCCAGCGCCCGCGCCCCGTGGATCGTCGCCATACTCAGCACCCGTGCGGCGGGCAATACGGCAGCATCGCCAGCCATGCTCTTGCCCAACAAGGCGGTCAGGCGCATTTCGCCGAACAGATCGAGATCGTTATTGCTGGCCGCGCCGTCCGTACCGATAGCGACATTGACTCCGGCAGCGTCCAGCCGGGCAACCGGACAGAAACCACTGGCCAACTTGAGATTGGATTCCGGGCAATGGGCGACATGGGCGCCCGCCTGGGCAACGCGCTCAATTTCGGCAGGTTCCAATTGGGTCATGTGGACCGCCAGCAGATGCGGTGATAACAAGCCAAGTTGTTCCAGCCGTTCCAGAGGCCGACAACCGTGTTCAGCGACGAATTGCGCGACTTCGGCCACGGTTTCGTGAACATGGATATGGACCGGCAGGTTCAAATCCGCCGCCAACCGGCCAATCCGCTCCAAAGTGGGTGCTGACACCGTGTAGGGCGCATGGGGCGCAAAGGCGGTATGCAGCAACGGCTCAGACTTCAGGGCTTCATGCAGCGCCAACCCCTTGGCCAGATAGTCATCCCGATCACGAGCATAGGCGGTGGGAAAATCGAGGACAATCAGCCCCAGACAGGCGCGCATACCCGCTTCGCGAGCAGCGGCAGCAGCGATTTCCGGGAAAAAATACATATCGTTGAAGCAGGTCACGCCGCCGCGCAACATTTCTGCCATCGCCAGCCGGGTGCCGTCACGCACGAAGTCCGGATTCACCCATCGCGCTTCAGCAGGCCAGATATGGTCCTGCAACCAGGTCATTAGCGGCAGATCGTCGGCCAGCCCACGCAACAGGGTCATACTAGCGTGCGTGTGGGCGTTGACTAGACCGGGCATCAGCACATGCCGTTCCAGATTCACGCAGGTCGCGGCCGGATAACGGGTCGCGGCTTCCGCCTGGGGTAAAAGGGCAAGAATGCGGCCATCCTGAATGACCAGCGCATGATGTTCAAGAACTTGCCCTTCCGGTTCGACCGGAACGATCCAGCGGGCCTTCAGCAAGGTAGCGACGGCTTGCGGCATACGCGTTCTCCAAATAGGGATGCCGGATTTTATCGCGGCGAGTAGCCAGGGCGCAAAAAAAAGCCCCGGCGAACCGGGGCGTCGATCAGACGGTAGAACAGCCGGTGCTTACTGGCTGATCACCTTTTCCTTGGCAGTCACGGTGATGACCACGCGGCGATTCAGCGCACGGCCCGCCGGGTTATCCCGGCCATTCGGCAGGGTGTTCGGCGCAACCGGCTCCGACTTGCCACGGCTGTCGGTAGTGATCAGTCGGGCGGGAACGCCCTTGGAGGTCAGGTAGCTGGCCACGGTATCGGCGCGGCGCTGACCAAGGCGAAGGTTGTAGGCTTCAGTACCCTTGCTGTCCGTATGGCCGACGATCGACACAGAGGACACTGAAGCGACCCGGCGCAGGTCAGCCGACAGGCGATCCAGCTTGGCCATACCGGAGGGCTTCAGACTGGCCTTGTCGAAATCGAAGTAGGCGTCAGCGCCCAGGGTCATGGTCTCGACAACCGGAGCGGCCGGAGGCGGCTCGACCGCCGCAACGCCGCCACACTCGGGAATATTCTTCGCAGCAGTCCAGAACGGGGTGCGAATGCAATTGCCATAGGGATCCTTGACGATCTTGTCGTAAGGATCAACCGCGTAAATGCAGCCGTATTTGTTGGCGGCCTGCGCAGGCAATGCGGCAAACAGGACCATCGAAGCAGCCAGACCCAGGCTGAGTTTATTCAGGTTTACTTTCATCGGTATACTCTCCCAATAGGCACTGAAAATTCGGTGCATGGCACGTCAAAGATTCCAGGTCGCGGGGACCGGTCCGGCTGAACCGCGATCCATCCACTCAATCAGTATACCCGACGAGCTTCCGTTGGCACGGGGAACCCGCCGGTTCTATTGTGTAATCATACAACATTGTGTCAGAATTGCAAAAAATGTTGTTTCGGCAATAAATGTCGATATTTTGCACGCTATCTAGGCATTTTAGCAAGCATTTTTTGATCTTTCCCCGGCCTGGAATCCGTTGTGTTGTTGAATCACAACAGTCAAAATCGCCGTTTTTTCCAAAATTTCCCTAATTGAGTCGCCAAATCGATGTTATCGCATGATGAAGATCAAGTGCGCGCCGTTATTTGGCGCGAGGATGCGCTGGAATTGCTGGACCAGCGCCTGCTGCCGATGGAAACCTGCTACCGGCGGCTGACCGACGCGGCAGCGGTGGCTGAGGCGATCCACGACATGGTGGTGCGCGGTGCTCCGGCCATTGGTATCGCGGCGGCGTATGGCGTGGTACTGGCGGCTCGTGCGCACTATGCCAGATATCCGGATCGCTGGCGGACATTGATTGATGAAGATGTGCAGCGACTGGCCGCCTCCCGTCCGACCGCTGTCAATCTGTGCTGGGCGTTGCGGCGGATGGAGGGCGTTATCGCGGAATGCGCTGACGACCCGACAGCGCGGTTACTGGCCGAGGCGCAGGCGATTCACGCCGAGGATATTGCGGCGAATCGGCAGATGGGCGAACTGGGCGCAGCGGCACTGGGGAAACGGGGGGCGGTGTTGACACATTGCAATGCGGGCGCATTAGCTACCGGTGGTTATGGCACGGCGCTGGGGGTGATTCGCAGCGGCTATGCGGCGGGACTGATTGAACGGGTCTACGCGGATGAAACCCGGCCCTGGTTGCAGGGAGCGCGGTTGACCGCCTGGGAGCTGGTGCAGGACCGGATTCCGGTCACGCTGCTGGCGGATGGTGCGGCAGCGGCGCTGATGCGGCAGGGTCAAGTGCGCTGGGTGATCGTCGGGGCGGATCGGATCGCGGCGAATGGCGATGTCGCTAACAAGATTGGCACTTATGGGCTGGCGGTCGCGGCCCGGCATCACGGCGTCCGGTTCATGGTGGTCGCGCCGACCTCGACGGTTGATCTGGAGATGGCTGACGGGAGAGGGATTCCTATTGAGCAGCGCAGCGCTGAGGAGTTGTTGACCTTGGGGGGGCAACCAGTGGCAGCGGCTGGGGTCGATGTCTGGAATCCTTCGTTTGATGTGACTCCGGCGGAGTTGGTGGATGTGCTGGTGACGGAACGCGGGGTGATTTGGGCACCGGATGCGGCGAAGATGGCCGGGATGATGGAACATCGCCCTTATTAGGGAGGGCAGGTCAGCCGTTGCGTAAATCATGGTCTCAGACGGGCCTGTGCAACGACCTTCATACCTATAAAGTCAATGAGATAGCCGTCCATTTCTGCACAGCGAACCCCGGCTATCACAGGAAAATTTATAAGCGGAAACCTGTCTGAACTATTGTTTATGGTAGCAGCGCGTTAATGCGTATTAAGATTTGCTGTGCAAAATTGCGTCGATAATTCAATGGATCCTGCCGGAAAATTTTGGTCAAGACATTGATCCACTGCGGGTCTTCCGGGTAGAGGCACGCAACCATCTGCATGGCTAAATCTGACTGGTCATCGCTTAAAACCCCGGGTTTAAAGATGGATGACAGTTGCGGGATAACTTGTCCAGCAAAGCATACCGCATTGGTTTTTTCATAAACCGTACCCCGCATTTTTTCAACGTCTCTTAAAACTTTGATGTGCCAGCCATTGAGGGTATTGTAGCTGATAATGTTCAAATAATAACTCAATTGATAAGCCATCATCCGAATCGCAATGGGCATTCCACTTTCGCTCAATTGTAGTAATTTTTGGTGAAGATCTGAGGAAAATTCTGCACTGGCTCCGCGTAAAAAAATTACATCATTACTATTTTTTTTGATGCTTTCCAACAATGGATATAAGTATTTATGACCATTGGTTTGCAAGAGAAGTTCGAGGTAGGCACGATACTTGTCGGTCGATGAATCTTGATAGGTTGCTCGACAAAAGCGTTCTCGGTCAATTTGAGTCTCAACTGAAAAATCCGCACCAAAGGTAAAGGCTAATTGATGGGCTTTATAAGGACTAGGTTTCAACAAACTTATCGGGGTTGGCTCTTTCAGGCTGGCAAAGTGTCGTCGCTGTTTGCGAATGGATTGATAAAACGCCGTCTCAAACGTTGGCCCCGAAGGTCCGGTCGCAGTATAACCATAGATCCAGCCGGCATTGGGAAGCAAGCGGCGCACCCGGTCACGATACGATGGTTGAAAGCGCGCAAAGGGATTATCTAAACTCAAGCTTTGCCCCTGACCATCATCAGTCGCCAGTGATCGACAGCCCAGCAGATAGACCTCTTTGGCATTCTGAAAGATTCCAGCGCAATGATTGGAACAAGCGCCACGTTCGAGAGTGGTCAATGGTAAAAGCACGGGTAAACTTTCGTGGCCGAAATAACCACTAAAATGCCCACTGATTACCACAACATCACAGTATGTGGTTGTATTACAGGTTTCATCCAACCACTGTTCTGGCTCAAATTCGATTTGACCATCCGGCTTTCTATATTGCATAAGCTCGACCGAAGAAGCGATTGATCCCAACGCTCGACGCATCGCCTTAAATTCATTGTCCGAGTTGAGGGTAATGCCGCAAACCGTAATAGGTTCCGGGTCTGCGCTGCTGCTTGCATCAATGGAAGACAGCGCAAAAATGATAAAAAATATCCAGACAGTGAGCCGCTTTATCCCATAGCAAGCTGTGTTATAGCCTTGCAGTGTAACTGATGGGAATTCAGTAAGGCCGTTCATACCGCCATCTCACTGTTGAGTTAGGTCATCATCAGCGCCATCGTTTTTCACGATACAGTACGTCCCTGGCAAGGGTTCTGGCTATTCTGACAACGGCTGGCGTGGATTTATCAGTAATTCCTCCAAGGAAATCGTGCGCACAACCGACTGGCGTTGTGCCTGGCCAATTTTTTAGTGATTACAGCGGTCGTTATGGATGCCCCTGATGCCGGTTAGAAAAGCAACCAGCTTATCCAATTCCTGTTCAAGGTAGTCAGCAATTAAAGCGGTCATCGGCGTCAGGTCGCCAGGTTGATCGTTGTCCCAAGCGACATCCAGGGCTTCGTAATATCGCAACCGCGCCTCAACGGGCAGCACGACCGGCCAGTAACCGGACTTGAGCAGTTCGAGATTGAGTAGCAAGCGAGCGGTGCGGCCATTACCGTCGATAAATGGATGAATCAGGACCAGACGGGTATGAACGGCCGCAGCACGCGCTACCGGATGCAATGAACCCGCCGTATGTTGATGCCAGTCCAGAAAATCAGCCATCTGTTCCGCGACCCGATAATGCGGTGGCGGATCATGCCGCGCCCCGGCGATCTTGACCTCCACCGTTCGGTAACGGCCCGCTTGCCCATTGTCGATATTTTTCAGCACTAATTGGTGAAGGTTCCTGATCTGCCACTCCGACAGTGCCTCTTGGCCTCGCACCAGATCCTCAACATAAAGAATCGCGTCTCGATGATTGATCACCTCGAAATGTTCACGCAGCGATTTACCGCCAATGGTGATACCTTCCAGCACGACCTTGGTTTCATTGAGCGTCAGCGTATTGCCCTCAATGGCGTTGGAATGATAAGTCCAGCGCAGCATCAGATCCTCGCGCAGACTGGCCAGCGTCGCTGCCGGCAACGGTCGATGCGCGTCCAGACACGCCTTGAGTTGGTCGATACGGGGAAATGGGGTCATTGGCGATCAGACAAATTCTTGATAAAGCACAGCTTGCCGTTGATGGACGGCCTGCTCGAACCCGCTACGATTTCCAGACAGTTTAATGAGTTCCACCACGGTGCCCTGCAAGATCAGGTCATTTCCTCGAAGTATAGACGCCAAACCCGACAACGCGAAAATGCCCTGCCGTAAAGTCTGAATCACGGATTAAACGGATTACCGGATGACACGGAACCCGCCAGGTTCAAGCACAATTCGACGCCGATTATGCGCCATTCGTGCTAAAATTCGTTCTTTCGCACCACCGCCCACCGGGGCGGGTCCGGCTTGCTCAGAGGCTCATGATGACTGAAATTGCTAAAGAAATTTTGCCCGTCAATCTTGAAGACGAAATGCGGCAATCCTATCTGGATTACGCGATGAGCGTGATCGTGGGCCGGGCGCTGCCGGATGTGCGTGATGGCCTCAAGCCGGTGCATCGGCGGGCGCTGTTCACTATGAGTGAACTGAACAATGATTGGAATAAACCGTATAAAAAATCAGCGCGTGTGGTCGGCGACGCGATTGGAAAATATCATCCACATGGCGATGTAGCCGTTTACGATACAATCGTGCGCATGGCGCAGACCTTTTCACTCCGTTATATGCTTGTGGATGGACAGGGAAATTTTGGCTGTTTTACAGGCGATACCAAAATTAAGCTGGCTGATGGAAGCGAAAAGAGCTTCGCCGAACTGGCTCAATTACCTTCAGATGAAGTTTTCTACGTCTATGCGGTTGACGATAACAATAATATTGTCATCGCAGAAGGCCGTTTTTCACGAATTACGCGCTATCAGGCGGAGTTGTTGCAAATAGTTTTGGATAATGATGAGGTGATATGCTGTACCCCTGATCATCGCTTTATGTTGCGTGATGGGGTTTATAAGGAGGCAAAAGATCTGACACCGGAAGATAGTTTAATGCCGGGAGTTTTTGACACATTGCCTATCAAGAAAGGTTTAAATGACTATCTGCGAATATTCCAACCGAATTTAGGCGAGTACCAGTTTGTTCATCATCTCGCTGATGAATTCAATGCTCGCAATGGCTCAGCGCCAAAATTTAACGGACCCTTTGTCCGTCATCATAGCAATTTCAATCGATGGGATAACACACCACCTAACATCCAACGCTTGGCTTTTCTTGAGCATCTACATCTTCATGCTGCGCACATTGGCGAATTATGGAACCAGACTGCCTTCAGGGAAGCACAGAGAGAGGGTGTACAACGCTATTATGATGAAAATCCTGATGTTCGAAAATCTCGTCAACAACGATTTATCGCCCAAAATCAGGACGAGACCTTCCGCCAGCAAAATGGGCCACGCGTAGCAAAAAGTTTGAAGGAGCTTTATGCCGAAAATCCGCATCTCGGAGCAGCTATTTCTGAGCGGATGCAGCAACTGTGGCAAGATCCGGATTATCGGGAAAAGATGTCTGAGGCTTTAACTGGAATTGAGAAGAGACCGCTTTCACCCGAAGAAAAAGCGCGTGTTGCAGAAATTATCTCACAGAAAAGCCGAATGATGTGGAGTGATCCTGCCAAGCGAGTGGAGATTACAGAAGCTATCTGCCGCGCATTAGCCTCAGAAGATATTCGCGCCAGGATTAGTCAGCGTGTTCGCCAGAATTGGCAAGATCCCGTTTATCGAGCCAAGTTTAATGCTGACCACTTCTCTAATATGGCTAAACGCTTATGGGAAAAGCCGGAAACCCGCGCTCTGCATCAGGAAAAGGTCAGGCAGCAATGGCAGGATACCGACTTTCGTGAGGCGCAAAAACAAAGCGTTCACCATAGTAATATCCGCCGGTTACAGCAAAATCCTGACATGATGCTGGAATTGAATGAAAAAGCGGTGTCTGCTTTACACAAAAACTGGCAAAAACCGGATTATCGACAACAGGTTATGCGCCAGAAAATCGCCGGTTATGTACAAAGCCTGATAAAAGCATTTCCCGACGCAGAGATTACTCCCAATCTTTACGAGTCACAGCGTTCGCAACAATGGATTCCACGTTTGAAAAAAGCGCTGGAATACTTTAGTAGTTTCGAAGGTATGGTAGAGGCTGGGCGGCATTATAACCACCGTATCATCTCCAAGAATATTCTGCATGAAACTGCTGATGTTTATGATATTACGGTCGACAAATACCACAATTTCCTCTTGGCTTCAGGCGTTTTTGTCCATAATTCTATCGACGGTGATTCACCTGCCGCGATGAGATACACTGAAGTCCGCATGTCGCGGATTGCGCACGAACTCATGGCCGATCTCGAGAAGGAAACGGTCGATTTTGTCCCGAATTACGATGAATCCGAACACGAGCCGACGGTATTCCCTACTCGTCTGCCCAATCTGCTGGTCAATGGCTCCTCCGGGATTGCGGTCGGCATGGCGACGAATATCCCGCCGCATAATCTCGGCGAAGTGGTCGATGCCTGCATTGCGCTGATTGACGACCCCAGCCTGACGATTCCCCAATTAATGCGCTATTTGCCGGGGCCGGATTTCCCCACCGCAGCGCTAATTAACGGTGTCAGTGGCATCCGCGACGCTTACCTGACCGGGCGCGGGCGTATTCAGATGCGCGCCAAAACCGAGGTTGAAACCGATGAAGTGCGCAATCGCCAAGCGCTGATCGTCAATGAACTCCCCTATCAGGTGAACAAGGCGCGGCTCATTGAAAAAATCGCCGAGCTGGTCAAAGAGAAGAAAATCGAAGGCATTTCCGAACTGCGCGATGAATCCGACAAGGATGGAATGCGCATCTATATTGAATTGCGGCGCGGCGAATCGCCGGAAGTGGTGCTGAACAATCTGTTCCTGCATACCTCGCTGCAATGCGTGTTCGGCGTCAACATGGTCGCACTGGTGGAAGGCCAGCCGCGCCTGCTGAATCTTAAACAGGTGCTGGATGCGTTCCTGGCGCATCGCCGGGAAGTGGTGGTGCGGCGCACCGTGTTCGATCTGCGCAAAGCCCGCGAACGGGCGCATATCGTTGAGGGCTTGATGGTCGCTCTGGCCAATCTCGATCCACTGATCGTCACGATTCGCGCCGCTGCCGATCCGGCCGCCGCCCGCGCTGCCCTGCTGGAGCGGGCCTGGCTACCGGGGGTTGTTGCGGACCTGCTGCAACGCACCGGCGCGAATTCGTCCCGGCCTGACGACTTGGGAGCGGAGTACGGATTGAGTGAGGCGGGCTACCGATTGTCGCCTGCCCAGGTTCAGGCGATTCTGGACTTGCGCCTGCACCGCCTGACCGGTCTGGAACAGCGCAAGTTGCTGGATGAATACCAGGAATTGCTGACCCATATTGCTGATTATCTGGATATTCTGACCGTGCCGGAGCGCCTGACTTCCGTGATTCGCGCTGAATTGGTTGAATTACGCGCCCAGTATGCCGATCCGCGCCGCACCACTATTCTCCCGGATGAGCAGAACTTCAATCTGGAAGATTTGATTAACGAAGAAACCATGGTGGTGACGCTCTCCCACGCTGGCTATGTCAAATCCCAGTCGCTGTCGCTGTATCGGGCGCAGAAACGCGGTGGACGGGGCCGGGCGGTGACGACGGTCCGGGAAGAGGATTTCGTGGACAAGCTGTTCATCGCCAGTACCCACGACACCGTGCTGTGCTTCTCCAACCGGGGCCGGGTGTACTGGAAAAAGGTTTACGAACTGCCGCAGGCCAGCCGGACCGCACGGGGTCGCCCCATGGTCAATCTGCTGCCGCTGGAAGAAGGCGAACGGATCAATGCGGTCTTGCCGGTGCGCGAATTTGATGACGGCCACTATGTGTTTTTTGCTACGACCACTGGTACCGTGAAGAAAACCCCGCTGTCGGAATATTCCCGCCCCCGCACCAGCGGCATCATCGCCATTGATTTACGCGACGGCGATCAACTGGTGGACGTGGCGCTGACCCACGGCCAAAGCGACATCATGCTGTTCAGCGACGCGGGCAAGGCACTGCGTTTCACCGAAACGGAAGTGCGCAATACGGGCCGTTCCGCCTGTGGCGTGCGGGGCATTCGCCTGGACGAGGGCCAGAAGGTCATCGCACTGATCGTGGTGGGCGAAGGCACCATCCTGACGGTGACGGAAAACGGTTTCGGCAAGCGCACGCCGGTGGCGGACTATCCCCTGCGCGGGCGCGGCGGTCAGGGCGTCATTTCCATCCAGACTTCGGAACGCAATGGCCGGGTGATTGGCGCGGTGCAGGTGGAAAATGATGACGAAATCATGCTGATCACCGATGGCGGCACCCTGGTGCGCACGCCGGTCGAGGGCATCTCGCTGATTGGCCGCAATACCCAGGGCGTGAAACTGATTAACGTTCAAAGCGATGAGAAACTGGTCGGGGTGGAGAAGATTGAAAATATCGGGGAAGTGGGCAGCGATCTGCTGGCCGAAGACGATGACAACCTAGCGTCCAGCGCGGGCGACGACGAGGAGGCGGTATGAGCGAAACCAACAGCCTGCAGGCGCTGCGCGAGCGCATTGACGCGCTGGATCGGCAAATTCAAACGCTGATTACCGACCGGGCGCGGTGTGCGCAACATATCGGAGCGCTGAAACAGGCCGCCGGGGCGACCGGCAACTTCTACCGGCCTGAACGCGAGGCGCAGGTGTTGCGGCGGGTCATCGAAGCCAATCAGGGACCGCTGAGTAATGAGGAAATGGCGCGCCTGTTCCGTGAAATCATGTCGGCGTGTCTGGCCTTGGAAGAACCGCTAAAAATCGCCTTTCTTGGCCCGGAAGGCACTTTTACCCAAGCGGCGGCGCTCAAACACTTCGGCAAGTCGATTCACAGCATTCCGTTGCGGGCGATTGATGAAGTATTCCGCGAAGTCGAAGCCGGTTCCGCCGATTATGGCGTGGTGCCGGTGGAAAACTCTACCGAAGGCGTGGTCAACCATACTCTTGATATGTTCCTACAATCACCGCTGCGGATTTGCGGCGAAGTGCAGATGCGCATCAATCATCATCTGATTACTCGGGCGGTAGAGTTGACCGACATTCGGCGGATTTATTCGCATCGGCAATCCCTGGCGCAGTGTCGGGAATGGCTGGATTCTAATATGCCCCGCGTGGAGCAAATTGAAGTCAGCAGCAATGGCGAAGCGGCGTTGCGGGTGCGGAATGAAGCGGATGCGGCGGCGATTGCCGGGCAATGCGCGGCGGATATTTATGAACTGCCGACCCTGGTGCGTAATATCGAAGATGAGCCGAATAATACTACCCGGTTTCTGATTATTGGCACTCAGCCAATTATGCCCTCCGGCGATGATAAAACCGCGCTGCTGGCTGCTTCACTTAATCGGCCTGGTACGCTGTTTAAATTGCTGGAGCCGTTGGCCCGGCACAATGTCAGCATGAACCGGATTGAATCGCGGCCGTCGCGACGCGGCATGTGGGATTATGTTTTTTTCATTGACCTTGATGGTCATGCTCAGGATGAATCAGTGGCCAGTGCACTCACGGAATTGCGCGATCAGGCCAGTCTGTTCCGTGTGCTGGGGTCGTATCCCAAAGGTGTGTTGTAATCAGTAGAAAAGCTGAACCGCCAAGACGCCAGTTAGTGAATGAAGAGAAGCTATAAATAATGGAACTCTTGGACACATTAGGTGTAGATGCTTGGGCGACTTTAAATAGTTCACCCTCTACAACACGCATCTCTAAGATTTCTGGTGAAATTGTCAGCGAAAACTTCAAGAAAGCCTTTATTGCCCATCAAAGCAACACCACAAAATCTCCTTTACTGCTGAGTGGTGATGCGGCGGCTATATTGTGCGATTTGCCTGATGCCTGCATTGATTTTGCCATGACGTCACCACCCTATTGGGGCAAGCGTGAGTACGAAAACGGCGGCATCGGCCTGGAAAGCGATTATCGGGATTTCGTCAAGCATTTGGCTACCGTTTTCGCTCAATTAAAGCGGGTGCTAAAACCAGAAGGCTCTTTCTGGTTAAACCTTGGCGATAGCTACAACGGCAAAGGTTTAGTCGGTGTGCCTTGGCGTGTTGCCTTTGAGCTTGTAGATAATCAAGGCTGGATTCTGCGTAACAGCGTGATTTGGAATAAGCTAAAAGGGGGAATGGACAACAGCAAAGATCGCCTCGGCAATGCCCATGAAAATGTCTTTCACTTTGTGAAGCAGGCTAAGAGTTACTACTACAACGCCGATGCCATTCGCTCAAAGCCGCGCAAGTCAAAAGTTGTCAACGGTGCAATCGTATCCGCTACTGGTGTTTCCGGTGTTCGGTACAAGCGCCAGATTGAGTTGTCAACCGCCCTTTCTGATACCGAAAAATCAGCGGCTTTCTCGGCTCTTGAGCAAATGTTGGCCGATATAAGCTCTGGCCGTGCGTCTGATTTCAGGATGATTATTCGTGGCCAGCAACGCGCTACACACTCAGATAGCGAAAAAGTATCCGGCCGTGCAAAGGAGCTTCGTGACAAGGGTTTTTATTTCCTTAAATACCACCCCAAAGGCAGCAAGCCCAGTGACGTATGGGACATACTCCCCGAAGATACTCAGCATCGGGAAACTCACTTTGCGCCTTACCCTGTCGATCTTTGCTACCTTCCATTGCTGGCCACTTGTCCCGAGGGTGGCACGGTGCTTGACCCCTTCTGTGGAACTGGAACAACACTTATTGCCGCACGAAATCTTGACCGGAAGTCCGTAGGAATTGATATCTCACGCCGCTACTTGGAACTAACCCAAGAAAGATGCGAGTCTTTATTATGAGCAAAGTGGTTGAGCTATTTGGCCAGTCAGTGGCAAAACCCGACGTGGACTGGAAGGCCATTGTGACCGGACAGCAATGCGTCTATTTAAATAAGAAATGCTACAAGATTCGCAAAAGTGACCCAGATACTGTCATTGGTTCATGCACCGTCCTTTATGGGCGAGAGCCAGAACCCGTCATCATTTGCCCAACTCGACTGATTGAGCGTAGACAGATATTCACGGATTGTTTTCACCTATTAACCACGCATGAACCCGGAAATGAACTTCATGTAGTTTCTGAGGTTTCCATTCCCGGCGGCAGCGTCGATTACTTCCTTGTGTCAGTGAAGGGCGGCAAGGTAAAGGATTTTGTGGGTATTGAGCTTCAAACGCTTGATACCACTGGCACCGTATGGCCTGAGCGTCAGATATTGCTGAAGGAGTTGGGTGTTTCTCGCGGCGACGATGGAGAAGATTCGGACAAGACCTTTGGCATGAACTGGAAGATGACAGCAAAGACCATTCTGGTTCAGATGCACCACAAGATTAATACTTTTGAGCATGTGAATAAGAAGTTGGTATTGGTGATTCAAGACCAGTTACTGAATTATATGAGCCGCGCATTCAAATTTGACCATCTTCGCAATCCCGCAAGTATCGGCGACTCCATGCACTTGCACGCATACCGGATGGATGTACAGGCCGACAACTCATACAAACTCACGATGCAATCACGCTTGAGTACCGATGCGGACGGAATTGGTCTTTGCCTTGGGCTTCAGGCGGAAGCACGGATTGAATTGGAACAGATTATTCAAGCTCTTCAAACGAAAATATCTACCTCTACCCTTTTTATTCCTGTTTAGTGTACCGAACCATCCAATGCATAACCTGTCGCTCAACGCGGACGCTTCGCTCAATCGGCCTGGCGCGTTGTTCAAGTTGCTGGAGCCGCTGGCTCGGCACAATGTCAGCATGAACCGGATTGAATCGCGGCCTTCGCGGCGCGGCATGTGGGACTATGTGTTTTTCATTGACCTTGATGGCCATGCTCAGGATGAGTCAGTGGCCAGCGCACTCGCCGAATTGCGCGATCAGGCCAGTCTGTTCCGGGTACTGGGGTCGTATCCCAAGGGTGTGTTGTAATCAGTGAACAAGTTGAACCGCCAAGACGCCTAACTGTTTGCTGCACAGGAGACCGTGCGATTGGGTGTTGTAGTAATACAAAAGATGGCAACCCACGACTTTTACGGTAAATTTGATACTTGGAGAGAAAATGCTTACAGCAGAATTTGTTGAACAATCTGTAGAGCAACTACCACCTGAAGAACTTGCCAAGTTTCGTTATTGGTATGCCCGATTCGACGCTGATGCTTGGGACGCGCAGATTGAAGCTGATGCCGCTGCGGGTAAGCTTGATGCACTGGCCGCAGAAGCGCTCGCTGAATACCACAATGGTCAGGCGCGGGAATTGTGAGGCATTTTGTTTCTCGCAAATTTTGGGAATGCTTCCAGGCATTACCACATGGGTAGTCCTGTAGAAAGTAGTGATTAATTTATGGTATGATTTTAGTAGTAACCAATAGAGTGAGTAAAGAACGATGATTTGTCCTAATTGTCATTCCGTCAATGTTGTAAAAAATGGCA